>DASTYZ010000094.1:0-21539 GCA_035764545.1 Solirubrobacterales bacterium | reverse complement strand
GCCCGGCCCCGCTATCCAACCACTCGGCGACGATCGCGCCGATCTCCGGCCCCGCGTCCTCCTGCAGGAAGTGCGAGGCGTTCTCGATCGGGCGCGGGGGCGGGAAGTTCAGCTGACTCGAGACCCGCTCGCCGACCGAGAACGGCAGCACCGGGTCGGAGTCGGCCCAGAGCACAAGCGCCGGGCGGTCGTCGTCGCGCAGGGCGTCGGCGACCCGTTTGCCCTCGGCGGCGCCAGGGGCATCGGGCTCGGTCGGGAGGATCAAGGGGAAGGCGCGGGCGCCGGCCTTTGCCGCCGGCTCCGGATAGGGCGCGTCGTAGGCGGCGATCACCTCGTCGCCCGGGTCCTCCTTACAGCCGCCTTTGACGAGGAAGCCGACCGGCACGTCCTCGCTGCCGCGGACGAACTCGCGGAAGGCAAGCCAGGCGTCGCTCATCTTCTGGTGGCCGGTGAAGGGGCCGGTCTCCATGATCACCAGGCGGGAGATTCGGTCGGGATGCTCGACCGCCAGCCGCAGCCCGATCGGCCCACCCCAGTCGTGGACGACCGCGGTCGCGTTGCGCAGGTCGAGTTCCTCCAGCAGCGCCGCCATCAGCTCGACGTGGCGGTCGTAGGTGTACCAGCCGAGGTCGGTGGGCTTGTCGGAGCGGCCGAAGCCGGCGTAGTCGGGGGCGATGCAGCGGTAGCCCGCGTCCCGCACCGGCGGGATCACCTTGCGCCAGAGGAACGACCAGGTCGGCTCGCCGTGGAAGAAGACGACCGGCTCCCCCTCCCCCTCGTCGAGGTGCGCCAGCCGCAGGCCGTCGACCTCGCGGTAGCGGGACTCGAACGGATAGTCCGGCAGCCCCTCGAGCAGCTCCTCCGGCGTGCGAAACGCGTCGACGCTCATGCGCGGAGTCTATGGCCGAGGCAGAGCTTTTCCATCTATATGAGGGGAAAGCTCTGCCGCGCGGCCATTGTTGACCTCAAATCCCGGAATCCAGATCAGGATTCCAGACTTTCCTGATCGACTTTGTGCTACGGTGCCGCCCTCATTGAGCAGTAAGTTGCTCAAGAACGTAAGTTAGTCGACATAGGAAGGAAACTTTTAGATGCGGAACGCTCGCACTACCCGGCGGCGCGGCGTGAAGATCGGCCTCCCGGCCGCGCTTCTCGTTTTGCTCCTCGCAGTATTTGCCGCTGGATGCGGCGGTGGTGATGACACCACCGGCTCCTCTGGAGACAGCGGAGGAAGTGGCGGCAAGCTGGACGTCGTCGGCTACTCCACCCCGGAAGCCGTCTACACCGAAGCGCTCGAGCCTGCCTTCGAGGAAAGCTCGAAAGGCTCCGGCGTCAGCTTCAGCAACTCCTTTGGCGCCTCCGGCGACCAGAGCCGTGCCGTCGCCGCGGGCCAGCCCGCATCGGTCGTCCACTTCGCCCAGGGCGGCGACATGGAACGACTGGTCGAAGAAGGCGAAATCGTCGCCAAAGACTGGAACAAACAGCCCTACGACGGGATCGCCCAGAACTCGGTCGTCGTGCTCACGGTCCGCAGCGGCAACCCCGAGGGGATCAAATCGATCGACGACGTGCTGACCAAGGACGTCGACGTGGTCACCCCGAACCCGTTCAGCTCCGGCGCCGCGCGCTGGAACATCATGGCCGTCTACGGCTCCCAGATCAACGCCGGCAAAGCCGAGGATGAGGCGCTGGCCGCGGTCAAGACCCTGCTCGAAAAGGCAGTCGCGCAGCCGGGCAGCGCCCGTGACGCGCTCTCCGCCTTCACCCAGGGCCAGGGCGACGTCCTCCTCGGCTACGAGAACGAGGCGATCAAAGCCGAAGAGGAGGGTGAAGACGTCGAGTACGTGATCCCGCCCTCGACGATCCAGATCGAAACCCCGATCGCGGTCACCAAAGACGCGCCGGAGCCCGCCGCGCAGGACTTCCTCGACTTCATCTGGTCGGATGAGGGACAGGAAATCTGGGCTGAGAACGGCTACCGCCCCGTCAACCCCAAACTCGTCGACGAGAAGCAGTTCCCGACCCCCGACGATCTCTTCAAGATCGAGCAGTTCGGTGGCTGGGGCAAAGTCAACGACGAGTTCTTCGACGACGAAACCGGCTCGGTCGCCCAGATCGAGAAGGAACTCGGAGTCTCGACGAGCGGCTGATGGAGGCACACCCGGCAAACCTCCCCGCTCCGACCGAGTCCCGGGCAGGCCTGCGCCTGCCCGGGATCGGCACCGGCATCGGCGGCGGCATGGTGATGCTCTACCTGAGCATCATCGTGCTGCTGCCGCTGGCGGCAGTCGCCAGCGAAGCCTTCTCCCTCGGCCTCGGCCACTTCTGGGAACAGGTCACCTCGCCACTGGCGATCCAGAGCCTGAAGCTGACGGTCGTCTGCTCGCTGATCGTCGTCGTCGTCAACGGCTTCTTCGGCACGATCCTCGCCTGGCTCCTGGTCCGTGACAAGTTCCCGGGCAAGAGCATCGTCAACGCGGTGATCGACCTGCCGTTCGCGCTGCCGACGATCGTCGCCAGCCTCACTCTGCTGACCCTCTACGGCAACGACAGTCCGCTCGGCATCAACCTGGCCTTCAGCCGCACCGCCGTCGTCGTCGCCCTCTGCTTCGTCACCCTGCCTTTCGTCGTCCGCGCCGTGCAGCCGCTGCTGCTGGAGATGGACCGCGAGATGGAGGCCGCGGCGGCCTCGCTGGGGGCGGGCAACTTCACGATCTTCCGCCGCATCATCTTCCCCAACCTCCTCCCCGGCCTCGCCGCCGGCGTCGCGCTGGCCTTCGCCCGCGCGCTGGGCGAGTTCGGCTCCGTCCTCCTCTTCGCGGGCGGAAACCCGGACACGACCGTCTCCTCGGTCTTCATCCGCAACCAGGTCGAGTCCGACAACCTGGTCGGCGCCTCCGCCGTCTCGGTCGTCCTCCTCGTCGCCTCGCTGCTGCTGCTCGCCTCCGTCTCGCTGATCCAGCGCTGGGCGATCCGCCACGACCGCGGCTCCACCGACTTCATCGTCACGGTCGAGAACAAGGGCGTCTCCGGAGGGGGTGCCTGATGAGCGCCAAGCTCCCCAGCCGCTGGGGCCTGCGGTTCCTCGGCCTCGGCTACCTGACGATGTTGCTGCTGATCCCGCTGGTGATGATCTTCTGGAAGACCTTCGAAGAAGGGATCGGCCCCCCGCTCGACGCGATCACCTCGCCGGACGGCCTCCACGCGCTGAAACTGAGCGTGGTGATGGTCGTGATCGCGGTGCCGCTGAACACGATCTTCGGCATCGCCTGCGCGCTGCTGCTTGTCCGCCACAAGTCAAAGGCGAACCCGCTGATCGACGGGATCATCAACCTCCCGTTCGCGGTCTCGCCCGTCGTCATCGGCCTCTCGCTCTACCTCCTCTACGGGACCGATGGCTGGTTCGCCTTCCTTGGCGAAGAAGGGATCAAGATCCTCTTCTCGGTGCCGGGGATGGTCCTCGCCAGCATCTTCGTCTCGCTGCCCTTCGTGGTCCGGGAGACGGTGCCGGTGCTGCAGGAGATCGGCACCGACCAGGAGCAGGCGGCATCGACGCTCGGTGCCAACGGCAGGCAGACGTTCTGGAAGATCACCCTGCCGTCGATCCGCTGGGGCGTCGCCTATGGCGTCGTCCTCACCACCGCCCGCGTGCTGGGCGAGTTCGGCGCGGTGACGATCGTCTCCGGCTCGATCAGCGGCGAGACCCAGACCCTGCCGCTGTTCGTCGAGAAGCAGTACGCCAACTTCAACCAAACGGGGGCCTATGGCGCCTCCCTGGTGCTGGCGCTCCTCGCGCTCATCACCTTGTTCGCAATGAACCTGCTGAAAAGAAAGGAGGACGCCTGATGGGAATCTCAGTCGAGGGAGCAAATAAAAGCTTCGGTGACTTTCAGGCCCTCAGCGACGTATCGATCGAGGTGCCGGACGGATCCCTGACCGCTCTTCTCGGGCCCAGCGGCTCGGGCAAGTCCACCCTGCTGAGGGCGATTGCCGGGCTCGAGGACCTGGATTCCGGCGAGGTCACGATCAACGGCGAGGACGCCACCCGCAAACCGCCGCAGCAGCGCGGGGTCGGGTTCGTCTTCCAGCACTACGCCGCCTTCAAGCACATGACGGTGTACGACAACGTCGCCTTCGGGTTGAAGATCCGCAAGTGGAAGAGGCCCGAGACGTCCAAGCGGGTTCACGAGCTGCTGCAGCTGGTCCAGCTCGACGGCCTCGCCGGCCGCTTTCCCTCCCAGCTCTCCGGCGGGCAGCGGCAGCGGATGGCGCTGGCCAGGGCGCTCGCGGTCGAGCCGCAGGTGCTGCTGCTCGACGAGCCCTTCGGGGCGCTCGACGCGAAGGTGCGCAAGGACCTGCGGACCTGGCTGCGGCGCCTCCACGAGGAGATGCACGTGACGACGATCTTCGTCACCCACGACCAGGAGGAGGCGATGGACGTCGCCGGCCAGCTGGTGGTGATGAACGAAGGGCGGGTCGAGCAGTCGGGCACCGCCGATGAGCTCTACGAGCACCCCGCCAACGAGTTCGTGATGAGCTTCGTCGGCGAGGTCAACCAGCTCGGCGACGACTTCGTGCGCCCGCACGACATGGAGGTCGTCCTCGACCCCGACGATCGCACCCAGGAGGGCATGGTCCAGCGGATCGTCACCCTCGGCTTCGAGGTCCGGGTCGAGCTCGTCCTCCACGACGGGACCGAGGTCTGGGCGCAGCTGACCCGCAACGAACTCCAGCGCCTGGAGCTGCGGGAGGGCCAGATCGCCTACCTGCGCCCGATCCAGGCCAAAAGCTTCAACGGTGGCTCGCCGTCCCAACCCCAAGGGGCCTCGACTCCCCTCGGGTCTCAGGACGGCGGCGACGCAGGGTTACCTGCAGCCGTCTGAAGGGGCGACGGGGTGGGGCGTCTTCTTGCCGGGTGACGCCCCGCCCCACCTCGCCACTTTTTACGCGACTCCCTGAGCTACACAGAGCGATCGCGAGAGGACAAGCGCTGCCTCAGGGGACGCGGAAGCAAGAGCCTCACCATCTCGCCGAGCGTCATCGCCGGCTCCACGACGATCGGGCTAGGCCCTCTTTTCGGCTGTATCCGAGAAGTTCGTTTGGCCGGCTCTGGCATGGAGAAATCTTAGTAGGCGGCCGCGATGGCGATCATCCAAAAAGCAACCTCGAGGGCCATCAACCCACTGCCCACCTGCAGGAAGGCTGCTAGTTGTCTCAGGGCTTCTTGGTTTTCCTTGTAGCTGCCGTAGATGTAGATAGACAGATCCCTCTGCAGCTCCTCCACTGGAGCAACCTTCGGTGCCTCTATGTAGGTCTCGATCACCTCACGCGGATCAGTTGCCCCCTCCCACTTGCGCGGCCAGAGAATGGCGAGCGAAACCGAAGCAACGGCAATGAAACAGAGCAACGCCAACCACGACGGGAGATATAGGCGTCCGGCCCGCAAAGCTTGTGCCCCTAGGAAGGACGTCGAGATGGCCGCAACCGAGAAAAGCAAGCCCGCTCGGGCCCGCAAGCTCTCGATGAGCTCCTGCTGCTCGGAGCGGGCCCGGACAGCCTCGTCATAGGCAATCCCGTAAAGCAGATTCTTGCTCACCAGCAGCTAAGGCTCCGGCCGGTAGGTTTCTCCCCCCTTCTGCTATTCTTGACTTAGTTGGTCTACAAAGCGAGAAAGGAGACAGAGTGACCAAGCGAGTTGCTACTACGACTTTTCGGTCGCGGGGGCGGCTGGCCGGGCTGGTCCGGGATGAGAGCCCCGCTGGAACCGGGCAGAACCGGACTACGCAGACCGACAATCGGGAGTCGGCCTTGAACGGGGCTGACGAGGCGCTCTTCTACCGGGCGCGGTTGATCCTCGGGGACGGTCTCCCCCGGCCCCAGCGCTAGGTCATGGACGACAGCGCTGAATGTCCCGGCTGTGAAACCTGAGCCCGGATCGCACTCGATGGCGATCCGGGCTCTTTCGCGTCTGGCTCCTTACTTGGAGCTCTTCGAGCCGCCTTTGGAGCTCGTGTCGTCCTCGAGCTGGAGCGGTTCGTCGGGCTGGGGATAGGCCTCGACGGCGAGGTTCCAGTTTTTCAGCGTGAAGGTGACGTTTTTTGCACCCGCGTACTGGACCGCAATCGTGTGGCCGCCTTTGAGCAGGACGCCCGTCTGGACGACCGTCTGGATCACGGGAACCGGCGTCGGCGACTCGGCCGTCGCCGGCGAGAAGTTGACTTTGCCGGTCGCCTGGCCGTCGACCAGGATCTGGATCGGGCAGGCCTGGTCGGGTCCCGGTTTCGGCGCCGTGCAGGTCGCCTGACCGGAGAAGGTGATCACCGCGGAGCTGACTTCTGCCTTGGTCGCGAACGAGGTGAACGCGGTCGGGATGAAGCCGGCGGTGGTCGCCGCGACCGGCCCGTACTGGGCGCTACCGGCGGCGAGGCCGACGACCGGGGGTCGCGGCGCCGACGCCTTGGCGACGTACAGGTTCGATGCGGCTTTTTTCTTCAGGTAGAGCTGCGATGCCTTCTCTTTGCTCACGTACTTGTGCGCCGCCCCCTGGCTCGTCAGAAACGACTGGGCGACTGAGGGCACCACCGTGACCGAGGCGGCGACGGCCGCCGCAAGCACGACGACCGTCGCGGCTCGGGGGGTGGACAGTCTTCTCTTCAGCAATTGGTCCTCCATGTCTGCGGCCTCCGCACGGCTGTTGGTGCCCTCGGACGCCTTTCTTTACTAAGTGACTCAGGAAGGTACAGAAGCTGCTAGGGTTTTGCGACGTAGTTGGTCAACAAACTCGTTTTATCCCGGCAGAAAGGACTCAACCCCGCATGAGAAGCAAGACCCTCGCCATAGCGGCGCTCTCCCTTTTGGGGCTCGCTGCGCCGGCGTCGGCCGGTGCCGTGACCCTGATCGGGTCCGGTTCCGTGGCCGCGCAGCCCGTGCTGCAGGCCCTCTTCGCGACGTACACGAAGAAGGTCAACAAGAAGGTCCATTTCGTCTACACGCCGAACGGAGGCAACGCCGGCGTCAAAGACGTCCAGAACGGGACCAGCCAGTTCGCAGGTCAGGCTCGCACCCCACTTCCCAGCGATGCCGGGACGACCTACATCAAGTTCTTCCTCGACGGCCTCTGCTTGGACGTCAACCCGAAGAACAGCCTCAGCAACATCACGATCCAGCAGACCCACGACATCTACCGCGGCCTGATCACCAACTGGAGCCAGGTGGGATCAAGCCTCGGGACGACGATCTACCCGGTCGGCCGCGACACCAACGGAGGGACCTACAACTTCTTCCTCCAGGCCGTCCTCGGCAATGAGCCGCCGGCGTCCAACGTCAACGCTCTCACCGCCGACGGCCTCGTCGTCAACGCGGTCAAGCAGGACCCGAACGCGATCGGCTACGCCGGTCTCGCCTGGCAGAAAAAGGGACTGAAGACCCTCAAGGTCAACGGCGTCCCCTGCGCCCCGGGCAAGATCAGCGTCGAGCCGCTCAAGTACCCACTCTCGCGCTACATCTTCCTCGTCCTCCCCGGCGACGGAAGCTCGAGCCCGAAAGCGCTGCTCAAGTTCATCGACTGGGCGCGGCGCAGCAAACTCGCCGGCTCGGTCATCGCCCAGGCCGGCGGCGTCGCCGCCTTCAACAAGAAGTAGGCCTTGGAGGAGCAGTTTCCCCAGGAGTACGGCCCGAAGTGGTCGGACCAGCGCGTCGAGCGGATGCTCGGCGTGCTGGTCTGCGGGGTCGTCGGCCTGCTGCTGGCGCTGATCGTCACGGTCTTCGTCCGCGCCTGGCCCTCGTTCTCCCATAACGGCCTCGCCTGGTTCGGCCCCGGCGGCAACGTCGACGACCAGCTCAACGCGATCTTCCTCTCCGGCCAGAACGGCCTCGAATACGTCTACACCTTCCACGGCTGGCCGCTGATCTGGAGCACGATCCTGATCACCGGCGGCGCCGTCCTCATCAGCCTCTTCTGCGCCCTCTTCGTCGCCGTCTTCATCGTCGAGTTCGCGCCGGAGTGGATGAGCAACGTGCTGCAGCCGGTGATCCGCTTCCTGGCCAGCGTCCCCTCGGTCATCTACGGCCTGATCGGCGTCGTCGTCCTCGTCCCCTTCATCGGCAACCACCTGGTGACCGAGCCGCAGAAGGCCTCGGTGGCCGGCGTCATCTCCCTCACCGGCTACAGCCTGATGGCGGCGACGCTGGTGCTGACGGTGATGATCGCGCCGCTGATGGTCTCGATCTTCAGCGACGGCCTGCGGGCGGTGAAACCGGGCTGGCTGGAGGGCTCTCTCGCCCTCGGCGTCAACCGCTGGCGCACGACCTGGAAGATCGGCGTCCGCAGCGCCCGCCCGGCGATCGTCGCCGGCACCGTCCTCGCCACCGCCCGTGCGATCGGCGAGGCGGTGATGCTGGCGATGATCTCCGGCTCGGTCGGCTTTGCGCCCAACCCGGCTGACGGGCTGATCTTCATCTACGAGCCCTCGCGACCGCTGGCGCCGACGATCGTCAAGAACATCGACCAGCTGAGCTCGCCGCCGGCCAACGCGACCCTGTTCGCGATCGCCGCCGTCCTCCTCTTCTCGGCGGCCACCTTCTCGATCACCGGCTACTTCGCCCGGCGGGCGATGCAGAAATACGGGACCGCCTGATGCTGCTGCTGAAGGGGGGTAACAAGGAGGACAAGGGCGCGGTCGAGGGCACCGCCACCTGGGCCCTGACCGACCGCATCGGCCTCGCGATCTGCTGGGGCCTCGGCCTGCTCTTCTGCGCGATCGCGGTCGCGATTGTCGTCTACCTGCTGGTCCAGGGGATCAAGTTCCTGCGCCCGGAGATGCTCTGGACCCCGGCCGCCGCCGGCTTCAGCGAGGGCGAAACCGGCGGCTTCTCCGACGCCCTCTTCGGGACCCTGATCGTCGCCGTGATGGGGATCTCGCTGGCGCTCCCGACCGGGATCGCGATCGCGGTCTGGCTGGTCGAGTGCGGCCGCCCGGCGCCGCTCGCCCGCCTCACCGAGATGACAATCGAGGCGATCGCTGGCATCCCCTCGATCGTTCTCGCCCTCTTCGGCACGGTGATCTTCTCCAGCACCGCGCTCGGCTTCCTCAGCCGCAGCTCCGAAGGAGTCGTCTTCGGCCGCTCCTTCTTCGCCGCCGGGACGATGCTCTCGCTGGTGGCGCTGCCGCTGATCGTCGCCAGCGTCCGCGAGGGCCTGAACTCGATCCCGCGCCACGTCCGTGAGGCCTCCTACGCGGTCGGCAAGACGAAGGCGGCGACGACGCGGCGCATCCTCCTCCCCACCTGCCGCCCGCAGGTCGCGACCGGAGCCATGCTCGGCCTCGGCCGAATCATCGGCGACACCGCGATCATCGTCGTCCTCCTCGGCGCCACCCAGAACTTCGCCCCGGTCGAAGGCGTCGGCTTCCCGATGAACTACCTGCGCGGGGCCGGCACCACCCTGACCAACTTCGTCTACGAGGCCTCCCCCACCGGGAACCTCAACCAGCCGCAGAAAGCCTACGCGGCGGCTTTCGTCCTGCTGCTGATGGTCCTGGCCCTGAACGCGGCCGTCGACGTCGTCCATCGCCGCGCCCGAAAGGTAGGAACGTGGAGCCACTGATCTCTCCACCCCCGATCCGCCGGCTGCAGCTGGAGGATCCCGAGCCGGCGACGGAGGTAATCGCGCCTGCGCCCAGCAACGGCAATGGAAACGGCCACGCCCCGCAGCAGAGCGGCTTCACCGCTGCCAAACGCTCGATCGGGGCGCCCCAGTTCTCGATCCGGCGGATGGAGATCGACGAGGTCTCGGTCCACTACGGGGCCAAAGAAGCGGTCAAACGCGTCTCGCTGCCGGTCCGCCAGGGAGAGGTGCTGTCGCTGATCGGTCCCTCGGGCTGTGGCAAGACGACGCTGCTGCGCTCGCTCAACCGCCTCACCGAGCTGACCTCGAGCGCCCGCCTCAGCGGCCGCATCCTCCTCGACGACGTCGACATCACCGCGATCGAGCCGACCCTGCTGCGGCGGCGGGTGACGATGGTCTTCCAGCAGCCAAACCCGTTCCCGATGAGCGTCTTTGACAACATCGCCTACGTCCTGCGCGAGCAGGGCTCGCGCCGCCAGCGCAAGAAGTCCCTGGAGCCGAAGGTCCACAGCGCCCTGGACCGCGCCGGCCTCTTCGAGGAGGTCAAGGACAACCTCGACCACCCGGCCCTGAAGCTCTCCGGCGGCCAGCAGCAGCGGCTCTGCATCGCCCGCGCCCTGGCGGCCGAGCCGGAGGTGTTGCTGCTCGACGAGCCCTGCTCGGCCCTGGACCCGAAATCGACCCAGGTGATCGAGGACCTGATCGTCAAGCTGCGCGATGACGTCGCCGTCGTCATCGTCACCCACAACCTGCAGCAGGCCTACCGGATCGCCGACCACGTCGCCTTCATGTACCTCGGCGACCTGGTCGAGTACAACAGCGCCACCGCCCTCTTCGGCTCGCCCCGCGAGCAACGGACCCAGGATTACGTGAGCGGTGCCTTCGGTTAGGCGCGACAAGCAGCTGGCGGTCCTCGCCCTCGGCGGCGCGCTCGCCCTCACCGGCCTCGCCGGCTGCGAGACGACGCAGGAAAAAGCCGAGGCCCAGCGGGCCGAATCGGCGCGGATCCTGAAGGCGCGCGAGGAGCGCCAGCAGAAGAAGCAGCAGGGCAAGCACGAGAAGGAGAAGGGATGAGTGAGATCGAGCCGGTGCGCCGGCCGCACGCCTACGAGCCCTGCGAGGAGTGCGGGGCGCCGATGGACCCGCAGCAGCGCTACTGCGTCAACTGCGCCGCCCGGCGCGGCAACGGTGCCAACCCGGCCTCGCGCTACTTCGCGGCGATGAGCAAGCGCTCACGGCGGCCGCTGGTCGGGCCGGCGCGCAAGCCACCCGCGACCAGCCGCGCCGCCGCCGTCGCCTTCTTCGCGCTGCTGCCGCTCGCGGTCGGCCTCGGGCTGGTCGTCGGGCGCAGCGGCTCCGACGGCGACGGCAACAGCGAGGCGCTGCTGCAGGCGCTGCGGGAAAGGCCGACGGCAACCGCCACCGCGGCCGCCCCGGCCGCAGCCGCCAACGCCGCAAAAGACAAAAAAGCCGCCAAAGGCGGCAAAGCGAATGCCAAAGGCGAGGGCAAAGTCGTCGCCCACACCTCCAACGGCGACGTCCATGAAGTGACCAACTTCCAGGCTTCCGAGGAGAAGGAAGCCGAAGACACCAAATTGGTCGAAGAAAACCCCGAACAGACGGGAGAGAACTACATCAAGGCCCAGCAGAACCTGCCGGACGTGGTCGTGATCGGCGGCGACGGCAGCAGCGCCCCGGCACCCTCGGGGGTGGAACCGTGATCCGGCCCCAGGCCCCCGAGCGGCTGCGCAAGCTGGCCGAGCGCGCGAGGCGCAAGCCCGAGGCGAAACCGGCGGCGACCGCCGAGCCGGCGCCGGTGCCTGAGAACAAGGAGCTGCTGGCCCAGCGCGACCGGCTACTGGAGAAGTTCACGGTGATGCAGGCCGACCTCGGCGGCGCCTTCTACGAGATGGCGATCCGCGACCACGTCCGCCTCGACGTCCTCACCCGCAAGGCGGCGGAGCTGCAGCGGGTCGACGCCGAGCTGCTCGCGGTCGAGCGCCTGCTCGAGCTCGAGCGCTCCGACGCCGCCGGCCTCTGCCCGAGCTGCGGCTCTCCCTACGGTCCCGCCGTCCGCTTCTGCCCGCAGTGCGGTCACTCCTTGGCGCCGGCAACGGCGGTGGCGGCGTGAAGCTCTTCTCCGGCCTGACCGAGAAGGCGACCGCGGCGGCGGCGAGCCTGACCGGCAAACGCTTCTCGCTGCTGGTCGCCTCCTCGCTGGTCGCGACCACCGGCATCGTCGCTGTCGGGCTCAGCAACTCCAGCGGGCTCAGCCCGATGGAAACGGCAGCGGCGAAGGCACTCTTGGAAGAAGAAGCCGTCGCCGTCGCCCCGGCCCCCGTCGCACCCGAACCGAGCTCCTCCGCTCCGGCGTTGCCGGAAACCGCGCCGAGCGCGGAAGCGGCTTCCTCCGGGCCGCTTCCCGCTCCGGCGCCCGCGCCGGAAGCCGCACCGGCCCCCGAAACCGAAGCGCCGGTGCCGCCGCCGAGCGAACCGGAAGCGCCCGCACCGGGTCCGATCCAGCACGTCTTCGTCGTCTCCCTCGCCAGCCCCGGCTACGAGGCGGCCTTCGGCGCAACCTCGCAGATGCCCTACCTCTCCGCTGAGCTACGCCCGCAGGGGGTCCTGCTCTCCAACTACTCGCTGCTCGACCCGGCGCCGCTGCCGAACGGGATTGCCGCGGTCAGCGGCCAGCCGCCGAGCGCGGCGACGAAGGCCGGCTGCCCGGTCTACGAGGAGTGCGTCAACGAGGTCGAAACCCTCAGTCTCGCCGACCAGCTCGCCGGTGCCCGCCTCAGCTGGCATGGCTACTTCGAGGGCATGGCCGATGCGGAAGGCAAGCCCGAAAACTGCGTCCATCCCGAACCCGAAGCGGGCGAGGTGACGACCGCCGAGGGCTACTCCTCCCGGCTCAACCCGTTCCTCTTCTTCCACTCGCTGCTGGACCTCGGCGACTGCGACGAAAACGACGCGCCGCTCGGCGAGCTGGCCGGCGACCTGAGGAAACTCGAGGCGACCGCGAACTACTCCTACATCTCCCCCAGCCTCTGCAACGCCGGTTTCCGCGGCAGCTGCCCGGAAGGAACCGCCGAGGGCGCAGCCGCGGCCGACGCCTTCCTCGCCAAAGTCGTGCCGGAAATCCTCACCTCGCCCGCCTATAAGCGCGACGGGCTTCTAGTCGTCAGCTTCGGCGCAGCCGATCCAGCCCCGCCCACCGACCCTGCCGCCGCGCCCGTCGACCCGAAGAAGGTCGGCGCGGTCCTGGTCTCGCCGCTGGCCGCACCAGGAGCCACCGATGCCGCCCCCTATAACCCCTACTCGCTGCTGCGCTCGGTCGAGGACCTCTTCAAGCTCGACCCCCTGGCGAACGCCGGCGGAGCCAAAGTCCGCAGCTTCGCCACGGCCTTCACGGCGGGCAACGGCGGTGACTGATTTCTGCCACGCTCCCGTGCATGAGCCCGCAGGAGCAGACCGGTGAGCCGATCACCCAGGCCGGAATCGAAGAGCTGAAAGCCGAACTCGCCGAGCTCGAAGGCCCGGCGCGCAAAGCGATGGCGGCGCGGATCAAGGTCGCCCGCGAGGAGGGCGACCTCAAGGAGAACGCCGAGTATCACGTCGCCAAAGAGGACCAGGCCCACCTCGAGACCAAAATCAAGCGGCTGCAGGAACGGCTGCGGAACGCCGTCGTGGTCGAGGTCTCCGAGCTCGACAGCGACTTCTTCTCCTTTGGCCGCACCGCCGAGGTCCTCGACGAGTCCAAAGGCGAGACCAACACCTGGACCCTGGTCGGCTCGACCGAGGCGAACCTGGCCGAAGGCCGGCTCTCGGCCGAGTCGCCGATCGGGCGGGCGCTGATGGACGCCAAGGTCGGCGCGACGGTGAAAGTCGAGACGCCGAAAGGCGACCGCGCCTTCAAAGTCCTGAAGCTCGTCTCCTGACTTCCCGATGCTGAGGCTGCGCTCCTCCGTAGCCCATCATCAGGCCGACGAGTTCGGAGCACTGCTGCGCGATCTCGATGGCGTCAAAAGGGTCGTCCAGCAGGTCGACACCTCCGCTCCCTCCGGCGCCTTCGTCTTCGTCGCCGACGTCGAGCCGGTCGCCGCCGATCGGCTGGTCGAGGCGGTCGACAGGTTCGGGCTCGGCGGCGAGGACTACGTCCTGACCAGGGTGGAGGTCGTCGCCCCTCAGCACCGCCACCACTTCGGCGAAGGCGGGGTCGACGGCTTCTCCTGGGTGGAGGTGATCGGCCAGGCGAAAGCCAACTCCCGCCTGCTCGCCCGCTACCTCGCCCTGATCAACGTCTCCGCCGTGATCGCCGCCTGCGGGGTGATCACCGGCAGCTCGATCCTGGTCGTCGGCGCGATGGCGGTCAGTCCCGACCTGCTGCCGATCTGCGCCACCTCGGTCGGGCTGGTGCGACGGCGGTTCGGGCTTGCCCGCCGCGCCTTCGTCACCCTGGTGATGGGGCTCGGCCTCGTCGTCGTCACGGCGATGGTCCTCAGCGCCCTGCTCAAATGGTTCGGCTTCCTCCCCGACGGCTTCGAGGTCGAGGAAAGCAGCCTCAGCACGCTCGCCAAGACCGACTACACGACCGTGCTCGTCGCCCTCGCCGCGGGCGTCGCCGGGATGCTCGCCTTCGAGACCCGAGCCAGCGCCGCCGTCGGCGTCGCGATCTCGGTGACGACGATCCCCGCCTCCGCCTACCTCGGCGTCGCCCTTGGCGCCGGCGGCATCGAGCACGCCCTCGGCGCCCTCATCGTCCTCGTCATCAATGTCACCCTGCTGATCGTCGGCGGGACGATGACGCTGGTGGTGCAGCGAGCCCTGCCGAATCGCTCGGGCGCGCCGATCTAGGCCAGCCGCTCGAGCAGGCGATCGAGCAGCTCCGCCTGCGCGGGCAGAATCTTCTCCCGCGCCGCCTCAGGGCTGAACCACCCGGCCCGGTCGACCTCGGGGAACTCCTGCTGCTTGCCGCTGCGGGGTGGCCATTCCATCTCGAAGCTGTTGCTGTCCAGGGCGGCCGGGTCGAAGTCCGCCTCCGCGGCCCAGGCTTCGACCACTTTCCCCGCCTTCTGCCGGATCGAGCCGAGCTCGATCAGCTGCTCGGTATCGAGGGTCGGGGCCGGCCCCAGCTCCTCTTCCAGCTCGCGGAGCGCGCAGGCGCGCGGTTCCTCATCCGTCTCGATCTGGCCCTTTGGGATCGACCAGGCGCCCTCGTCTTTCCTCGCCCAGAAGGGGCCGCCGGGATGCACGAGCAGGAATTCGGTCTCTCCGCCCTGGCGGCGGAAGAGGAGGATGCCGGCGCTGCGCGGTGTCGCCATCGACCCGAGTCATATCCGACCCGGGTCGATGGCAGACCCTTCCCCTTGGAGCTACTTCAGCTGGAAGGCGATCAGGGACGGCTGCTGGCCTTCGGCGCTCGGGATTCCGGCGGGGACGACAAGGGTGTCGCCGCTTGCCGACACGGCGCTGTTCGATCCCGCCGGCAGGCTCGCGGTCCAGACTTCGCCGCCGGTTTTGACGTCGAGACCGTGGACGGTGCCGTCGAAGGTCGTGAAGAAGACGACGTCGTTGACGACCACCGGCGAGCCGAAGGCGGCGGTGGGGTATTCGTTTTCCCAGAGGACCTTGCCGGTCTTGATGTCGACGGCCGCCATCGCGCCCGCCAGAGCCCCCGACTGAGCGAGTTCCTGGTTCGTGACGGTGATGCCGCCGTTGACGATCGGCACGAAGACGGTCGTCGCGTTGGCCGCCGGCGGCGCGATCACGCCACCGAGGTTGCCGGGCTGGACTTCGCCTTTCTTGATCTGCGAGCTCTGACCGCGCATCGCCAGCAGGCCGTCGTCGTCGTGGCCGTTGTGATTGCCGACAGGGGTGCTCCAGACCGGCTTGCCGGTCTTGGCGTCGACGGCGGTGACGATCCCGTTCTTGCCCGAGCCGATCGCGACTTCGCGGCCGCCGGCCTCGGCGAGGATCGGCGAGTTCTGGAAGTCCCAGTCGTAGACGTCGTGCGGGGTCTGCTGGTAGTACCACTCGAGCTTGCCCGTCTTCGCGTTCAGCTTCACGATCGAGTTGGTGTAGAGGTTGGGGCCGGGCCGACTCGCGCCCCAGGGCTGCTGCGCGGTGCCCGGGTACGGCGCCGGGTTGCCGGTGCCGAAGTACATCGAGCCCTTTTCGTCGAACGAGGGCGGGTACCAGAGGCCGCCGCCGGAGTTGGTCTTTTTGTCGCCCCAGAGGTCTTTCGGGACCGTGTCGAAGTGCCAGACCTTCTTCCCCGATTTCGCGTCGAGCGCCCACAGCGTTCCGGCGCCGCCCGGCGGGTATTCGGAGTTGACGTTGGTGGGAACGGTCGAGACGTAGACGAGGCCGCCTTCGTAGCCGGGCGCCATGTCGATCGCCAGCGGCGCTTCAGCCACCGGCACCGACCACAGTTCCTTGCCGGTTTCCTGGTCGAGGGCGAATGCTTCGCTGGCGGTGGCGCCGAAGACTTTGCCCTCGGCCACGACGACCCCGTTCGGTCCCTGGGTCGCCGATTCGGACTGCCACGTCCACTGCACCTCGCCGCTGTCGAGGGAGATCGCCTGCACGGTGGATTCCAGGTCCTGCATGTAGATAACGCCGTTGCTGATCACCGGGCTGGCCGAGTAGGCGCCGTAGGTGCTCTGCGCCTTCGAGGGCAGGGTCCAGGCCTGCTCGAGGGTGGAGGCGTTCTGGCGGCTGATTTCGCCGTCGGCCTCGCGCGTGCTCGCCTGGTCGATGTTCGGCCAGGCGTCGCCGGTCAGCTTCATCTCTCCTGATGACCCAGAGGAGTCCGATGAGGATCCACAGCCGCTCAGTCCAGCCAGCAGCGCCAATAAAAGCAGCGCAGCCCAAGCCTTCGTTGACTTCATCCCTGACATCCTCCGGTCCTCCCTAATCGAGTAATAGAGATTTATCCTGCATCTTCGCGGAATTCGAGGCAATAGGTACCCCGAGTTCCTCCAGCAGTGGTTGCAGCACCCGGTTCGCGAGCAGCCCGAGGCTGCCGAGGTTGGCGAAGCCGGGGCCCTGGCGAAGGCCGCCGAGGCCGGGGATGTGCAGCCGCGGCCGCACCCCTTCCAGTTCCAGACCGCGACCGATCGGGACCTCGGACTTCGGCGGGCTGTCCCAGAGGGGCCCGCACTGTTCTTCGACTTCGTCCCGGACCGCGTCCGGAAAGAGGCCGCGGAGCTGGCGCAGGAGGTCGAAGCCGGTGCAGTTGACGACGAAGTCGTAGCGCTGCGACATCGGGCCGTCGGCTGGGCTCTCGAACTCGAGCACGGCCCCCTCGCCATCCCCGGCGAGGGAGACGTGGACGGCGCGGCCGGTGACGAAGGCGAGGCGCTCGTCGTCGGCGATCCGCTCCAGCACGCTGGCGTCGAAGACGCCGCGGTCGCAGTGCTTGACGAAGTCCCGCCGCGTCTCGACGTCGAGGTGTTCCCAGTCGACGTTGTCGGGGTCGGCGAAGACGCGGTTCTCGAGGAAGCTCTCTCCCCGGCTCAGCGGCAGGGTCGGGGTGAAGATCGTGATCCGCACCTGTGGGCGCATCTCACGCAGGAAGACGAGGGCGCTGAGGGCGCTCTCCCCGCCCCCGACGATCGCGATCTCCACCGGTTCGTCCTCCGGCACCCGGGCGAATTCCTCGCGGCGGCTGTCGCAGTGAAAGACGCGGGACTCGACCTCGGGGTCGTGGGGAAAGTGGCGATGGACTCCGGGGCCGGTGAGGACGAGGGCGCGGCCGCGGTGGCGCTCGGGGTCCTCGGCGCGGCCTCGCTCGGCGACCTCGACCTGCCAGGCGTCGTGGTCGGCGGCAAACGAGACCTCGGTGACGCGCCCGTCGTAGATCGTGACCCCGGCGGTCGCCCGTTCCAGGACCCAGCCGAGGTAGGCGCCGTAATCGCGGTGCATCACCGAGGGTGAGCCGGCGTTGACCCAGGCCGCGTATTCGTGGCGTTCCATCGCGTAGTGCTGCCAGGTCAGCGGCAGCAGCGCCGCGTCGATCTCGTCGCCGGTCTCGCCGAACTGGCGGGAGCTCTGGTACGGGAAGCCGACGTCCTTGATCGGCGGGATCGCCAGCGGCTCCTCGCCCGAGGTCATCCCGTTGCGCCCGAGCCAGGAGGCCGCCGGCTCGGTTTTCTCGACCACCGTCATCGTCACCTCGGCGAGGCCGAGGGTGTTGATCGTGTGGACCTTGGCCGCGAGCGCGGCCGCCTTTGCGCCCGCGCCGACGACGAGGATGTCGCTCTCGCTCATCTCGCTCCTCCTATGCGGGCGCCAGGGCGCGGGGCCCGGCTGGATCGGTTTGCCTCGGTTCGGCGATGACGAGCCCGCTCTGGTCGGGGCTGAAGGAGATCGCGCTTTTGCGCATCCGCTCCGAGCGATCGGAGGCCGGGCGCAGGTCGACGGTGGTGAGGATCGCCCGAAGCACCCGCTTCATCTCCATTTCCGCGTAGCTGGCGGCGAGACAGCGGCGGACGCCGCCGCCGAAGGGGATCCAGGTGTAGGTGCCGGGCTGGCGGCCGAGGAAGCGCTCGGGTTCGAACTCGTGCGGGCGCTCGTACCAGCGCTGGTCGCGGTGGATCAGGTGGATGCAGGGGGCGACGACGGTCCCGGCGGGGAGGTCGTGGCCGCCGAGGTGCATCGGCGCCAGCAGCCGCCGCACCACGACCGGCACCGGCGGCCGCATGCGCAGCGTCTCCTTGATCACGGCGTCGAGGTAGGTGACGTCGTCCCCCGCCAGCGCCTCTTCACGGGCGCGCTCGAGCTTGTCGGGGTTGCGCAGCAGGCGCTCCAAGGTCCAGGCGAGCGAGGTCGAGGTCGGCCCGTCGGTCAGCATGGTCAGCAGTTCGTCGCGCAGTTCCGGCTCGCCGATGGGGCTGCCGTCCTCGCGCCGCGTCTGCACCAGCATCTCGATCACGTCGACCCGGTTGGGGTCGGGGTTCGCCCGGCGCCGGCGCACCTCCGCGATCACCGCTTCCTCGACCGGCTCCATCGCCTCGCGGTAGCCGCGGCTGCGGACGATCCGGTCGGGGCCGAGGGTGGCCAGCCGAGCCAGATTGCCGGGGTCGTTCATCCACTCGGTCAGCCGCCGCAGCCGCTGCCGCATCTCGTCGAGGCGGCCCTCGTCCTCGCCGAAGACCGCCCGCATCACCACTTCCTTGGTCACCTCCTGCATCCGCGGCCAGAGCGCGAACGGCTCTCCCGCCGGCCAGCCCTCGACCTCGCGCTGGGCGACTTCGCTCATCATCGCCGCGTCGTTGGCGATCGCCTGGCCATGGAAGTGCGGCAGCATCAGTTTGCGGCGGCGCATGTGCTCGGGTTCTTCGAGCAGCATCACCGAGCGAGGGCCCAGCACCGGCCCCAGCAACGGGTTGGCGACCGCGACGCCGACCTTGTCGCCGGCGGTGAAGACCTTTTTGACGTCGTCGGGGTCGGCCAGGATCACCCAGTCCCCCCAGTGGAGAATGCGCAGGGTGAAGGTGTCGCCGTGGCGGCGGTGGCAGCGCTCGAGCCAGGGCAGCGAGCGCTGGGTCCAGCCGACGGCCTGCAGGGCGCGCGGCATCCGCGGCCCGGGCGGCAACGTGCTCACGCGGCGTCCCTCCCGTCGGCGGCCGCGAGCTCGTCCATCAGCTCGTCCTCGAGCCGGCAGGTGGTCGCGATCAGGAGGTCGAAGAGGTCGGAGGTGAAGTCCTGCGGCAGGTCGTGCTCGGCCCCGCGCGCGAGGTAGCGCTCGCGGACGACCTTGACCCGGTCGGGCTGCATCATCGGGATCCCGTGCTCGCTCTTGTAAGCGGCGACTTCGCGGCAGATCTGCAGGCGCTCGCCGAGCAGCCGCGCGATCTCGTCGTCGATGACGTCGAGGCGGCGACGGAACGGCTCCAGGCCGGCGGCGCTCATCGCTCGTCCCCTCCCAGCAGCCCCCTGGCGAAGGCGTGGCTGCAGTCGGCGAGCTCCTCGAGGGCGTAGCCGCCCTCCTGGATCACGCAGACCGGCAGGCCCGAGCGCGCCAGCAGGCAGCCGACCTCGGCGAAGATCTCCGGCTTGAAGCTCCAGTCCCCGTGAGGGTCGCCGGCGACGGTGTCGTAGCCGAGCGAGACGACCAGCGCCCGGGCGATCTCGGAGAGGTCGTGGATCGAGTGGGCGAGCTCGGCGAGGTAGGTGCCTTCGTCCGGGCTCTCGGCGAAGGAGACGGCGCGTTCGCCGGCCAGGCGCGGCAGCGGCGTCCCCGGCGGCAGGTTGGTGACCGGGGACGCGTGCAGCGAGTGCAGGGCGGCGACCGGCCCCATCCGCTCGATCAGGGCCGAGGTCCCGTTCGGGTAGTGGAGGTCGAGGTCGATCACGCCGACCGGCTTCAGGCCGCCCTCGCTGAGGCGACGAACCGCGGCGCCGGCGTTGTTGAGGTAGCAGTAGCCGGCGTGAAAGGCGGGGCCGGCATGGTGTCCCGGCGGCCGGCAGACCGCGTAGGTGAAGCGGGCGCCCCCCAACAGCCGCTCGGCGGCGGTGATCGAGGTGCGGATCCCCTCCCGCGCGGCGGCGATCAGGTTGGCGTTGACGGGGATGTCGGGCTCGAGCCCCGGCGGGGCGAAGTCCGGCATCACCACCGGCTCGGCGCCGGAGAGCTCGGCCAGCGCCTGCAGGTACTCGGCCTCGTGCAGCGCCGCCAGCGTCCGCTCGACCTCCTCGTCGGCGGCGTCGGCGGCGACCGGCCGCACCCGCGAGTGGCGAACGAGGCCGGCGCGCAGCTCGACCAGGCGCTGGTTGCCGTCCTGGCCCTCGATCCGGCGCTCGCCTTCGCGCACCCAGAAGGCGTCGTCGTCGCGGCCCTGCCGCTGCTCGACCATCAGCAGCTCCTGGCTCATTCCAGCAGCCTCCGCATCCGCGGCCCGAGGTGCTCGAACCCGTTGCGCCTGTAGAAGGACTCGGTCGAAGCGATCGCCGCGAAGGTCTCCCGCGGCAGGCCGACCTCAAGTCGGCTTACCCCGCGAGCTCGCGCCTGGGATGCGATCGCCTCGACCAGCTCCGCCCCGACGCCGCGACTGCGCCAAGCCTCATCGACCCAGAGGTCTTGGATCGTCGCGTAGATGCCGGGAACGTGGATTGCCCGCTGCCAGCTGGCGCTGAGGACGCCGACGGTCTTGCCGTCGGCCTCCGCGATCAGCACCGAGCTGCCCGCTGGATCGTCCAGCAGGGCGCGGACCTCAGTTTCAAGATCAGAGCGCTCGGGCCGGCGGCCGCCGAGCTCGAGCAGGAGGCTCTCGACCGCGGCCGCCACCGCCGTGACGTCGCCGGCCCCCGCCTCGCGAACCGTGGTCTCGGTCGCCAACGGCTCGGTCACGCCGCCTCCACCTGCTTGGCGACCGGCTCCAGCTCGACGCTCCAGGCCTCGCCCGCCTCGTCTGAGCCGGTCACGGTCCGCGCGATCGCCGCCATCGGCGCCCGCGCCTTGAGCAAGATCTCGTCGAACTCCTCCTCGGGGTCCGACTGCATGACGATCGCGCCGCCGGCGCCGATCGTCGTCCGCCCCGGCCGCATCACGATCGTGCGGATGACGATGTTGAGGTCGGTCGAGCCGTCGGCGCCGAAGTAGCCGATCGAGCCGGAGTAGACGCCGCGCGCCTCCTCCTCGAGGCCGTCGATGATCTCCATCGTCCGCTCCTTCGGGGCGCCGGTCATCGAGCCGCCGGGGAAGGTGGCGCGGACGCAGTCGACGGCGCTGCGGCCGTCCTCGAGCCGGCCGACGATCGTCGAGACCATCTGGTGCACGGTCGCGTAGGGCTCGATCACCATCAGGTCCGGCACTTCGACTGACTCGAGGTCGCAGACGACGCCTAGGTCGTTGCGCAGCAGGTCGACGATCATCAGATGCTCGGCGTAGGTCTTTTCGTCCTCGGCCAGC
>DASTYZ010000093.1:0-20276 GCA_035764545.1 Solirubrobacterales bacterium | reverse complement strand
GGCGGCCCAACAGAAGACGCCCCGCCGGGGGAGACGGGGCGCTTCTGGGGTTACTACAGGGAGGAGAGATATGTATCTCTATATATGTGTGGATCCGTGGGAGGTAGGTGAGCCCGGTTAATGTCGAGTGCGTCGCTGTGGGAAGCAGCGAGGCTTTGTCGACGCGGGGTTCAGCCTTGAAGTCTTGGTCCTGCTCCTTAGTCGGTTTCCTCTTGCGAATCCTTGAACAGCGTACGAACGTATGTGCGACTTGTGTGTGAGTGGGGTCACAGAGATCCTGCAATTCACGGACTCTGCGGGGTCCCTACCCGATTTGATCCAGATGACCAGATCAAATTCGGTAACTGGTGGCTCTGAATGTCGCATCTGTTTCTGAAGCTCGAATAAAAGGCCAGATCGGGAAGGCCGCTGTAGCTTTGGCCGCGTGAAGAAGACCCGGATAGACGCGGTTTTGGCCGACCGCGGCCTCTTTCCCTCGCGCTCGGCAGCGGCGGGGGCGGTGCGCGCCGGCGAAGTCCGGATCGGGCAGGACGGGCCGGTGGCGCTGCGCCCGAGCCAGCTGGTCGAGCCGGACGCCAGCCTGATCATCGACGAGGGACCCCGCTACGTCTCCCGTGGTGGCACCAAGCTCGAAAACGCCCTCGACGCGCTCGGGATCGACGTCGCCGGGCGCGACTGCCTCGACGTCGGCGCCTCGACCGGCGGCTTCACCGACTGCCTGCTGCAGCGGGGGGCGGCGCGGGTGATCGCCGCCGACGTCGCCTACGGCCAGCTCGACGTCCGAATGCGCCATGACCCGCGCGTGCACGTGATCGAGCGGCTGAACGCGCGCGAGATGCAGCCGGCGGACCTGCCTTTCGTGCCGTCTCTGGCGACGATCGACGTCTCTTTCATCTCCCTCAGCAAGATCCTGCCGGCGGTCGCGCGCTGCCTCGAGCCCGGCGGCGAGATGCTGGCGATGGTGAAGCCGCAGTTCGAGCTCGGGCGGGAGCGGGTCGGCCGCGGGGTCGTCCGCGACGCCGCCGATCGGCGCGAGGCAATTCTGCTGGTGGCCGGCGCCGCCCACGATCTGGGCCTGCATGTGCGCGGCTTTGCCTCCTCCGGCCTGCCTGGCCCGAAGGGCAACCGTGAGACCTTCGTCTGGTGCGGCGGCGAGGGCCTCGAGGTCGTAGAGCTCGAGGCGGCAGTCACCGCGGTGGTCGAGGCGGACGAGTGAAGACCGCGGCCCTGATCACCCACTCGCACCCGCCGATGGCCTCCGAAGCGGTCGAGGTCGCGGCCGAGGTCGCCCACGACCTCGGCTGGCGGCTGGCGGCGACCGAGGACGAGCTACAGAAGCACGGCGCCGCCGGTGAGGGCGTCGACGTCACCGCCGAACACACCCTTCCCGACATCTGCCTCGTCCTCGGTGGCGACGGCTCGATCCTGCACGCGCTGCGGCGCTACGCCCGCACCGAAGTGCCGGTCTTCGGCGTCAACTTCGGCACTGTCGGCTTCCTCGCCGCGGTCGAGCGCGATGAGGCCGCCATCGGCATCCGGCGGGCGCTGGAAGGGGAGATCGAGACGATCGAGCTGCCCGGGGTCGAGGTCGAGGTCGACGGCAAACGCGGCATCGGCCTCAACGACATCACTCTCGCCCGGCGCCCCCACGACCGCGTCGCCGAGCTCAGCTACCGGATCGCCGGGCAGGAGGTGGGCCACGTTCGCTGCGACGGCCTCGTCGCCGCTACCCCGGCCGGGTCGACCGGCTACAACCTCGCCAATCAGGGGCCGATCCTGGCCTGGGGGGTGAAGGGGTACGTCGTCAGCTACATCTCGCCGCATTCGCTGACCGCGCGGGCGCTGGTCGTCGCGCCGGGGGACGTCCTCCACGTCCTCAACGCCCCCGAGCGCGAGCCGGTCGAAGTCGCCGTCGACGGCGGCAAGATCGCCGACCTCGAGGCCGGCGCCTCGCTCGAAGTCCGCTTCGTCGACGGGGTCAGCCGCCTCGCGCAGCTTCCCGGCACGAGCTTCTACCAACGAATCAGGGAGAAGTTCGGGCACTTAGCGGTCTAAAGCGGCTTCTTCAGCCGACGAAGTCACTTGTCTAGGGTTGCCCGCCATGGAGCGCAAGTGGTGGACCCTCGTCCTGGTCTCGATCGCGACGTTCATGCTGCTGCTCGACGTCACCGTCGTCAACGTCGCCCTCCCGGACATCCAGCGGGAACTAAACGCCAGCCTCTCCAGCCTGCAGTGGGTGGTCGACGCCTACTCGCTGATGCTCGCCGCCTTCCTGCTCACCGCCGGCTCGCTCGGCGACCGGCTCGGCCGGCGGCGCGTCTTCACGATCGGCTTCGGCATCTTCACCTTCGCCTCGTTCCTCTGCGGCATCGCCGAGGACCCGACCCTGCTCAACCTCGCCCGCGGCCTGCAGGGGATCGGCGGCGCCGGCATGTTCGCCACCTCGCTCGCCCTGATCGGCCAAGAGTTCCACGGCAAAGACCGAGCGACCGCCTTCGGGGTCTGGGGGGCGACCGTCGGCGGCGCGGTCGCGGTCGGGCCGCTGGTGGGCGGGGTCCTGACCGAGAACCTCGGCTGGGAGTGGATCTTCTTCGTCAACGTCCCGATCGGGATCGCGGCGATGTTCCTGACCGAGCGCAAGATCGTCAACGTCGCCGCGCAGGACCCCGAGCCGATCGATGTGCCGGGCCTCGTCACCTTCTCCAGCGGCCTCTTCCTGCTCATCTTCGGCTTGATCCGGGGCAACCCCGAGGGCTGGGGCAGCCCGTTGATCCTCGCCTGCCTGATCGGTGCCGCCGTCCTGCTGGCGACCTTCATCGCGATCGAGCGGCGCAGCGACCACCCGATGCTCGACCTCACCCTGTTCCGCAAACCCGCCTTCAACGGCGTCTCGGCCGTCGCCTTCTGCCTTTCGGCAGGGATGTTCGCCCTCTTCCTCTACCTCACCATCTACATGCAGGGGGTGCTCGACTTCTCACCGCTGGAGGCTGGGCTGCGGTTCCTGCCGCTGACTGTCCTCGGCTTCGTCGTCGCCCCGATCTCGGGCGCGCTCTCCCACCGCGTCCCGATCCGGATCCTGCTCGGAACCGGGCTGGCGATCGTCGGGGTCGGACTGCTGCTGATGCACGGCGTCGCCGTCGACTCGACCTGGACGACGCTGCTGGCCGGCTTCCTGCTCGCCGGGATCGGGATCGGGACGACCAACCCCGGTATCGGCCAGGCGGCGATCGCCGTCGTCCCGGTCGAGAAATCGGGAATGGGATCGGGGATCAACACGACCTTCCGCCAGGTCGGGATCGCCACCGGCGTCGCCGGCCTCGGCGCCGTCTTCCAGGCCCGCGTCGACTCCAAGCTCCACGAGATGCTGCCGGGCGCACCCAGCGGCCTCGGCGAAGCGGTCGCCTCCGGCGGCTCCAGGGCCGTCGCCGAATTGCCGCTGCCGCCGGCGGTCCATGAGAAGGCCGTCCACGCCGCCGACGTCGCCTTCGTCAGCGGCTTCAATGACATCGTCCTGATCGCCGCCGTGATCTCCTTCCTCGGCGCCGCCGCCGGCTTCCTCCTCGTCCGCTCCGAGGACTTCGTACAGCCGACCGACGGGCCGAGCGAGCCGGCCGGGTGAGGGATGGACTTCCTCCCGGAGGAGTCGTTTCGCGCGGCGGTGGCCGAGGCGTTTGAGGAGCACCGCCGGGCGATCGGTGATCTGTTGCCGCATGCCACGGTTGAGCACATCGGCGCGACCGCGGTTCCCGGCGCCCTGACCATGGGCGACCTGGACCTGCTGGTCAGCGTCCCGGGCGAAGAGTTCTCCGACGCGGTCGAGGTGCTCCGAGGTCGCTACACGATTCACCAGCCAGAGAACTGGGGCCCGACCTTCGCCAGCTTCAAGCAGGAGCCCGCCGGGGAGGTTCCGGTCGGGGTGCAGCTCGTCGTCGCCGACAGCGCAGACGAGCGCTCGTTTCTCGATTGGCGGGATCGTCTTCGCAACGACCCCGAGCTCCGCGCCGAATACGACGCGATGAAGCGGGCCGAGGCCGGCTCCGGCCCCGATGCCTACCGCGGTGTCAAGAACGATTTCATCCGCCTCCATTGCTAGACAGAGCCGATGCTGCGTGAGCTCCGAATCGAGAACCTGCTCCTGATCGAGCGGGCTGAGCTGCGGCTGGGGGAGGGGCTGAACGCGATCACGGGAGAGACCGGCGCCGGCAAGACGGTGCTGGCGCACTCGCTCGACCTCCTCATGGGCGGGAAGGCGCGGGCGCAGATCGTGCGGCCCGGCGCGCCTGAGGCCTGGGTCGAGGGCGTCTTCGACCTCCCAGAGGGCCTGCTCGACGAGCCGGAGATGGCCGAGCTGGCCGAGCGGCTGCCGGAGGGCGCCGAGGAGGTGGTGCTCGGACGCCGGGTTTCAGTGAGCGGGCGAACCAGTGCCTTCGTCGCCGGGCGCGCCGCCACCGCCGCCGACCTGAAGCTTCTTGGCGGCCGGCTGCTCGCCTTCTTCGGCCAGCACGAGCACCGTCGTCTGACGATCGCCTCGGCCCAGCTGGAGATCCTCGACGGCTTCGCCGGTGCCGAGCACCTGAAGCTGCGAGCCGAGTACCGCGAGGCGCACCGGGAGTGCGGCCGGCTCGCGGCTGAGTTGGCGGAGCTGCGCGAGCGCGAAGGCTCGCGGGAGCGCGATCTCGATCTTTACCGCTATGAGCTCTCCGAGATCGAGGCGGTGGCGCCGGTCCCAGAGGAGCGGGAGCAGATGGCGGCTGAGCGCGAGCGCCTGCGCCACGCCGAGGGGCTGCGGGAGGCGGCCGGTGCGGCTTATGGCGGCCTCGCCGGCGCCGAGGACGATGGCGGCGGAGCCAGCGCGGCGCTCGGAGCAGCGGAATCCGCGCTGCAAGCCGCGGCCGGCCTCGACAAGGACCTCGACGCGATCGCCGAGCGGGTGGCGGCGCTGGGGGTCGAGCTGGGAGACGTCGCCTCCGAGCTGCGCGACTACAGCGAGGGAGTCGAGGCCGACCCGGGTGCCCTGTTGACGATCGAGGAGCGACTGGAAGCGATCGACCGGCTCGAGCGCAAGCACGGCGGCAGCGTCGAGTCCGTTCTCGCGCACGCCGAGCGCTGCCGAGCGGAGATCGCGCAACTCGAGGGCGCCGAGGAGCGCAGTGCCGAGGCCGAGGCTGCCCTGGCGGCGGCGGAAGCGCGCCGCTCCGAGCTCGGCGAGAAGCTGAGCGCCGGTCGCGAAGCAGCGGCCCGGCCGCTCGAGGAGCGGGTCGCCGCGGAGCTCGAGCAGCTGGCGATGGCGGGCGCCTCACTCGACGTTGTCTTGGAGCCGCACTCCGACGGCTTCGGCGCCTCCGGCCGGGAGACGGTCGAGCTGCGCGTCGCTCCCAATCCCGGGATCGAGGCGGCGCCGCTGCGCGACGCGGCCTCGGGCGGTGAGCTCTCCCGGGTGATGCTGGCGCTCAGCGGTCTCGGTCAGGGAGCCAGCGCCGAGACGATGGTCTTCGACGAGATCGACGCCGGCATCGGCGGTAATACCGCCCGGGTCGTCGGCGAGCGCCTGCGGGCGCTGGGCCGCGATCGCCAGGTCATCTGCATCACCCACCTGCCGCAGGTCGCCTCCCTCGCCGACACCCACTTCCGGCTCGAAAAGGACGTCAGCGGCGAGGAGGCCTTGGCGACCGTCGAGCGCCTCGAAGGCGAGGGTGTCGTCGCCGAGATTCGTCGCATGCTGGGCGGCGAGAGCTCCGATGACGCAGCGACGGAGCACGCCCGCGAGCTCCTACGAGCGGCCTGACCCTTGTCCTCGTCGGCCCCGTTCGCCTAACCTGAGCGCAATGGCCACCACCAGTCGTCGTCGCCTTCCTGCCCTGCTCGGGCGCAGGGGAGGCGCGCGGCCTGAGGAGCCGATCGAAGGGGTCGCCCGCCTCGGCCAGCGGACCAAGCACCTGGTCAAGCGCCTGCGCCCCGGCGACGTGGCGGTGATCGACCACGTCGACATCGACCGCATCGCCGCCGAGGAGCTGATCGAAGCGGGGGTCGTCGCGGTGCTGAACGCCTCGCCCTCCTCGCAGGGCCGCTATCCGAACGCCGGGCCGCTGATGCTCGCCCGCGCCGGCATCTGCCTGATCGACGCACCCGACGCTGAACTATTCGAGCGCCTCGGCGACGGCGACCGCGTCCGTATCGTCGGCGGCGCGATCTTCGTCGACGGGGAGGAGGTCGCCCGCGGCCGCGTCCTCGCTGTCGCCGAGCTCGAGCGCGAGATGCAGGAGCACCGCCAGCGGATCGATGAGGCGCTGGGGGAATTCGCCGAGAACACGGTCGCCCACGTCCGCGAAGAGACCGATCTCCTCACCGGCAACATCGCCTTCCCGCCGACCAAGGCCACCTTCCGCGACCGCCACGCGCTGATCGTCGTTCGCGGCGACCGCCACCGCCGCGACCTGAAGGCGCTGCGGGCCTACATCCGCGACGTCCGGCCGCTGATCGTCGCCGTCGACGGCGGCGCCGACGGGGTCTTGGAAGCGGGGCTGAAGCCCGACGTGATCTTCGGCGACATGGACTCGGCCAGCGACCAGGCGCTGCGCTGCGGCGCCGAGCTGATCGTCCACGCCTACCCGGACGGGCGGGCGCCCGGCCAGGAGCGGCTGCTCGAGGCGGGGTTGAAGCACCAGGTCGTCCCCGCCGCCGGGACCAGCGAGGACGTGGCGATGCTGATGGCGCACGAGAAGGGGGCGGCGCTGATCGTCAGCGTCGGCGCCCACTTCAACCTGATCGAGTTCCTCGATCGCAAGCGCGCTGGGATGTCCTCGACCTTCCTCACCCGGCTGAAGATCGGCGAGCGGCTGGTCGACGCCAAGGGCGTCAGTCGCCTCTACAACCCGAGCTCGACCCTGGCGCCGCTGGCCTTCTTCGCGGTCGCCTTCCTGGTCCTGCTGACTATCCTCGTAATCACCTCGCCGGCCCTCAACGACGTCTTCGAACTGGTCTGGCTGAAGATCCGCATCTGGCTCGGCATCGACTAGTGACCCCCTTGGGGCACTAGCCTTCGGGCCTCGATGGGGTACTCCGCGCGCTACCACGCCACCTCGCTGATCGCGGTCTTCATCGCGCTTGCGGTCGGGATCCTGATCGGCGCCGAGTTCGGCGGCGACGCCCTCACCAACACCCGGCGGGACCTCGAGCACAGCCTCGTCGGCAACCTCCAGGACGCCCGCTCGCGGGCAGATGACCTAAACGCCGACCTCGGCCGCGCCGACGAGTTCGCCGAACGGGTGTACCCGGTGCTGACCCGCGATCGCCTCGAGGGCAGGCGGTTCGCGATCCTCGCCCTCGGCAACCTGCCGAGCGACATCACCGGTGAAGTCGAGGCGGCGCTGGCGCCGACCGGCGGCCGGCTGGTCGGGGTAGGGGTGGTGCGCGAGCCGGTCGATGTCAACGGGCTCGCCGAAGACCTGGCACAGACGCGGTTGGCAGACCTGCGCACGAACGAAGACGCCCTGACCGAACTCGGCACGGGGCTCGGCAGGCAGCTGGTGGTCGGGGGCGACCTGCCAGACGTTGTCCGCGGTCACCTCTTCTCGCGGACCAGCGGCAGCTTCGGTGGCCTCGACGGGGTGATCGTCGTCCGCGATCAGCCGGAAGAGATGGGTGTCTCCCAGCGCGAAAAGACCAACCAGCTCGAGTCCGGCCTGATGAACGGGATCACCAAGACGCGGGTGCCGGCGGTCGGCGTCGAGACCTCGACCGACGACTCTTCTTCGATCTCCTTCTTCCAGTCCAGCGACCTCGCCAGCGTCGACGACATCGACCTCACCGCCGGCAAGCTGGCGATGGTCTTCGCGATGCTCGGCGCCGACGGCAGCTTCGGTCAGAAGGGCACCGCCGACCAGCTGCTCCCGGACCTGCTGACCGAGGCGGAATAGGTCCGTGTACTGGGTCGGGCTGCCGCTGGCGCTGGCGATCTCGCTGTTCCTGGTCCCGGCGGGGGCGCGGGGTCTGCGGGACGCCGGGCTGGTGCGTGAGAACTACCGCGGGGCGCTGCTTGCCTTCCCGCTGGGGGCAGTGCTGGCGACGGCGGCGCTTGTTGCGCTGGCGCCGCTGGCCTTCCTCGACGACCGCGCCGATCTCGACCTGCTCGAGCCGGAACTGCGCCGCTGGCTGCCCTACCTGCTGGGGATCGCCTTCCTCGGCTTCCTCGACGACGCCCTGGGGCGAGGGGAGGCGGCCTCGACCCCGCGCGGCTGGCGCGGCCACTGGGCGGCGCTGCGGGAAGGGTCGCTGTCGACGGGGGCGATCAAGGCGATCGGGGCCCTGGCACTCGCCGCCTACGTCGTCTCCGGTCGCGGCCTCGAAGACTGGCGCTACATCGCCGACGTCGCCCTGCTGATCCTGGCGACGAACCTGGGCAACCTGCTCGATCTACGGCCCGGGCGGGCGGAGAAGGGCCTGGTGCTGCTGGGCGCCGGCCTCTGCCTCGGCGCCTGGACCTGGGAGCCGCTCGAATTGCTCGGGATCTTCGTCGGCCCGGTGCTCGTCGGCGCCTGGCTGACGCTGGGCGAGCGGGCGATGCTGGGGGACACCGGTTCCAACCTGATCGGGGCGATCGCGGGGGTCTGGCTGCTGACCGTTCTCGGCGCGGACGCGCGACTCGTCGCTCTTGCGGTGGTCCTGGCGCTAACGATTTACGGCGAGTTGCGGTCTATTTCTCAGACCATCGATTCGGTTCCGCCCCTGCGCTGGCTAGACTCGCTCGGCAGAGCATGAGTCCAGGGAACAAAGGCGACACCAAGTTCATTTTCGTCACGGGCGGGGTCGTTTCCGCACTTGGTAAGGGGATCACCGCGGCGTCGATCGGACGCCTTCTCGTCTCCCGCGGCTACCGGGTCCAGCTACAGAAGTTCGACCCCTACATCAACGTCGATCCGGGGACGATGAGCCCGTTCCAGCACGGCGAGGTCTTCGTCACCGAGGACGGGGCGGAGACCGATCTCGACCTGGGGCACTACGAGCGCTTCACCGACGAGAACGCGACGCGGGCCTCGAACGTCACCGCCGGCGCGGTCTACAACTCGGTGATCAAACGGGAGCGCCGCGGCGACTACCTCGGCGCCACCGTCCAGGTGATCCCGCATATCACCAACGAGATCAAGCAGAAAATCCTCATCGTCGCCGAGTCGCAGTCGGTCGACTTCGTGATCACGGAGATCGGTGGCACCGTCGGCGACATCGAGTCGCTCCCGTTCCTCGAGTCGATCCGCCAGCTCTACACCGACCTCGGCCCGAAGCGGGCGATGTTCGTCCACCTGACGCTGGTGCCCTACGTCGGGCACGCCGGCGAACTGAAGACGAAGCCGACCCAGCACTCGGTCAACGAGCTGCGCCGGATCGGGATCCAGCCGCACGCGCTCGTCTGCCGCTCCGAAGGGCGGCTCGACCGCGAGATACGGACCAAGATCGCCCTCTTCGCCAGCCTTCCCGTCGACGCGGTGATCTCCGCCCACGACGTCGACAACATCTACAAGGTGCCGCTCGTCTTCCGCGCCGAGGGCGTCGACGACCTCGTCCTCGACCACTTCGGGATGGAGGCCCCCTCGCCCGACCTCTCCGAGTGGGAGGAGATGGTGCGCCGCGCCGATTCCGCCAGCGGCGAGGTGCGGATCGCGGTGGTCGGCAAGTACGTTCAGCTCGCCGACGCCTACAAGTCGGTGATCGAGGCACTTGAGCACGGCGGCTTCCACCACGGGGTCGAGGTCAAGGTCGAGCTGGTCGACTCCGAGAACTTCGACCCCGAGAAGCTCGAGGGCTGCGACGGGATCCTGATCCCCGGCGGCTTCGGTGAGCGCGGGATCGAGGGCAAGATCGAGGCGGCGCGGATCGCCCGCGAGAAATCGATCCCCTACTTCGGCATCTGCCTCGGGATGCAGATCGCCGTCGTCGAGTTCGCCCGCCACGTCGCCGGCATGGACGGCGCCAACTCGGCCGAGTTCGATCCGGAGACGCCGTTCCCGGTCGTCGACCTGCTGCCGGAGCAGAAGGAGGTCTCCGACATGGGCGGGACGATGCGGCTCGGCGCCGACCCGGTGAAACTGCACGAGGGCACGAAAGCCCGCGAAATCTTCGACGAGGCGGTCATCTACAAGCGCCACCGGCACCGCTTCGAGGTCAACAACATGCTGCGCCGCCGGCTCGAGGACGAGGGCCTCGTCTGCAGCGGCACCTCGCCCGACGAGCGCCTGGTCGAGATGGTCGAGCTGCACGACCACCCGTTCTACGTCGCCTCGCAGTACCACCCGGAGTTCAATTCGCGCCCGAACCGCCCCGAGCCGCTTTTCCGCGAGTTCGTCGGCGCCGCGGCGGCGCACGCGGGCACCCAGGTCGCCGATGCGGGCGAGGTCGAAGTCGTCGATCAGATCGGTGCCGAGCCGAGCGTTGAGAGCGACGACGTCAGCGTCCGTCGCTCCGCCTGAGCCTTCCCGTTTAGCCTTCTGCTCGTGAGTTCGAGGCTCTACGAGCGTTTTGTCCGCTACTGCGAGGTCCGCAGCCCCACGGGCGAGGAGCGGGAGATCGCCGACACGCTGGCGGCGGAGCTGCGGGCGATGGGCCTCGAGGTAGGCGAGGACGAGGCGGCTGTGGCGGCTGAAGCGGGCGCGGGGAATTTGATCGCAAGGTCCGCTGGGACCGGCGAGGACTGGCTGATGTTCTGCGCCCACGTCGACACCGTCCCCCATCGGGGCCAGGTCGAGGTGGTTGACGACGAAGGCGTCTTCCGCAGCCGTGGCGAGACGATCCTCGGGGCCGACAACAAGGCGGCGGTGGCGGTCTTCATGGAGCTGATCGCGCGCCACGTCGAACGGCCCGGCCCTGTCGGGGTCGAGCTGGTGCTGAGCGTGGCCGAGGAGCAGGGGCTGCGGGGGGCCAAGGCTTTCGATGCCTCGCAGCTGCGCTCGCGGGCCGGCTTCGTCCTCGACCATGCGGGGCCGGTCGGCGAGGTGATCGTCTCGACCCCGACCCAGCAGAAGATCCTCGCCGACTTCATCGGCGTCGAGGCCCATGCCGGGATCCGTCCCGAGGACGGCAGCAACGCGATCGCCGCCGCCGCGGCGGCGATCAGCCGGATGGAGATCGGCCGCCTCGACGAGGAGACGACGGCGAACGTCGGCCTGATCAAGGGCGGGACCTCCGGCAACGTTGTCCCCGGCCACTGCGCGATCCACGCCGAGGCACGCAGTCTCGACACCGAGCGGGCGGCAGAGGTGGCGGGGAAGATCGCCGACGCCTGCGCCTGGGGGGCGAGTGAGCACGGCTGCGACGTCGACGTGCGGATCGAAGAGCTCTTCCGCGGCTACCAGGTGCCGAAGGAGTCGGCGGCTTTGGAGCTGGCGGAGACGGGATTGCGCAGCGCCGGCCTGGATCCGCAGCGGGTTGCGATCGGCGGCGGCAGCGACGCCAACGTCTTCCGCCGCGACGGCTTCGACTGCCTCCTGCTCTCGAACGGGACCGACGCCGTCCACACCTCCGACGAGATGGTCCCGGCGCGGAGCCTCGACAAGATGCTCGAGGTCTGCGAGCAGATCCTCGTCGCGGCGGCGGAACCGACCGCCGCCCAATAGTGGCCGGTCGCCTGAAGCTGCGCCGGGGAAAAGTCGTCTCCGGCGACCCGCTCGAAGTCGAGGTCGACGGCGAGCGGCGCCGCGCCTGGGCCGACGAGGTCCTGCTGGGGGAGATGCGGGAGGGCGACGAGGTCGTCGTCAACGTCGCCGCACTCGACCTCGGGCTCGGTTCGGGCGGCTTCGACATCGTCCACGTCAACCTCACCCGCGGTCTGGGCGGGAGCGGGGTGGGGGGCGACGCCCACGTGATGAAGCTGAACTACACCTCACTCCAGCACCCGGTCGAGCCGGCCGAGGAGCAATCGGTGTTCCTTCTGGGTGCCAGAGACCCAAAAGGAACACCGCCGAGCGTTCTCGTCTTGCCCCTGCACGGGCACTTGGCGCCGGCGGCCTGGGCAGCGGCCGAGAAGATGCCGCGGCTGCGAGTCGGCTACGTCCAGACCAGCGGCGGCGCGCTGCCCGGATCCTTTTCCCTGGACGTGCGGGAGCTTCGCGAGCGCGAGCTTCTCGCCGGCCATATCACCGCCGCTCCGGCATATGGCGGCGAACACGAGGCGCTCAGCGTCGTGGGCGCCCTCGATTCGGCTGCCGCTCTTGGCTGGGATGCGGTCCTAGTCGGGCCAGGCCCAGGGATCATCGGCTCGGAGACCGCCTACGGCCACGGCGGCATGGCGGCGCTCGAGAGCGCCCATGCCTCCCTCAGCCTCGGGTGTCCCACTCTGATCTCCCCGCGCCTGTCCAGCGCCGATCCCCGACCCAGGCACCTCGGCGTAAGCCATCACACTCGCACGGTGCTTGAGCTTCTCCTAGCGGAGGCGGCCGTCGTCGTTCCCGAGGGAGAGCCGGAGATCGCCGATTCCCTGACCGCGTTCGGGCGCCCTGTTCTCGGCGCCCCGGTTGACCTGGACGGCTACGGGGATTCCGGCCTGCCGACCACCACCATGGGTCGGAGCCTTACGGAAGACCCGCTCTTCTTCGCCGCACCGCTTGCCGCAGGCACCGTGCTCGCACGGTCCCTTGCGGGCCAAGGGTTGTAGCCGCCCGGCCAGAAACAGCGGCCATGGCGGTCGCGATCAAGCCTCAATCTCCCGCTGCTCCGGCACGGCCTGGCGCCGACGCGCGCTTCGAGAGCCTCGTGCTCGACTTCCTCTCCTACCTGGAGCTCGAGCGGGGCCTCTCCCGCAACACCCTCAACGCTTACCGCACCGACCTCTTCCAGTACGGGGAATACCTCTCTGCCCATGACCGCGATGCCCTGCAGGCACGCGCCGCTGACGTCGCCGACTTCCTCGCCGAGTTGGCGACGGGGGAGGGGCGCCCAGCCTGCTCGGCGGCGACGATCCATCGCAAGGCCGCCTGCCTGCGCTCCTTCTACAAGCACCTGCGCCGAGACGAGCTGATCGGCGACGACCCGACCGCGGCGCTGAGCGCGCCGCGGCGCTCGAAGAAACTGCCGCACGTCCTCAACTATTCGGAGGTCCAGAAGCTGCTGGCGTCGCCGAAGGGGAGCGAGCCGACGGCGCTGCGCGACCGGGCGCTGCTGGAGGTGATGTACGCCTGCGGGCTGCGGGCGTCGGAGACGATCGGGCTCGAGCTCGGCGACGTCGACCTGCGCGAGGGCTTCCTACGCGCCCGCGGCAAGGGCTCAAAGGAGCGGCTGGTGCCGCTCGGCCGCCAGGCGATCGCGGCGATCAACGGCTACCTCCGCGGCGGCCGTCCGAAGCTGATTGGCGACCGCCACGAGGCGAAGCTCTTCGTCAACTTCCGCGGTGGCCCGCTGACTCGGCAAGGCCTCTACAAGATCGTTCAGCGCCACGCCCGCGACGCTGGCCTCGCCGGCAAGATGAGCCCCCACACGCTGCGCCACAGCTTCGCCACCCACCTCCTCGCCGGCGGCTGCGACCTCCGCGCCGTCCAGGAGATGCTCGGCCACGCCGACATCTCGACCACGCAGATGTACACGCACCTCTCGGGCGACCGCCTCAAGGAGGTCTACTTCTCGGCACACCCCAGGGCCGCCGACTGAAGTAGAACTTCGGGCATGCCCGAGCTGCCGGAGGTGGAGACCGTCGTCAGGCAGCTGGAGCCCGAGGTCGAGGGGCATCGGATCGAGCGGCTGGAGGTGCTGGACGCTCGCTGGTCGCGGCCGGTGCCGCCGCAGCAGTTGGGCGAGGCGGTCTCCGGGGCAACGATCGAGCACCTCGGTCGTCGCGGCAAGTACATCCTGATGGAGCTCGACGGTGGCCGAACGCTGGTCATGCACCTGCGAATGACCGGGAACCTGATCTTTCGTGAGGGTGAGGAGGTGATCGACCCCTCCGAGGGTCGCCGCCTGTACGAGAGCGAGCGCTCGACCGAGGAACGGCACCTGCGCGCCCGCTTCGTCCTCGACGACGGTCGCGAGCTCTGGTTCACCGACCCGCGCCGCTTCGGCGAGGGCTTCCTGGTCGACGATGCTGGCCTTGAAGCCCGCTTCGCGAAGCTCGGCGTCGAGCCCTTCTCGCCGGAGTTCACCCCGCAGGCGCTGGGGGAGATGGCGGCCGGGCGGACGGCGCCGCTGAAGTCCTTCCTGCTCGACCAGTCGGGCGTCGCCGGGGTCGGCAACATCTACGCCGACGAGGCGCTCTTTCGGGCAGAGCTGCACCCGCTTTCGCCGGCCGGGTCGATGAAGCCCGAGCACCTGGAGGCCCTGCGCGACGCGGTGGTCGCCGCGCTGGAGGCCGGAATCGACGCTGGCGGCTCCTCGATCGACGATTACCGCGACGCTCGCGGCGAGAAGGGGTCGATGCAGAACGAGTTCCTCGTGCACACGCGGGAGGGAGAGGGGTGCCCCCGTTGCGACGGGACGATCGTCCGCATCGTCGTCGGAGGCCGCTCGACCTACTTCTGCCCGAACTGCCAGGTGAAACTGCGGAGACGTCCGAGACGCCGGGCAAAATGATTTCGTGGCCGGAACCACGGTCAAGACGGAGGCGGTTGTGTTGCGCAGCATTCGCTACGGCGATGCCGATCGCATCCTCCACCTCTACTCGAAAAGCCGCGGCCGGATCGGGGCTATCGCCAAGGGGGCGCGCAAACCCCGATCCCGGTTCGGCGGCCGGCTAGAGCCGTTTTTCCGGCTCGACCTCCTCCTCCACGAAGGCCGCAGCGAGCTGATGACGGTGACCAGCGCCACCACCGTCGACGGCTACCCTCGGCTGCGCTCCTCTGCGGCCTCGCTCACCGCCGGCGCCCGCGCCTGCGACGCGGTCCTGCGGCTGCTCGACGCAGCCGAGCCGAACCCCCCCGCCTACAACCTGCTCTGCCGCTACCTGTCCCTGCTCGACGATCCCACTCAGCCCCGCGCCGCCTCGCACGAAGTGGCCCTCTCCTTTCGGATCAAGCTGGCCCTGGTCGCCGGCTTTGCCCCCGAGCTCGCCTCCTGCACCCTTTGCGGCGAGGCCGAGCACCTGGTTGGGTTCTCGGGCGCCGCCGGCGGCGTCGTCTGCTCCGGCTGCGAAGCGGCCGCTTTCCCGCTCGACGAGGAAGCCCACCGGTTCATGGTCGGCAGCCTGGCGAAGCCGCTCGACGAGGCGCCAGAGGCGGAGCCCCGGGTACTGCGGCAGGTGGAGCGCGCAGTTGGCGAGACTTTGGAGCACCACGCGCACGTGCAGCTTCGCGCCGCGGCTTAGACTCGGGGCGTGCCTGCCACCGCCACCTTCCACGACCGCATCTCCGCCTGGGAGGATGAGTTCCTGGCTCCGGGGGCGACCCGGTCCTATCCGGCGAGGCGCCAGGTGGAGGAGGCGGATAGTCCGTTGCGGACGCCTTTTCAGCGGGATCGGGATCGGATCGTCCACTCGAAGTCCTTCCGGCGGCTGAAGCACAAGACGCAGGTCTTCGTCGCCCCCGAGGGCGACCACTACCGGACGCGGCTCACCCACACGCTCGAGGCCTGCGGGATCGCTCGCACCGTCGCCCGGGCGCTGCGGCTGAACGAGGACCTGACCGAGGCGATCGGGCTCGGCCACGACCTCGGCCACCCGCCCTTCGGCCACGCCGGCGAGGAGGCGCTCGACCAGGCCCTGCGCGAGCGCTGCGGTACGGGCTTCCGCCACAACGAGCACTCGCTGCGGGTCGTCGACGTGCTCGAGCGCGACGGACAGGGTCTGAACCTGACCGAGCAGGTCCGCGACGGCATCCTCAACCACACCGGCTCCCGCAAGCCGGCGACGCTGGAGGGGCAGATCGTCAAGATCGTCGACCGCGTCGCCTACATCAACCACGACATCGACGACGCCCTGCGGGCGGGGATTCTGCGCCCCGAGGACCTGCCGGCCGAGGAGATCGAGCTGCTCGGCCCGACCGGCTCGGAGCGGATCGACACGCTCGTCCGCGACATCGTCGAGCACTCGACCGGCGCTGAGGAGATCTCCCAGGGCCGCGACGTCGGCCAAGCGATGCTGCGCCTGCGCAAGTTCATGTTCGACCGCGTCTACCTGGGGCCGGAGGCGCGGAGCGAGCACGAGCGCGTCGAGCGGACCATGCACGGCCTCTTCGAGCACTACCTGAACCATCCCGACGAGATTCCGGCCTGGGACCCGACGGCCAGCAAGTGCCAGCGGGTCGCCGACTACATCGCCGGGATGACCGACCGCTTCTGCATCGCCAAGTTCACCGAGCTCACGGTCCCTGAAGAGGCGCGCTTCTGATGGCGCTGATCTCCCACGAGAGCGTCGACCGGGTCAAGCAGGCGGCCGACATCGTCGAGGTCATCTCCGCCCACACCGACCTGCGCCGCCAAGGGGCACGGTACGTCGGCCTCTGCCCCTTCCACGACGAGCGCACGCCCTCGTTCTCGGTCGAGCCGCAGGAAAAGCTCTACCACTGCTTCGGCTGCGGGGTCGGCGGCGACGTGATCAAGTTCGTCGAGGAGAAGGACGGGCTCAACTTCGCCGAGGCGGTGGAGCTGCTCGCCGACCGCTACGGGGTCGAACTCGAGCGCGAGCAGGAGGATCCGCGGGCGGAGGCCAAACGGCAGCAGCGGCGGCGCCTCGAGCAGCTGCTGGAACGGGCGGCGGCGTTTTACTCGAGCTACCTGTGGGAGTCGGAGGAGGCGGGGAAGGCGCGCGACTACCTGCTGCAGCGGGGGCTGCGGGAAGAGGTTCTGCGCGACTTCGGCGTCGGCTACGCGCCCAGCGCCTGGGACAAACTCCTGGTGCGCGGCCAGCGGGCCGGCTTCAGCGTCGAGGAGCTGCGCGGGGTGGGGCTCGTCCAGCGCGGGCGCAGCGGCGGCGAGTACGACCGCTTCCGCGAGCGGATCATGTTCCCGATCCGCGACCGCCGCGGTCGTGTCCTCGGCTTCGGCGGCCGGGCGATGCGCGCCGACCAGGGCGCCAAGTACGTCAACACCGCCGAGACCGACTTCTTCCACAAGAGCCAGATCCTCTACGGCGTCGACCGCGCCAAAGCGGCGATCGCCAAAGCCGGCCGCGCGGTCGTCGTCGAGGGCTACACGGACGTCCTCTCCCTGCACCAGGCCGGGATCGAGGAGGCGGTTGCGGTGATGGGGACCGCGATCACCGGCGAGCAGGTGGCAGCGCTCTCGGGGATGGTCGACGAAGTGGTGCTCGCCCTCGACGCCGATGCCGCCGGCCAGGAGGCAATGCTGCGGGCCCAGACCGTCGCTTCCGGGCGGCGGATGCGGCTGCGGGTGGCGGCGATGCCGGCCGGCGAGGACCCGGCGGAGATGATGGCCTCCGAGGGCGGAGCGGAGCGCTTCCGCGGGATCCTCGAGCGCGCCGAGGAGCTGGTCGCCTTCCAGGTCGGGCTCGTCCTCGACCGCACCGACGTCGGCAACCCGGTCGAGCGCGACCGGGCGCTGGCCGAGGTAGCGCCGGTGCTGGCCGGGCTGGGGGAGACGGCGAGCCGGGACGATCTCGTCCGCCGCGTTGCCGAGCGGCTCGACTTCGAGCCGGCGATGGTGATGGGCAGGGTCGTCGCCGCGACTCCGACCAGCGGCGGCCCCCAGCAGATGCCGGCGGAATCGCGCCCGCAGACGCCGCGGCCGCAACGCGCCGCCGAGCTGACCTCGCGCGAGCGGCGCGAGCGGGCACTGCTGGCGATGTGCATCGCGATGCCGAGCGAGGGGAAGGAGTACCTGGCCCGCCTCACCGGGGCGCACCTATCCCCGACCGGGCTGCGAGTGGCGGCGTGGCTCCGCGAGCACCCGGAGGACCCCGCCTCCGACCTCCCGCACGACGACGCCACCCTCGCCGGCCTGATCGCCGAACTGGTGATCATGTCCCGCGAGGAGCCGGCCTCGCACGAAGCGATGGAGCTCAACTTCCTCCTCCTCGAGCAGCGCCGCCTCGAGACCGAGATCGCGGCCGCCGGCGAGCGCGGCGACTACGAGCGCCGCGCCGCCCTCAGCCGCGAACGCGCCGCCCTGGTCGAACGGATCGCCCACGCGGAGCGGGTCGGGGGCTGATCGCTAAAGTTCCTGCGGCGCCCGGGCTTCCTGGGTAGCACGGTCCGGGGTAGCTCAATCAGGCAGAGCATTCGACTGTTAATCGAAGGGTTGTGGGTTCGAGTCCCACCCCCGGAGCTTTTTAGGCGGCAGCGACTTTCCGCAGCGCTAGCTCCTCGACCAGCTCCGCGCCTCTGGTCGCCCCGTCGTTCTCCTGGCTCCAGGCGGCGATCTCCTCGGCTTTCGCGGTGAACTTTGGCTCGCTGAGCAACCGCCGCGTTGACCATCGCAGCGGCTCGGGCCTGCAGAGCCGCCACGGCAGCGAGAGCCCGGCGCCGGCCCAGGCGACACGCATCGCGGTCTCGCTCATGTCACCGATGATCGGGCAGATCAGGACCGGGGTGCCGGCGCCGAGGCAGCGGGCGACGGTGCCGTGGCCGCCGTGGGAAATGACGAGGGAAGCGAGCGGCATCAGCTGGCTGTAGCTGAGCCATTCGACCAGGGTGGCATTGGCGGGGACATCGATCGGGCGCTGGGGGGCGACACGGTTCGTCGTCGCCACCACCCGGACCGGCTCGTCCGCCAAAGCCGTCAGCGCCGTGCGCACCAGGTGGTTTTCAGAGTCATGCGCGGTCGACGGAGCGACGAGAACGAGCGGATCGTCCCCAGGCGGCAGCTCGATCTCCGGGTGGGGCATCTCAAAGGTCATCGGGCCGGTGATCTCGACCCCTGCCGGCCAGCGCCGCGGGTACTCCAGCTGCGGGTAGGTGGCGACCAGCGCCAGGTCGGGGCTGATGCCGCCGTGGAAGCGATCGATCGGCGGCAGTCCGAGCCGCTCCCGCTGGACGTTGAGGTCCCGCCGCCCCTGTTCCAGGCCGACTTTCAGCGCTCGGTCGTGCCCGGTCCGCCAAATCGCCCGACCTAGGCGCGTCCGCGGCGGCCGCAGGCCGATGGCGAAGAACGGGAAGCCGGGCTCGACGACGGGATAGATGTGGGGAATCAGGGTCGCCAGCGGGAGCCCGACCCGCTCTGCGGCCAGGGTGGGGGCGAGGGTGAGGATGTCGCTGACGACGACGTGCGGCCGGAAGTCCTCCAGCAGCGGCAGCAGCGCCTTGGCGGCCTCGGCCGCGTGCTGGCCCTCCTCGGACTCGGGGTCCGGGGGCGGGAACATTCGGTATTCCTCGGCCGCGGCAAAGCCAAGCCCTGCGCCCTCGACCGCCTCCCGGCGCTCCTCCCAGGTCTCGATCACGACCTCGTGCCCGCGCGCCGCGAGCGCTTTGCCGAGCGCGATCGCCGGGAAGACATGGCCGGCGTCGCCAAAGGCGGCGACGAGTACGCGCAGGCGCTCGGTCACGCCCGGTGCCGCCTCAGGGGGTATCGAGTCCCTCGCCGGGCCGGGTGAAGACGATCTCCGGCACGTGGCAGTTGCGGGAGGTGCGCAGGAGGAAGCGGACCGCCTCGCCGAGGTCCTCAGGCCGGATCATCTCCTCCGGCGGAATCTGCCCCTGGACGAACTCGGTCATCGGCGTCTCGACGAACCCCGGGGCCAGCGCCGTGCACTGGATGCCGGCGTTGCCGGTCTCGCGGTGGGTCGACTGGGTGAAGTTGATCACCGCCGCCTTCGTCGCCGCGTAGATCGAGAGCCAGGCCTGGCCGCTCTTGCCGGCGATCGAGGCGGTGTTGACGATCAGCGCCTTGCCGTGCTCAGCGCCGGCCTCGCGCAGCATCGGCAGCCCCTCGCGGGTGCCGAGGATCAGCGCCCGCAGGTTGACCGCCAGCTGCATGTCCAGGTGCTTGGTCTGAATCTGCTCCATCGGCGCCCCGATCCCGACCCCGGCGTTGTTGACGAGGACGTCGAGCCGCCCGAACTTCTGCCGGTGGGCGGCGAAGATCGCCACGACGTGGTCCTCCTCGGCCATGTTGGCGGGGATCGGCTCGACCTCGAAGCCTTCGCCCTTCAGCCCTTCGGCGGCTTCCTCGAGCTTCTCCGGCCGGCGGGCGGAGACGGTGAGGGAATAGCCCTCTTCGCCGAGCGTCTTTGCGATCGCCAGACCGATCCCGCTGGAAGCCCCAGTCACCAATGCCGCACGCTCAGCCATCCCATCTCCTTCTCGTCGCGATCCCTGCGCACCCTATCTCTCCATAACATGCCGCCGATGCGCGCCCCCCGCCTCGCCCCAGCGCTGCTCTGCCTGCTCGCGAGCGGGGCGATCCTCGCCGGTTGC
>DASTYZ010000092.1:0-8528 GCA_035764545.1 Solirubrobacterales bacterium | reverse complement strand
GACCTTGATGTTCTCAGCCATTTTTGACCTCCTGCGCGGTCTCCGGGTCGGTCGAGCGCTCGATGCCCTTCTCGACGTTCTCCTCGGCGAGCTCGCCCTCCTCGCCCTTGATGTAGAGGTTGAATTCCTCGTTGTGCTCCTCGGCGTGGGCGTAGATCGCTTTCACGTCGTCTTGGTCGGGGAGCTTCGGGTGGACGCCGGGGATCAGCTTGTGCAGCGAGCGCATCTTCCCGGTTTTGATCCCGCGGATCGCCGTCGGGATCGAGCCGAGCATTTCCCGGATCGCCCGTTTGCTCGGTTTCAGCTTGCCTTTGACGCCGGGGGCGAAGGACTCCTGCAGGAGCAGGGACTCGTCCAGGGTGCCCTTCTTTTCGATGATCTTGACGAAGGCGATCTCGTGGTCGTGACCGCTGTTGGGGTCTTCGATCCCCTCCTCGCCGGCCTTGCGGCGCAGGCGCATGATCTGGTCCATCGGCGCCACGCCCTTCGGGCAGGCGTCGATGCAGCTGAAGCAGTGGGTGCAGTCGTAGATCCCGTGGGGGTCGTCGGCGAGGTCGTGCAGCCGCTCGTGGGTCTCGGCGTCGCGCGGGTCGCCGACGAAGCGGTAGGCCTTGGCCAGCGCCGCCGGGCCGATGAAGTCTGGGTCGGCTTCCATCGAGAGGCAGGAGGAGACGCAGGCGCCGCACTGGATGCAGGCCATCGACTGGGTGATGTCGATCATCGATTCCGGCTCGACGATGTACTCGCGCTCGGGCGGCTCGCCGTGCGGCAAGAGCCACGGAGTGACGCGGCGGATCTTGGTCCAGTGGGTCGACTCCATGTCGGTGATCAGGTCCTTGATCACGGGCATGTTCCCCATCGGCTCGATCACGATCGAGTTGCCCTCGCCACCGGCGCCGGTGGCGCTCGCTTGCTTGTCGGCCAGCTCCTGGGCCTCGCCGATCTGGGTCTTGCAGCCGAGCCCGGACTGGCCGTTGATCTTCATCCCGCAGGAGCCGCAGATCGCGGCGCGGCAAGAGCAGCGGACGGCAAGCGAGCCGTCCTCGTTGTCCTTCGCCTGCAGCAGCCCGTCGAGGACCGAGAGCGAGGGATCGAGGTCGACGTTGAACTCCTCCCAGTAGGGGCCCTCGCCACTCTCAGGCTGGAACCGGCGGACTTTGATCGTGTAATCGGCCATTTAGTAGGTCCTCTCTTGCGGTTCCCACTGGGTGATCGTGACCTCTGAGTAAGAGATCTCGGGTCCGTCGTCGGTCAGCTCGAGGTCGATGTGTTTGAGCCACTCCTCGTCGTTTCGCTCCGGGAAGTCGGTGCGGTACTGGGCGCCGCGGCTCTCCTTGCGCTCCAGCGCGGCGACGCAGGTGCACTCGGCGTTGTCGAGCATGTACCCAAGCTCGATTGCGGCAATCAGGTCCTGGTTGAAGACGCTGCCGTGGTCGTCGATGTAGGCGGTCTTCGCCTCCTCCTTGAGCCGGCGGACGACCTCCAGCGCTTCGGTGATCCCGGCCTCGTCGCGGAAGACGGCGACTTTGGCGTCCATCGTCTGGCCCAGCTCGAGCTTGATCTCGGAGATGCGGCGGCCCGAGCCCTTCTTGCGGGACATCAGATCGGCGACCAGCGCCTCCTCGTCCTCGAGCAGCTTGCGGTTGGGGCGCGAGTAGTCGGTTCGCTTGGCCCGGGCGGCGGCGTCGCGGCCGCTGCGCTTGCCGAAGATCAGCGTGTCCAGCAGCGAGTTGGCGCCGAGGCGGTTGCCGCCGTGGACCGATACGCAGGCGGTCTCACCGGCCGAGTAGAGGCCGGGGATGTCGGTGCGGCCGTCGACGTCGGTCTTGACCCCGCCCATCGTGTAGTGGTTGCCCGGCTTGATGTGGATCGGTTCGCGGGTGATGTCGACGCCGGCGAAGTCGCGGCCGACGAGGACGATCTCCCGCAGCGCCTCGTGCACCCGCTTTTTCGGGACGACGGTGATGTCCAGCGCGACGGTGCCGTCGGGGAAGCCGCGGCCCTCGTTGATCTCGGTCTGCTCGGCGCGGGAGACGACGTCGCGCGAGGCCAGCTCCATCTTGTTCGGCGCGTACTTCTCCATGAAGCGTTCGCCCTTGGCGTTGAGGAGATGGGCGCCCTCGCCGCGGGCGCCCTCGGTGATCAGGAAGCCCTTGCCCGCCAGCGTCGTCGGGTGGTACTGGATCATCTCCATGTCCATCAGCTTGGCGCCAGCGCGGTAGGCCATCGCGATCCCGTCGCCGGTGCAGATCAAGGCGTTGGTGGATGGCTTCCAGACCATGCCGTTGCCGCCGGTGCAGAGGATCACGCTCTTCGCCTGGAAGAGCTCCATCGAGCCGTCGGCGACGTTGCGGGTGACGACGCCGCAGCACTCGCCGTTCTCGTCGATCGCCAGGCTGCTGCAGAACCACTCCTCGTAGCGGGCGATCTGCTCGGAGTACTTCATCAGCTGCTCGTAGAGCACGTGCATGATCGCCTGGCCGGTGATGTCGGCCACGTAGTAGGTGCGGGCGGCGGAGGCGCCGCCGAAGGCGCGGGTGCCCAGTTTCCCTTCCTCGTTGCGGTGGAAGGTGACGCCGAGGTGCTCGAGGTGGAGGATTTCCTCCGGCGCCTCGCGGGTCATGATTTCGACCGCGTCCTGGTCGCCGAGATAGTCCGAGCCCTTGATCGTGTCGAAGGCGTGGGACTCCCAGGAGTCGCCGGGATTCAGCGCCGCGTTGATGCCGCCCTGGGCGGCGTTGGAATGGGAGCGGACCGGGTGAACCTTGGAGATGATCCCGACCGATACGCCTTCCTCGGCGGCGGCGAGAGCGGCCCGCTGGCCGGCGAGTCCGGCCCCGATTACGAGAACGTCATGGGATGGCACGGGGGCGGATGCTATAGCGGAGAAACCCGAGCGCGTAGTCGGGATTCGTCACTTTGTAATTCGTCACTTACAGCCAGCGCTCGCCGAGTTGGCGGACTGCCGTGTCGGCGAGGGTGATCGCGTTTTGGAGGGTGTCGAAGTTGACGTTGCTCGCGGTGTCGTTGGGCCAGTGGTAGCGGCCGGGCTGCTTGTGGTCGGTGCAGCTGCAGAGGGCGACGGTTTCGTAGCCGGCTACGCGGGACTCGAGGCCGTCGGTGCCGTTGTAGGTGCGGAGGTTGGGGTAGAGCCAGATGCCCAGTTCGCCGGCGATGCGCTCGACGAAGGCGAGGCCGCGGGGCGGGTAGTCGCGCATCTTCAGGAAGCCCTCGCCCTTGAGCGCCAGCAGGTGGGTGGCGCCGAGCGTCTCTAGGCAGAGGAAGAAGGTGCTTTCGCGGGGCAGCGAGTCGAAGTGCCGCTCGCCGAACGCTTTCATCCCCTCGCTGAAGCTCTCCTCTGAGCCGGTCGAGAGGAGGATCACGCGGATCCCCTGCGGCGGCTCGGCGAGGAAGCGGCGGGCGAGCTCGAGCAGCGCCACCACCGCCGTGCCGTTGTCGTTCGCTGCGGGCACCGACTTGCGCAGGCCGATGTCGGCCATCGCCGCGACCGAGCCGAGGCCGAGGAAGAGGCCGATCTTCGCCATGAGCTTGCGGCCGCTCGCGGCGCCGAGGGCGGCCAGGACCGGGCCGCCGACGACAGGGGCCATCAGCGGCGGGCTGGTGTCGGTCTTCTCGGTCAGCCCGAGGCGAGCGGCGAAGTCGGGGATGGCGGGATGGAAGACGAGGCCCGAGTGGGCGGCGTCGTGGTGGGCGATGAGGACGACGGTCCGCTCGGCCTGCGGGTCGCCGAGCTCGCAGACGACGTTGTAGGTGGTGCGCCGGGGGAGGAGGCGGCGCATGCGGCGCTTCCCGGGCGGGAAATCGTCGGCCATCCCCAGGGCGCCGGCGGCTCCCAGGAGCGTCCCGAGCAGGCGTCGTCCGCGCAGCGCCGCGACGGCTGCGAGCGCCCCGAGCCCGGCGCCGATGCCCAGCGGCCACCAGTAGGTGCCGTGGGCGTCCTCGGCCTCGATCCGCGCCTCGGCCCCGAGCTCACCGAGCTGCGCGACCACCCACTCGGCGGCCTGGCGCTCGCCGTCGGAAGCCGAGGGGCGCTCGATCCGCTCCAGTTCCTCGAGCCGCTCCCGCAACCAATTCGCTTCAGCGGACATGGTTTCGGAACCTAGCCGCTTACCATGGGGCCATGTTCGGCGGTGGGTCGATCACCCTTTTCCATTTCCGCGGGATCAAGGTCACTGTCGACTGGTCCTGGTTCATCGTCCTTTTCCTGGTCATCCTCTGGATGACCGGCAACTTCGAAGACCTGCTGGGCGAAGGGGGGAGCACGCCGTTCCTGCTCGCCTTGCTCGCCGCCGTCGGCTTCTTCGGCTCGATCCTCCTGCACGAGTTCGGGCACGCGATCGTGGCGATGCGCAATGGGATCGGCATCTCCAGCATCCAGCTCTGGATCTTCGGCGGGATGGCGCGGATGGATCGCGAAGCCGACTCGCCTGGGACGGAGCTGAAGGTGGCGCTGGCGGGGCCGGCGGTGACGCTGGCGATAGCGGTCGTCCTCGGGATCGTCGGCATCGTCGCGGCGGGGTGGACCGGCTTCGAGGAGGCGGTCCTGCTGGAAAGCCGCTCCGACGTCTCCGGCCTGATCGCGCTGGTCGCCTGGCTGGTCTCGATCAACCTCCTGATCCTCGTCTTCAACCTCCTGCCCGCCTATCCGATGGACGGCGGCCGCGTCGCCCGCGCCCTCGCCTGGAAGAAATCCGGTGACCGCAACCGGGCGACCCGTTTCGCCGCCAACCTCGGCCGCCTCTTCGGCTACCTCTTCATCGGCGTCGGCATTGCCCTTGCCTTTGCCGGCTACATCTTCAGCGGCGTCTGGCTGGCGCTGATCGGGATGGTGATCAACGGCTCCGCCCGCGGTGCCGCGATGCAGACGGCGCTGACCGACCGCATCGGCGACGTCCGCGTCGCCGACGTGATGGACCGCGAGCCGGTGACGATCCCCGGCGACCTCAGCGTTGAGCAGGCCCTCGACGAATACTTCCTCCGCTACCGCTGGCCCTGGTTCCCGGTAGTCGACGCCGGCCGCCGCTTCCTCGGCCTGATCGAGCGCGACAGCGCCGACCAGGTCCCGGAGATCTCCCGCTCCAACTCGCACGTCTCCGAATACGTCGACCACGACATCGGCCTCTACGTCCGCGACGACACCCCCCTCGACGCCCTCCTCGCCAACCAGAACCTCCGCCGCCTCGGGGCGCTAATGGCGGTCGATGCGGATGGCCGCCTCTCAGGCGTAATCACGATCGAGCAAGTGGGAAGAGCGCTCCGAGACGCCACCGGCGCCGGTTCCTAGGCCTTCGCGGCTTTGAACATCGGCGTAATCGAGCTAGAATCCTGTTGCGAACGCCGGGTCGGTCGCACCGCTTCGAGCGGTGCCTAGAGAGCCCGGCGTTCGTTCTTTCTCAAGGTGCTTCCGCCAAGCGATGGAGCGCTTGCTGCGTGCTCTGATCGAATTCGGCTTCGTTCCAGTCAATTGAATCGAGTATCGACCGCAACGCTTTCTCGTCGAAGATCGCGCCATGAAAGTCGGCTCTTTCCAATTTCGCCTTGCGAAAATCGGCGCCTATTAGGACTGCCTGTCGCAGATTCGCCTTCGTCAGGTCCGCCTCGTAGAAGTTGGCGTGGCTAAGGGTGGCTTTGTGCAATCGTGCGCGCGCGAGGCTCGCTTTTTGGAACCGGGCGTGCGGGGCTTCCGCTTTCACCCATCGTGCCCCGGTGAGGTCGGCGTTCCTGAAATCGGCTTCTTCGAGCTTAGTCTCATATGCGAAGCAGCCAGTCAGGTCAGCCCCGCGAAATTCTGCTTTGCGCAGCCGCGCGAAAGCGAGATCGAGCCCAGGTAGCTTCAGATATGGAAGTTTCAAATAGGAGGTCCGGATATGGGTCAATCCGCCGACCGAATCTCCCTCCCCATCGGTGACCAACCGCCTAGGAGCGGCATGGGCGAACTTCTGGAGTGCGGCGCGCAAGAGCCGCTCGCAGGCTTCGTCGTGAGGGGCCTGGAGAGAGACCAGCAGGAGCTGCAGGGCCTGATCGGAGAGTGCGGCGCGTTTCTCGCGAACCATGCTGGCGACCAGCACTGCGGCGCCGTTCTGCTCGCCGGCGTTGGCCGACGAAAGTCCTTCAACTGCCTTGGCGAAGCGTTCGTCAAACCGAGTCGTTTCTGCGGCTTGTTCCGCTTCTGCCCGTTTTCCGGCTTCAACCTGCCGTTCTTCGGCCTCGCGGTCAAACGCATCTCGACGATCGTCACCCGCTTTCTTCACCGAAGCAAGCAGACCTCCCGCCGCGATCAAAGCAGTCAGTAGAGGGCCAAAGGTAGAAAGGGCGCGCCAGAAGACAGAGTCGTCGTCCTGAAGCTTCTTGGTTTCGGCCTTCGTCTTCTCGACTTCTGCTTCAGCCAGTTCTCTTTCGGCATTTAACTTCGGCGCTTCAGACGCCTCCCCGAACGCGGAAGCAGGGACCAGGGCCAGCGCGGCCGACATCGCAACTAGCATGAGCAGACAGGCGATGTTCGATCTTTTCTCAACCCTTACGTACCGAATGAGCGCGTCCAAAGCAGCCTTATTAAAGAGGTTTTGATGTGGTGAAAGGAATCAGCTCTCCTGCTCTTGCCAAAACCCACCTCGAACGGGCAAGGCAGGCGTTGTCATTCGGAGATGAGACGGCTGCAGTCCTCTGGTGCAACCTCTGTGCGGAGGTGGCGGTTACCCATGTCGCAGATGTCCGGGGGTTGGACGCCCGCAAGGATCACTTCCGGCGGGCCGTCCTTGCAAGGAGGCTCTTCGAGCAAGGGGCGTTGCCAGAAGACTTCGCCGACCTCATGATTCGGCTCAACAACGAGCGTAATCACGCCGCCCATGAGGGCCTGTCGCCGGATTTGAGAGGCCGCTCTTGGGAGGAAGTCTTCGCTGCGTTGGAGCGCTTGGTTGACGTCGCTACCGAGGCAGAGCCGGCTAGCTGAGCGGCCGGTGCCGCTCGATGATCCGGCCGAAGTCGGTGCCGGCCGGAAGCGTGCCGAAGGCCTGGCCCCAATCGCCGGAGAGGCGGGAGGCGCAGAAGGCGTCGGCGACGGCCTCGTCGCCGTAGCGGACGAGGAGGGAGGCCTGGAGGGCGAGGGCCATGCGCTCGACTACGCGGCGGGCGCGGGACTCGATCGTCTCCAGGTCGCCTGGGAGTTCGTCCCGCAGAGAGGCGGCAAACTCCCGCAGGCGGGGCTCGGCCGCGGCGCCCTCGCCGACCTCGGCGAAGAAGGCCTCGACGGAGGCCGGGCTCTTGACCATCGCCCGGAGGACGTCGAGGCACTGGACGTTGCCCGAGCCCTCCCAGATCGAGTTGAGCGGGCTCTCGCGGAAGAGGCGCGGCATCCCGGACTCCTCCACATAGCCGTTGCCGCCGAGGCACTCGAGCGACTCACCCGCGTGCATCACCGCGCGCTTGCAGATCCAGTACTTGAGGACGGCGTTGGCGACCCGCTTCAACTGCGCCGCCTCCTCGTCGCCGGCGATCGCTTCGTCGTAGGCGCGCGCCAGGCGCAGCGCTGAGATGGTCGCCGCCTCGGACTCGATCGCGAGGTCGGCGAGGACGTTTCGCATCAGCGGCTGCTCGATCAGCTCGCGGCCGAAGACGGAGCGGTGGGCCGTGTGGTGGATCGCCTGGGCGACGCCGGCCCGCATCCCCGTCGCGCCGCCGAGGACGCAGTCGAGGCGGGTGTGGTTGACCATCTCGATGATCGTCCGCACGCCGGCGCCCTCCTCGCCGACCAGCCAGGCCGAGGCGGCGTCGAACTCGATCTCGCTGGAAGCGTTGGAGCGGTTGCCGAGCTTGTCCTTGAAGCGCTGCAGGCGGAAGCGGTTGCGGGTGCCGTCCGGCGTCCAGCGCGGGAAGAGGAAGCAGGAGATGCCGCCGTCGGCCTGGGCGAGGACGAGGAAAGCGTCGCACTGCGGCGCCGACATGAACCACTTGTGGCCGGTCAGCTCGTACTCGGCACCGGGACCGCCGCCGTTCACCGGCCGGGCGACGGTGGTGTTGGCACGGACGTCGGTGCCGCCCTGCTTCTCGGTCATCCCCATCCCGGCGAGGGCGCCGCGCTTCTGCGGCGCCGGCGCGTTCGCCGGGTCATAGACGGCGGAGAGGAAGCGCGGCTCCCACTCGGCGGCCAGCTCTGGCTGCGTCCGCAGCGCCGGGATCACCGAGTAGGTCATCGAGATCGGGCAGCCGATTCCGGCCTCGGCCTGGGACATGCACATGAAGGCGGCGCCGCGGGCGACGTGGGCGCCCGGCCGCGGGTCCTTCCAGGGCGAGGAGTGAAGCTCGAAGCCGACGCCGACGGCCATCAGCTCGTGCCAGGAGGGATGGAACTCCGGGACGTCGACGCGGTTGCCGTAGCGATCGTGGGTCTTCAGCTTCGGCCCGTTCTCGTTCGCGAGCCGTCCCAGCTCCTGCGCCGCCTCGCTGCCGGCGTACTCGCCGGCGGCGGCAATCCGCTCCCGGTCCCACTCCGCTCCCTCGCGCTCGACCGC
>DASTYZ010000091.1:0-20706 GCA_035764545.1 Solirubrobacterales bacterium | reverse complement strand
ACCGGCGAGGTGACGGTCGCCGACGACTCCGGGATCGAAGCCGCCGCCCTCGGCGGCGCCCCCGGGATCTACTCCGCCCGCTACGCCGGCGAAGGGGCAAGCGACGAGGCGAACCTGGAGAAGCTCCTGCGGGAAGTGGACGCGGCCGGGGTCGACCGCCGCGCCGCTTACGTCTGCGCCATCGCCCTGATCGACGAGGCGGGCCACGAGTACGTTTTCGAAGGACGCTGCGAGGGGACGCTTCTGAACGAAGGACGCGGCAGCGGCGGCTTCGGCTACGACCCGGCCTTCGTCCCCGACGAGACCGGGCACAACGACGAGCGGACGATGGCCGAGCTTCCCCCCGACGAGAAGAACGCGATCAGCCACCGCGGCAAGGCGGTGCGGATGCTGGCGCGGCACCTGGGCCTGGAGGCCGAGGCGGGGCCATGATCAGGACGAAAAGCGGCGCCGCCGCGCTCTCGATCGCCTCCAACTCGATCCTGATCGCGCTCAAGCTCGCCGCCGGCGCGATTACCGGCTCGATCGCGATCATCACCGAGGCGATCCACTCCTTGATCGACCTCGTCGCCTCGGTGATCGCCTTCATCTCGGTCCGCAAAGCCGACGAGCCCGCCGACGAGGAGCACCCCTACGGTCACGAGAAGGTCGAGAACCTGGCGGCCAACATCGAGGGGATCCTGATCCTCGTCGGTGCCGCGGTGATCGTCTACGAGGCGACCCACCGCCTCGTCGCCGGCTCGCAGGTCGAGGCGCTCGGGGTCGGGATCGCGGTCATGGGCTTCTCCGTGGTCGCCAACTTGGTCGTCTCCGCGAACCTCTACCGCCAGGCGCGCATCCACGAATCCCCGGCGCTGGAGGGGGACGCCGCCCACCTTCGTACCGACGCCCTCACCTCAGCCGGCGTCCTCGTCGGCCTCGGCCTGGTCGAGATCACCGGCGTCGTCGCCTTCGACTCGATCACCGCGCTGCTTGTCGCCGGCGCGATCGTCTGGGCCGGGATCGCGATCATCCGCCGCTCCTCCGGCGTCCTCGTCGATGAAGCCCTGCCGGCGGCGGAGATGGACCGGATCGAGCAGGCGATCGCCACCGCCCGCACCCCAGAGGTCGCCGGCTACCACAAGCTCCGCGCCCGCCGCGCCGGCCGCCGCCGCCACATCGACTTCCACGTCCAGTACCGCTCCGGGACCACGCTCGAGCGCGCCCACGAGCTCGCCCACGAGATGCGCGACTCGATCGAGGCCGAGATTCCCCAGGCCGAGGTCCTGATCCACGCCGAGCCCGAGACCTCCTATCGCGAGCGCGAAAGCGGCCCTTACCGCTCCGGGTGAGCGCTACCAGGCCGCCCGTCGCCGGGGCCAGGATCGACTTCAGGCAACCGCTTGATCAGCGCAAGCATCACCGCCGCCCACGCGATCGCTGCTGCGGCAAAAGCAACAGCGATGGTCGCGGCGGCGATGACGAGGAGCGGGGCCATGGCCGCCACGCTATGGGGATGTCGCATCGATTCGCAAGGGTGACCACTAGCGTCTTCAGGAAGTGGTCTACCAATTGTGCAGGTCCGCTCGTAGAGCGGAATCCGAGCAGTTTCGGTACCGGCTGAGGACGTCACCAGGTCGATCCCGAACAGATCCCGAACAGCAATAAACGCGGATTTTCCGCGATCGCTTCGACCTAAGGCGCTTTAGTGAACCAAGGGGACACCAAAACGCCTCGCTATGCCGGCGGCAGCAGGTTGACGCTGGCCGCGAGGCCGACGGCGACGAGGGTGATCGCGTAGCCGGTGTAGCCGCTGAAGGCGAAGAGGACGGCGGCGACGGCGCAGATGACGACGGTGATGATCCAGGAGGCTCGGGCGAGGGTCACGGTCGGTATCTTCGCCGACATGTCCGACGCCGCCGCAGCAGCCCCGCCCTCGGAGGAGTCCGCGGAGGCGGCGCTCGCGTTCCTGACCGAGATGTCGCCGGACCTGCGCGGGGCGGCGATCCTCGGTCCCGGTGGTGAGGTGCTGGCGGCGACCGGTGAGGAGCTGGAGCGCTGGGGAGAGGATGCAGTCGTCCTCTTCGCCGCTGCCGACGGCGCCGAGGAGGTGCCGGTCGAGCAGGTCCACATCGCCACCGAGCAGGGAGAGGTCTTCGCGGTCCGCAATGCCGGGCTCGCCGCAGTGGCCGTCACCGATCGCTTCGCCCTCGCCTCGCTGATGCTTTTCGACATGCGCTCGACGCTGCGGCAGCTGGCGCAGGAGGGGAACTGATGCCCCCTAAGCCCCACCGGATCCTGCTCGACCGGGTCTCCGTCTACGCCGACGAGGCCGCCGCCTTCATGCGCCGCCGCCGCGTCGCCCGCCGCCCCTTCGCCCGTCTCTACTACCCGCACGGCCGCAGCGCCGACCACGCCCAGGACTCGCGCAGCGGCGCCGAGCTCTTTGTCGCCGCCGGCCGCCTCATCGAGGTCGCAGGGCCGAAGGAGAAGGGATGAGCGAGCTACTCGAGCAGGGGGTCGCCGAGCGGGTCCTGGCCCGGGCGCTGGCCAACGGCGGCCGCTTTGCCGAGGTCTTCGCCGAACGCCGCCGCGGCCAGTCGATGACGATCGACGAGTCCCGGATCGAGGCGGTGCAAGCGGGCGCCGAGGAGGGCGCCGGCGTCCGCGTCGTCGATGGCAACACCACCTACTTCGCCCATGTCGACGGCCTCGAGCCGGCGGAGCTGGAGCGCGCCGCCGACGAAGCCGCGGCGGCGCTGCGGTCTGAGCGGCGGGAGCCGCAGCCGCTGCAGGCCCAGGGGGTGACGCCGATCGCGATCGAGCGCCGGCCCGAAGATGTGCCGGCCGAGCGCAAGGCGGAGCTGCTGCGCGAGCTCGACGAGCGGGCCCGCGGCAAAGGCGCCGAGATCGCCCAGGTCACCGCCGTCTACGCCGAGGCGCGGCGCCAGATCAGCGTCGCCAACTCCGACGGGCTCTTCAGCGGCGACGACCGCACCCGCACCCGGATCGCCGTGCAGACGGTTGCTCAGCGCAACGGCACCGTCGAGACCGGCGCCGAGACGCTCGGCGCCCACCGCGGCTTCGAGCTGCTCGAAGACAACCCCGGCCAGATCGCCGAGCAGGCGGCGGCGAAGGCGCTGACCCTGCTCGACGCCGTCCCGGCGCCCTCGGGCTCGATGCCGGTCGTCGTCGGCGGCGGCTTCGGCGGCGTCCTCTTCCATGAGATGACCGGCCACGGCCTCGAGGCCGACCACATCCAGAAGGGCGCCAGCGTCTACGTCGGCAAGCTCGGCGAGCAGGTTGCCCAGCCGCTGCTGAACGCCTACGACGACGGCCGCCTGCCGAGCGAGTGGGGTAGCGACGCGATCGACGACGAGGGGCAGCCGACCCAGAAGACGCAGGTAATCGAGGACGGTCGACTCACCTCCTACCTCTACGACCACCTCACCGCCGAGCGCGACGGCGTCGCCTCGACCGGCAACGGCCGCCGCGAGACCTTCCGCCACCTGCCGATCCCGCGCATGACCAACACCTACATCGCCCCCGGCGACTCCACCCCGGAGGAGATGATCGCCGAGGTGGAGCGCGGCTTCTACGCGGTCTCCTTCGGCGGCGGCCAGGTCGACCCGGCGACCGGGGACTTCGTCTTCGGCGTCTCCGAGGGGTACTTGATCGAGGGCGGCAAGGTGACCCGGCCCTGCCGCGGCGCCACCCTGATCGGCAACTGCCTCGACGCCCTGGCGGCGATCGACGCGGTCGGCGACGACTTCTTCATGAAGACCGGGATCTGCGGCAAGGGCGGCCAGAAAGTGCCCGTCGGGACCGGCCAGGGCCACGTTCGCGTCGGCGCGATGACTGTCGGGGGGACCGAGCGATGAGCGAGTTGAGCGCGGTCGCGCGGCGCGCCGTCGAGGCGACCGTCGCCGCCGGTGCGAGCGACGCCGAGGTCTACGTCTCACGCGACAGCGGCCGCACGGTCCGGGTCCACGGCGGCGAGGTCGAGAGCCTCACCGCGGCGATCCAGACCGGGGCGGGGGTCCGCGCCTGGCACGGCCACCGGGTCGGCTACGCCTACGGCACCGACCTCTCTGACGGCGGCGTCGCGGAGATCGCCGCCCGCGCCTCCGAAGCCGCGGCCGCCGCCGACGAGGACGAGTTTGCGGCGCCGCCGCGGCCGGCCGAGATCGAGGCGCTGCCGGGACTGGGGGACCCTTCGCTCGCCGAGTGGGACACCGCGCGGATCGCCGAGCTGGCACTGACGGTGGAGCGAACCGCTCTCGATTCCGACCCGCGCCTGGTCGGCGTCGAGGTTGCCGTCTACGCCGACTCCGACGAGCAGGTGGCGATCGCCTCCTCGACCGGCGTCGCCGGCGAGTACGAGGCTTCCAGTTGCTACGCCTACCTCTCGGCCCTGGCCGAGGGAGACGGGGCGCGGGAGACCGGTCTCGGCTTCGGCCTCGCCCGCGGGCCCCGCGGCCTCGACCCCGAGGCGATCGGCGCAGAGGGCGCTCAACGGGCGCTCTCGATGATCGGCGCCGGCAAGCCCGCATCGCGCGCCTGCCCGGTCGTCCTCGACGAGACCGTCGCCGCCAGCTTCGCCGGCCTGATCGGTGGTGGCCTCAGCGCCAAGGCGGTCCAGCGCGGCCGCTCGCCCTTCGCCGGCCGGCTCGAAGAGGAGGTGGCGAGCGCGGCGTTCGTCCTCCACGACGACGGCCGCGACCCCGCCGGCCCCGACTCGGCCCCCTTCGACGCGGAGGGTGTGCCGCGCCGGCGCACCGCCCTGATCGAGGGCGGCAGGCTGCGCTCCTACCTCTTCGACACCTACACGGCCAACCGCGAGGGCGCCACCTCGACCGGCTCCGCCGCCCGCCAGGGCTACCGCTCGCTCCCTTCGGTCTCGACCTCGAACCTGATGGTCGCCCCCGGGTCGCACTCCTTCGAGCAGTTGCTGGCCGAGGCGGGGGAGGGGATCTACGTCACCGACGTCGCCGGCCTGCACTCCGGGGTGAACCCAGTAACCGGCGTCTTCTCCGTCGGCGCCTCGGGCCGGATCATCCGCGCCGGTGCCCTCGCCGAGCCGGTGCGCGAGTTCACGATCGCCGGCGAGCTGGTGGGGATGCTGAGCGCCGTCAGCGCCGCTGGGGCGAGCGCCCGCTGGGTTCCTTTCGGCGGCTCGGTCAGCACGCCGCCGCTGCTGGTCGCCGAGCTGGCGATCAGTGGTTCGTGACATTTGGCTCCAGGGCGCGAGTTCTTACGCCGTAGGCACTGTTAGATTGCGCCCGTCTTCAAACCCCGAGGAGGATTTACGACGTGACCAAGGCTGAGTTTCTGGACCAACTTGCCGGCGACGAGCGGCTCGGCAGCAAAAAAGCTGCCAGTGACGCTGTGGACGCCGTACTCGACGCGATCACCGGTGCTCTGAGTAACGGCGAGGAGGTCGCCTTCACCGGCTTCGGCAAATTCCACGTCGCTGAGCGCGGCCCCCGTCAGGGCGTCAACCCCCGCACCGGCGAAAGAATCACCATTCCGGGCGGCAAAGTTCCGCGCTTCTCCGCTGGCTCGGCCCTGAAGACCAAGGTCAAGGGCGGCTGATTCGCTGACTGGCTTTTCCGATCGGCTCGCGGCGCTCGTTGAGGAGCGCCGCAGCCAGATCTGTCTCGGCCTCGACCCCGACCCGGCCAAGCTGGCTGGGGAGGGGGCGAAGTCAGGCGACCCCGAGGCCCCCGCTGCTGAGCAGGCGGCCGCCGCGGTCGCCAACCACTGTCTCGGCCTGATCGAGCGCGCCGGTCCCGCCTGCGTCGCCGTCAAGCCCCAGCTTGCCTGCTTCGAGCGCCTCGGCGCGTCCGGCTGGCAGGCGCTGGAAACGACCTGCGCGGCGGCGCGCGAGGCGGGCCTGCTGGTCGTCGCTGACGGCAAGCGGGGCGACGTCCCGGTTACCGCCGCCGCCTACGCACAGGCGCTGGTCGGCGAGACGCCGACGCCGTGGGGCCCTGTCCGCGGCCTCGACGCCGACGCCTTCACCGCCAATCCGCTGCTCGGGCGCGACGCCCTGGAGCCGCTCCTCGCCGCCGCCGAGGAGGCTGGGGCCGGGATGTTCGTCCTCGTCCGCACCAGCAATCCCGGCGCCGCCGACATCCAGGACCTGCCGGCACCGGAGGCGCCGCTGCACGAGCGCCTCGCCGCCCTCGTCGACGAGCTCGGCACCCGCCTCGCGGGAGCGTCCGGCCTCAGCGGCCTCGGCGCCGTCGTCGGCGCCACCGAGCCCAAGCACTTCGGCCGCATGCGGGATCTGATGCCGCGCTCTGTCTTCCTCATCCCCGGCGTCGGCGCCCAGGGAGGCAAGCCGGAGTTGCTCGGCGCCGCCTTCTCGGCCGGTCGCGCCGCCGGGCTCGTCGCCGCCTCGCGAGGGATCGCCGCCGACTCCGACCCCGCCGCCGCCGCAGAGCGCCTGCGACAAGCGGTCTGGGACATATCGACCGCCTGAAGACTCCGTTCGCGAATACGATCAGCCGCCCCAACCGCTCCATCCACCCGGTCCAATGAAGAAACGCTCCAGCGCCGCCACCCGAATCGCCGCCGCCCTCGCCCTGATCGTGGCTGTCGTCGTCGTCATTGCCGTCGTCTCTACGGCGATGGACGACAACTCCTCTTCGCCCCAGAAGAACAGCTCACAGTCACAGCAGAAGCAGAAGAAGCACCGCACCAAGGCGAAGACCTACACGGTCGAATCAGGCGACACCCTGACCGCGATCGCCCACAAGACCGGGGTGCCGGTCGCCGAGATCCTGGCGCTGAACCCCGAAGTGGATCCGCAAATCCTCATCGCCGGCCAGACGCTGCAGCTGAAATGAGGCCAGGGCGCCACGGCGCCGGGCTGGTCGCGGTGCTGCTGGCGCTGGCGCTCTGGCTCGTCCCTACCGCCGCGGCAGCGCCGAGCGCCGGCCCGCAGGGCATCTACGCCGAGGCGTGGACCGTCGTCGACGCCCGCAGCGGCGACGTCCTCGCCTCCCAGGCCGCCCGTCGCCACCTCCCGATCGCCAGCACGACCAAGCTGATGACCGCCTATGTGGCGATGCGGGAGCTGCCGCTGGACAAGGTGGTCCGTGCCGCCCCCTACTCGCCGATCTACGGGGAGTCGCTGATGGGCTTGAAGACGGGGGAGCGGGTCAGCGTGCGGGACCTGCTCTACGGGCTGATCCTGGTCAGCGGAAACGACGCGGCGCACACGCTGGCGATCAGGGCGGCCGGCTCCGAAGCCGGGTTCGTGCGCCAGATGAACCGCTATGCCGCCGCCCTCGGCCTCGCCGACACCCACTACGCCAACCCGGTCGGCCTCGACCAGCGCGGCAACTACTCGAGCGCCGCCGACCTGGCGACGCTGGCGAGGCGGCTGCTGCGCGAGCCGGTCTTCGCCAAGATCGCCGACTCGCGCTCGGCCCTGCTGCGCAGCCTGCGGCCGCCGCGGCGGATCGACACCCTCAACGACCTCCTCTACATGGCCCCCTGGGCGACCGGGGTGAAGACCGGCCACACCTTTGACGCCGGCTACGTCCTCGTCGGCTCCGGCGAGAAAAAGGGAGTCAGCCTGGTCTCGGTCGCGATCAACGCCCCGACCGAAGAAACCCGCTTCACCGACAACCTCGCCCTGCTCGAATGGGGCTTTTCCCAGTACCAGCGGCGGCTGCCGATCCGCGCCGGCCAGAGCCTCGCCGAACCCACGATTCGCTACTCGGGAGGCCGGCTGCCACTGCGGGCGGCCCGCTCGCTCCAGGTCGGCGTCCGCCGCGGCCAGCGGCTCGCGGTCGAACTGCAGGCGCCCGGCGAGGTCGAGGGGCCGATCCGCCGCGGTGAGCGCCTCGGTGCCGTGACGGTCAACGTCGGCGGTCGCAGGGTCGGCGTCGTCGCCCTCCGCGCCAGCCGCGCGGTGCCGGAGGCGAGCGCCTTCGACCGCGCCCGGACCTTCCTCGCGGACAATTTGCTCCCTATCGCGATCGCGATGTTCGTGATACTCATCATCGGGTTGGTGCTGCTGCGCCGGCTGACCCGCGGGAAACGACTTAGGAGCGAAATCGGGTGAAGCCCCAGTGATCCTCACGGTGACCTTGAACGCGGCGATCGACCGCACCGTCGCGGTGCCGAACTTCCGCCTCGGTCGTCGCCACCGCGCCGTCGAGAGCCGCACCGTCGCCGGCGGCAAGGGGATCAACGTCGCCCGGGCGCTGAGCCTGCTCGGCCGCCCGGTGATCGCCAGCGGCTTCGTCGGCGGCCCGACCGGCACCCAGGTGCTCGAACAGCTCCACGAGGAATCGGTCCTGACCGACTTCATCCGCATCGCTTCGGAGACCAGGATCAACCTGGCGGTGATCGACCCCACCTCAGGCGAGCAGACCGAGATCAACGAGCGCGGCCCCGCGGTCAGCGCCGAGGAGGTGAAGCGGCTCTTCGACCGGATCGGCTACCTCGCCAGCGGGGCGAAGATCTGCGTCCTCGCCGGCTCGGTTCCCCCGGGCGCCGGCGACGACCTCTACGCGCGCCTGGTCGACGACCTCAACCGCCGCGGCGTCCCCGTCGTCCTCGACGCCGAGGGCGAGGCGATGCTGGCGGGGGTGCGCGCCGGGGCTTCGATGGTGACCCCGAACGAGACCGAGGCCGAGGAGCTGGTCGGGCAGGAGTTCGCCGATCGCTCCGACCTCGCCCAGGGCTTACTCGAGCTGGTCCGGTTGGGTGCGACCGAGGCGGCGATCACCCGGCCCGACGGCTGCGTCGCCGCCGTCGGCGAGGGCAACTCCCGGCGCCTGCTCGAGGTCCACACCGAGCCCCTGGAGCCGGTTTCCTCGGTCGGCTCCGGCGACGCCTTCGTCGCCGGCTACGTCGCCGCCCGCTACGACGGGCGCTCGCCGGAGGACTGCCTCGCCTACGGGGTCGCCTGCGGCGCCGAGTCGACCCAGCACTTCGGCGCCGGCACCGTCGACCGCAATCAGGTCGAGCGCCTGCTCGGCGAGGTCTCCGTGCACGATTTGGAGGTCCCCGCCGAAGTGTAGGCTCAGTGGTTCAACGCCACGCCTTGGAGGATTAACTTGGAAATCGAAATCGGCCGCGGCAAGAAGGGGCGCCGGGCTTATGGATTCGACGACATCGCCATCGTTCCTTCCCGTAGAACGCGCGATCCCGACGACATCGACGTCAGCTGGACCCTCGGTCCCTATCGCTTCGAGATTCCGCTCGTCGCCTCGGCGATGGACGGGGTCGTCTCGCCCGATACCGCTGTGCGGGTCAACGAGCTCGGTGGGCTCGGGGTCCTGAACCTGGAGGGGATCTGGTCCCGCTTCGAGAACGCCGAGGAGAGGCTGGAGGCAATCGCCGCCGCCCCCAAGCACGAAGCGACGCGGCTGATGCAGGAGATTTACACCGAGCCGGTCAAGTCCGAGCTGATCGCCAAGCGGGTCGAGGAAATCAAGGCCCGTGGCGCTGTCGTCTGCGGCTCCCTGACCCCGCAGAAAGTGCGCGAGCACTACGAGGTGGCGGTTGAGGCCGGCCTCGACATCCTCGTCATCCAGGGCACGGTGATCTCCGCCGAACACGTCTCGACCACGGTCGAGCCGCTGAACCTGAAGGAGTTCATCTCCGAGGTCCCGGTGCCGACTGTGGTCGGCGGTTGTGCCTCCTACTCGACCGGGCTGCACCTGATGCGGACCGGCGCCGTCGGCGTCCTCGTCGGCGTCGGGCCCGGCGCCGCCTGCACCACCCGCGGCGTGCTCGGGATCGGCGTCCCGCAGGCGACCGCGATCGCCGACGTCGCCGCCGCCCGCGCCCAGCACATGCTGGAGACCGGCGAGTACGTGAACGTGATCGCCGACGGCGGCATGCGGACCGGGGGGGACGTCTCCAAGGCGATCGCCTGCGGCGCCGACTCGGTGATGATCGGCTCGCCGCTGGCCCGGGCAAAAGAGGCACCGGGGCGCGGCTTCCACTGGGGGATGGCGACCTTCCATCCCTCGCTGCCGCGCGGCACTCGCGTCTCGACCAAGCAGGACGGGACGATGGAGGAGATCCTCCTCGGCCCCGCCAAAGAGAACGACGGCACCTTCAACCTGATGGGGGCGCTGAAAACCTCGATGGCGACCTGCGGCTACGAGGACATCCGCTCCTTCCAGCGGGCCGAGGTGATGGTCGCTCCCGCTCTGATGAGCGAGGGCAAGAAGCTCCAGAACGAGCAGTCGGTCGGAATGGGGTCCAACGGGCGGGCTGCCGTCTCAACTGGAGTTGCCGTCTCGGATGACTGAGCAGTCCGTAGCGGACATCCGCGAGCAGCCGCTCGCGGATGCCGCGCGGGCGGTCGAGGAGGTGCTGGTCCTCGACTTCGGGGGCCAGTACTCCCAGTTGATCGCACGGCGGATCCGCGAATGCGGAGTCTTCGCCGAGCTCTTGCCGGCGAACACCGACGTCGAAAAGATTCGCGCGCGGAAACCGAAGGGGCTTGTCCTCTCCGGCGGGCCGGCTTCGGTCTACGACCCGGAAGCGCCGAAGTTCCCGACGCAGCTGCTTGACCTCGATGTTCCGATGCTGGGCATCTGTTACGGGATGCAGGCGATGGCGCTGGAGTTGGGCGGCCGGGTCGAGTCGGCGGAGACGGGGGAGTTCGGGCGCACCGAGCTGGTCCTCCGCGACGGCGGCGGCCAGCTGCTCGGCGGCATGCCCGAGGAGCAGAGCTGCTGGATGAGCCACCGCGACGCCGTCTTCGAGGCACCGGAGGGCTTTACCGCCCTTGCGTCCAGCCCCAGCTCGCCGGTCGCCGCCTACGAGCTGCCCGACCGCGGCCTCTACGGGATTCAGTTCCACCCCGAGGTCGTCCACACCCCCTACGGGACCGAGATCCTCACCCGCTTCCTCCGCGACGTCGCCGGCTGCACCGAGCAATGGTCACCGCAGTCGGTGATCGCCGAGCAGGTCGAGAAGATCCAGGCCCAGGTCGGCGACGGCAAGGTGATCTGCGGCCTCTCCGGCGGTGTCGACTCCTCCGTCGCCGCCCTCCTCGTCCACAAAGCGGTGGGGGACAAGCTCACCTGCGTCTTCGTCGACCACGGGCTGATGCGGATGAACGAGGCCGAGCAGGTGGTTGAGGCCTTCAGTCAGTTCGGGATTCCGCTCGTCCACGTCGACGCCGAAGAGCGCTTCCTCGCCAAGCTCGCCGGCCAGGACGACCCGGAGACGAAGCGGAAGATCATCGGCACCGAGTTCATCCGTGTCTTCGAGGAGGAGGCGGCCAAGCTCGAGGACGTCAGCTACCTGGTCCAAGGCACGCTGTACTCGGACGTGATCGAGTCCGGCGGCTCCGACCACGCGGCGACGATCAAGTCCCACCACAACGTCGGCGGCCTCCCCGACGACCTCGAGTTCGAGCTGGTCGAGCCGCTGCGGATGCTGTTCAAGGACGAGGTACGGGCGGTCGGCGCCGAGCTTGGCCTGCCCGAGCGGATGGTCTGGCGCCAGCCGTTCCCGGGGCCCGGCCTGGGGATCCGGATCGTCGGCGGCGAGGTCAACAAAGAGCGGCTGGACATCCTCCGCGCCGCCGACGCGATCCTCCAGGAGGAGATCCGCGCCGCCGAGCTCTACCGCCAGCTCTGGCAGTCCTTCTGCGTCCTCCCCGTCGTCCGCTCGGTCGGCGTCCAGGGCGACGGCCGCACCTACGCCTACCCAATCGTGATCCGCGCCGTCACCTCCGATGACGCGATGACCGCCGACTGGGCCCGCCTCCCCTACGACCTCCTCGAGCGAGTCTCCAACCGCATAATCAACGAGATCCGCGACGTCAACCGAGTAGCCCTGGATATCTCTTCGAAGCCCCCGGCGACGATCGAGTGGGAGTAGCGGGCCGCTTGCGGTAGGGAGGGACGGGTGTCCCCTGACCTCCCTGGGTTCCTCGCCGGACGCGCGGAATCTCTCAATGAGTGGATGGGGCGAGGAACATGACGCCGGTCGGCCAGGGGGACACTCCTCCCTCCGGCGACAGTCTCTGATGCTCCGGCTCATCGAGTCCGCGAAAAGCGTCGCTATACGACGTTTCTCGCGGACTCGCGATAAAGCCGAAGCAGAGCAGCTGTCGCGGAGGGTGTCGGTGGGGGTCTCGGGGCACTGAGCACGGAGACCGAGCGTTGCGGCCCGCGGCGCCAGCGATCCCCGACCCGACTCGGCGGAGGTGCGCCCCGAGACCCCCACCGACACCCTCCTTACCTAAGCCGCTTCCAAAGACCCCGCAGTCTCGAACGCCGCCATCCCGACCACCGTCGATACCGCGCCGCGGCCGCCGCTCTCGCTGAGCCGATCCTGACTGCGCAGGTGCGCGGACAGCATCAGTTTCGTCGCCTCTTCCATGATCGCGACCACCTCTTTCCAACCTTTTTCGTCGAGGAAGAGGGGCATCCAGCGGAAGACCGTGTCGTCGCGGCCGTCCAGGGTGCCCGCCTCGAGGGCGGCAATTGCCTTGTCGAGAAAGGTCTGGAGAGTCGCGGCTGAGACCCCGCCCCGGACCGATTCCGGCACTTTTCGCCACATCGGGCCGCCAACAAAGGCCCCCGGCTTCGCCTTGTAGAAATGCTCGGTCGCCCCCCGTCGCTGCGCCGTCTCGACAAGCTCGAGAGCGCCGTAGCGATCAAGCGCGCGGGTGTGGTACGCCACATCGCCGAGCGCCGCCTCGAGCTCGCCTGCGAGCGCGTTCGGACTGGCAACGCGGTCGGTCAGGTGCTCGAGGATCTGGATTCGCAGGGGATGGGCAAGTGATCGGACTAACCGTTGATCGATGACATCTGGGACTGGTTCCTTCATGATCGGCTCCTTGGGGTGAGAATGGCCAGTACGACTCCGTTCGTCATTGCACTTAGTACGTATAGACCATTCAGCTAGATCAATCTAGAACACGCCGTTTTTAAAAAAGTGGCGCTATCTATTGGGACCGATCGAGCACAAGGCCAGGCCGAGCGGGTGCGGCCTCAGGAGTAGGCGTCCCACTTCTGGAGGTAGCCGAGCGGATCGAACGGCGATCCGCCCTCGTACCAGCCAGGCGCGGCCCACATCTCGAAATGGAGGTGGCAGCCGCTGGCGTCGCCGGTTTCGCCGACGACACCGATCGGCTGGCCGGTGCGCACCACTTCATCGGTGTGAAGCGGCGAGGGTTCAGCGAGGTGGGCGTACATGAAGTCGTTGCCGGTGCCGCGGCCGTCGATGACGATGTAGTTGCCCGCGGCGCCCTGGTAGCCCGAGTACTGGACTTTGCCGCCGCGGGCGGCGACCAGCGGGGTCCCGCAGGCGGCCATCACGTCCTGGCCTTGATGAGTGTGGCCGCTGCGGCCGGCGCCGAAGCGACCGGCGCTCATCCCGTATTCATGGTTGCCGAGGATCGGGAAGGCGTAGCCGTAGAAGGCGAAGGCGAGGCTGAGGGTGGTCGAGCTCGAGGCCTTGCGGGCGGCAGGGGCCGGGGCGGCGGGGGACTGGGGGCTGACCCGGAAGCTGTAGCGGCCGTTGCGGGCGGTCCGTCCTTCGTTGGTGGTGCCGTCCCAGCGAATCTTGTTCTCGGCATCGGGGGCGACGTTTTCGCGGTAGAAGGTCTTGACCGCTTCGCCGGCCGAGTTGACGACCTCGATCTGGAGATCGTTTTCCGGCTGGCTGCTGGCGATCGTGAAGCTGAGGCGGGGGAAGCGGTAGCCGAAGTAGAAGGATTTGCGCGGGGTGGTCGTGGCGGCGAGGAGGGTGATCGCACCGGCGCTCGGCGAAGCGGCTGGCGCCCCGGAAGGGCTGCCCTTGGCGGGAGGGGCGGTCCCTGGGGTCCCGGCGCCGCCGGTGCTCGCCGCGGCGGTGCCGAGGAAGAGCGCGAGCAGCGCGATCGCCGTCGCTACGCCGACTAGCCATATACCTCCGACCGCGCTCGGTCGGACGAACCCTTTGCTGTTCAAACCGCTAAGCCCTCTCTTTCCATCGCCTGCGGAGTTAGCTGACGGGCTCGCGCTGAAAGAGCTGCGCTACGGACGCTTTTCGTCCGATTCGCCCCTGAGACCTGCAAAGGCCTCTTCGGTTCCTCCGTTCCCGAACGGTGGCCCGCTCGGGATTCGGCTTTGCTCGGGCGGCAGTATAGGCGACCGTCCGGAGACCCCCGCAGGCCGCGAGATGGCTATCATCCCCCGGCCGCGTGGGACCGACCGCGCGGTTTTTGCGCGATGAAGACCTTTGTAGCCACGCCAGCCAACCGCCAGCGAGACTGGTTCGTAGTCGACGCCGAGGGCAAGACCCTGGGTCGGCTGGCGACGCAGATCGCCGACACCCTGCGCGGCAAGCGCAAGCCGGAGTACACCCCGCACATCGACACCGGCGACTTCGTCGTCGTCATCAACGCGGAGAAAATCCGGGTCACCGGCGACAAGCTGGCGCAGAAGACTTACTACCGCCACAGCGGCTACCCCGGCGGGATCAAGTCCCGGACGCTCGGTGAGATGCTCGAGCGCAAGCCGGAGGAAGTGATCCGCAAGGCCGTCAAGGGGATGCTGCCGCGCAACCGCCTCGCCCGCCAGCAGCTGACCAAGCTGAAGGTGTACGCCGGGCCGGACCACCCTCACGCGGCGCAGCAGCCGAAACCGATGGAGACGAACTGAACTTGATGGACGACGAGCAGAAAACGCCGGAGCAGGACGAGACCCCCCAGGACGAGGCGCCCGAGGCCGCAGGTCCTACGGCAGACGCCGCTGAGGAGCAGCCGTCCGAGGAGGTTGCTGAGGAGCCTGTCGTCGAGGAGCAGACCGAGGAGGCTCCGCCGGAGCCCGAGGCCGCCGAGGAGCCCAAGGCCGAGGAGAAGAAAAAAGACGTCATTCCTGGCGCCGACCTGGAGCCGATCCTGGTCGAGCCCGACCAGCGCGAGCTGAGCACCGAGGAGCGCGCCCGCCTCGAAGCCGAGGAAGAAGAGAAAGCGCGGCGCGAAGCGGAGCTGGCTGCGGCCGAGGAGGACGACACCGCGACCGCGAGCCGGGCCCCGGCGAAAATGGAGAAAGGCGCCCGCTTCCTCGCCACCGGCAAACGCAAGAACGCGATCGCCCGCGTCACCGTGCTGCCCGGCAAAGGCGAGATCACGATCAACAAGCGCAGCCTCGAGGAGTTCTTCCCGCGGCCCCTGCACCAGACGATGGTCAAGCAGCCGCTCGCGGTCTCCGGCTACGAGGGCAACGTCGACGTCCGCGTCCGCGTCCACGGCGGCGGCGTCAGCGGCCAGGCCGGCGCGGTCCGCCACGGCGTCGCCCGAGCCCTGACCGAGATCGATTCCGAGCTGCGCGGCGACCTCAAGCGCCGTGGCTTCCTCACCCGCGATGCCCGCGTCAAGGAGCGTCGCAAGGCCGGTCAGAAGAAGGCTCGTAAGCGGCCTCAGTTCAGCAAGCGCTGACGAGGGCGGGTTGACGACCGCGCGCAAGCTCTTCGGAACCGACGGGGTCCGGGGAGCGGCTGGCACCTTCCTCAGCGCCGAGTTGGCGACCGCCCTGGGCCGCGCCGCGACCGCCTCGCTGGAGGCACAAAGACCGCAGGTCCTGATCGTCCGCGACCCACGCGAGTCCGGCCCGATGCTGGAGTCGGCGCTGGCAGCGGGAGTCGCCGCCGCCGGTGGCGACGCGCTGCTGGGGGGAGTGCTGCCGACGCCCGCCGCCGCGATCCTCGTCCGCCGCCTCGGCCTCGACCTCGCCGCCGTCGTTTCCGCCTCCCACAACCCCTTCCACGACAACGGGATCAAGTTCTTCGACAGCCGCGGCGTCAAGCTCGCCGACGAGGCCGAGGCCCGGATCGAGGCGCTGATCGACCAGGCCCCCGCCGCCGAGCAGGCGGGCCACGTGCGCGAGCTGAACGGCGGCTTCGAGGACTACCTGCGCGAGCTCGAGGCCGCCTTCCCGCTCGACCTCAGCGGCCGCAAGGTCGTCCTCGACTGCGCCAACGGCGCCACCTACCGCGCCGCCCCGGCGATCTTCGAGCGCCTCGGCGCCGAGGTGGAGACGATCGGGGTCGAGCCCGACGGTCGCAACATCAACGCCGGCTGTGGCTCCACCCACATGGAGACGCTGTCCGAGCGGGTCGCCTCCTCCGAGGCCGAAATCGGCTTTGCCTTCGACGGCGATGGCGACCGCGTGCTCGCGGTCGACGGAGCCGGACGGGTCCACGACGGCGACGAGCTGATCGCCCTCGCCGCCCGCGGGATGGCCCAGCGGGGCGAGCTCGAGGGCGGTGTCGTCGTCACCGTGATGAGCAACTTCGGCTTCCACCAGGCGATGGAGGCGGCGGGGATCGAGGTCGCGGTGACCCAGGTCGGCGATCGCTACGTGATCGACGAGATGAGCCGGCGCGGCTGGCCGCTCGGCGGCGAGCAGTCCGGCCACATCATCGCCTCGGACTTCGTCGCCACCGGGGACGGGATCGCGGCGGCGCTAATGACGATGCGGGAGCTCGGCGGCGCCCGCCTCGAGGACGCCGTGCCGATGGAGAAGCTGCCCCAGGTGCTGATTAACGTCCAGGTCGCCGAGCGCGAGGCGATCAAGGACGCGGCGGCGGTCTGGGACGCGGTCGAGCGGGAGAACCAGGGCCTCGAGGGTCGCGGTCGCGTCCTCCTACGCCCGTCGGGGACCGAGCCGCTGGTGCGGGTGATGGTCGAGGCCCCGACCGCGGCGGAGGCGGAGGAGACCGCCGAGCGGCTGGCCGACCTCGTCCGGGCCGAGCTCGCCTAAGGGCCCCGCGGGCCCCTACCTCTACCCTTACTCGCCTTCATGTGCGGCATCGTCGGATACGTGGGCAGCCGGCCCTGCGAGGAGCTTCTGCTCTCGGGGCTGGAAAAGCTCGAATACCGGGGCTACGACTCGGCCGGTCTCTCCGTGCTCGCCGACGGCGAGGTCGAGAGCGTCCACGCGGTCGGCAACCTCGCCAACCTGCGGGCCGCGGTCGAGGCGCGGGCAAACAACGGCGCCGGCGCGCTGCCGCCGTCGGCGACTGGGATCGCCCACACCCGCTGGGCGACCCACGGCCGCGTCACCGAGGAGAACGCCCACCCCCACGACGACAGCTCCGGCCAGGTCCACATCGTCCTCAACGGGATCGTCGAGAACCACTCGGAGCTGCGCCGCGGCCTCCAGGAGGAAGGCAAAGCCTTCACCTCGGAGACCGATGCCGAGGTCGTCGCTCACCTGATCGGCCGCCATTACGACGGCGACCTCGCCGCCGCCGTCCGCGCCGCCTACGCCGATCTCCGCGGCCACTATGCCTTCGTCGCCATGCACGCCGACGAGCCCGGCCGTCTGGTCGGCGCCCGCAAGGAGTGCCCGCTGGTCGCCGGCGTCGGCGAGGGGGAGACCTTCCTCGCCTCCGCCATCCCCGCCTTCCTCGCCGATACGCGAACCGCGATGGCGATCGAGAACGGCGAGATCGTCGAGATCGAAGCCGGCGCTGTCCGCGTCACCGACGCCGAGGGCAATCCGGTCGAGCGCTCCCCCGAAGAGGTGACCTGGGACGCCGACGCCGCCGAGAAGGGTGGCTACGAGACCTTCATGCTGAAGGAGATCCACGAACAGGCCGACGCGGTCGCGGAGACGATCACCGACCGCCTGCCCGAGGCCGACGGGGTCGATCTCTCCGACGTCGAGCTCTCCGACGAGTTCCTGCGGGGCGTGCGGCGGATCGTCATCGTCGCTTGCGGCACCTCCTACCACGCCGGCCTCGTCGGTCGCTACGCGATCGAGGAGTGGGCGCGGGTGCCGGTGGAGATGGACGTCGCCTCCGAGTACCGCTATCGCAATCCCGTCGTCGGCCCCGAGGACCTGGTGATTGGGATGACGCAGTCGGGCGAGACCGCCGACACCCTGGCGGCGATGCGCCTGGCGCGCGAGGCGGGGGCGACGGTGCTGGCGATCACCAACATCATGGGCAGTCAGGCCACCCGCGACGCCGACGCCGTCCTCTACATCCGCGCCGGGATGGAGATCAGCGTCGCCGCGACCAAGACCTTTGTCGCCCAGGTGGCGGCGATGTACCTGCTGGGGCTGCGGCTGGCGGAGCTGCGGGGAACGCTGCCGCCGCAGCGGCTGAGCGAGCTGGTCGCCGCGATGAAGGGGCTGCCCTCGAAGATGGAGGAGACCCTGGCGGCGGCCGCGGAGCCGGCGCGGGAGGTCGCCGACCGGCATAGCGAGCAGGAGTTCTTCCTCTACCTCGGTCGCCACATCGGGCTCCCGGTTTGCCTCGAGGGGGCCCTGAAGCTGAAGGAGATCAGCTACATCCCGACCGACGCCTACGCCGCCGGGGAGATGAAGCACGGGCCGATCGCCCTGCTCGACGAGTCGACGCCGGTGGTCTGCGTCGCCACCGACAGCCCCGTCCTCGAGAAGGTCCTCTCCAACGTCGAGGAGGTGCGGGCCCGGGGCGCCCAGACGATCGGCATCGCGACCGCCGGCGACAGCCGCGTCGCCGAGGTCGCCGACGAGACGATCGAGGTTGCCGCCACCGACTGGATCCTGCAGCCGATCGTGGCGATCTTGCCGCTGCAGCTGATCGCCTACGACATCGCCCGCAACCGCGGGCTCAACGTCGATCAGCCCCGCAACCTGGCGAAGACGGTCACGGTCGAGTGACAATTCGGCCAGGTAAGGCCTGGTCGAGTGAACTCGTCCAAAAGGGTCGCTAGGATGCCCGGCTCCGTGAAGCTTCGTCTCGTCCTTCCAGTCCTGATCGCGGCCCTTGCCGCCCTCCTCGTCGCCGGTTGCGGCGGCAGCGACGACGGCGGCAGTGGCGAAACCGACCCGGCCAGCATCGCCCCGGCCAAAGCGCCTGTCTTCATCGCCTTCACGGTCCGCCCCGAAGGCGAAACCAAGGAGAACATCGAGGCGCTGGCGCAGAAGATCGCCGGCATCGACGACCTCGGCGGGCTGATCATCGGCGAACTCGAAAGCGAAGCCGCCGACGAGGGCGAAGAGTTCGACTACGAAAAGGAAGTCGAGCCCTGGCTCGGCGAGGAAGGCGGCATCTTCCTCCAGGACTACGAAGACGAAGATTTCGAAAGCTACGGCGCCGCGATCCAGACCTCCGACGAAGACGCCGCCCGTGACTTCGTCAACGAAAAGATCGAGGCCGACAAGGACGAAACCAGCGAGGACGGCTCCTACGAGGGTGTCGACTTCAAGGTCCAGGAGGACGAAACGACGATCGGCGTCTTCGAGGGCCTCGTCGCCTTCGCCGAAGACGAAGCCACCTTCAAAGAAATGGTCGACGCCTCCGACGGCGAGAACCTGGCCGACGCCGAGGCCTACGGCGACGCCGTTGCCCAGGTGCCCGAGGACAGCGCCGCCGACGTCTTCGCCGACATCGGTGCCCTGATCGAAGAATCAGGCGGTGAGATCGACGCCGAAACCGAAACCTTCCTCGACGCCGTCGGCATCGAACCCGACGAAGCGACCGCCGTCGCCAGCCTCGTCCCCGGCTCCGATCAGATCGAGATCGACCTCAGCACCAACCTCAGCGGCGACAACCCGCCCTCTGGAGACGCTTCCGAGCTGCTCGGGTCGCTGCCGGCTACCTCGGTGGCCGCCTTCGCCTCGGCAGACTTCGGCAAACGCTTCAACGAAGGCATCGACCAGATCGACAAGGAAGGCATCCCCGGCGAGATCCCGCCGAACCAGCTGAAGAAGACGCTGAAGCAGGCGGGCATCGACCTCGAATCGATCGCTTCCTCGATCGGCGACGTCGGCGCCTACCTCACCGGCAACAGCGAAAAGACCCTCGGCGGCGCCCTGATCCTGGAGACCGAGGACGAAACGCAGGCGAAGAACACCGTCAGCAACATCGGCCTCTTCCTGCGCTCGACCGGCACCTCCGGCATCACCCAGATCAGCAAGGGCGCAAGCGGGTTCTCGATCCGCGACCCCGAACTGGGTCGCCAGCCGGTCGTCGTCGTCGCCAAAGGCAGCCGGATCGCGATCGGCTACGGCCTCGCGCCGACCCTGGCCAGCTTCCAGGAGAACGGCAAGACCCTCGCCGACTCGGCTCCGTATAAGGCAGCCCTCAGCTCCCTCGGCAACACCCCGCCGGCCGCCTTCGTCGACGGCCCCGCGGCCCTCCGGCTCGCCAAGAACCTGATGCCCGCCGGCGAAGCGGAATTTGAAGAAGCAGAGCAGTACCTGCGCAAGATCGATTACTTGGCGCTGGGGTCCGAAGCGTCGGATGAGCTCGCTACGGCGAAGCTGATCGTCGGGCTCAAGTAGCTGGTTCGGGCGTCTTTCGGTAAGGAGGGTGCCGGTGGGGGTCCCGGGGCGCACCTCCGCCGAGTCGGGTCGGGGACAGCTGGCGCAACGGGCCGCAACGCTCGGTCTCCGTGCCCAGTGCCCCGGAACCCCCACCGGCACCCTCCTCGACAGTGCTCTGGAGTTTCGTGGTTCCTTTGTCCGCCTATAGACGACTAAGGAACCACGGAACGCATGATTTGGGTGTGGGGCCGAAGTTGTGGTTCCTTTTGCACCTATGGCGTCCGAAAGGAACCACGGAACGGTCCGATTAGGGTGAGGCCATGGAGAGCTGGCTCCCACCGCTTTATGACGCCGAGGGGATGCGGGGGGTTGACCGGTGGGCGATTGAGGAGCTGGCGGTTCCTTCGCTGGAGTTGATGGAGGCTGCTGGGCGGGCGGTGGCGGAGGCTGTGGCGGGGTTGGCTCCGCAGGGGCCGGTGCGGGT
>DASTYZ010000090.1:0-30996 GCA_035764545.1 Solirubrobacterales bacterium | reverse complement strand
GCAGTCCCGGCAGCCCCAGCACGTGGTCGGCATGGAAGTGAGTGAGGAAGATCGCGTCGGCCTGCACCAGCCCCAGCGACCGCTGCATCTGCCGCTGCGTCCCTTCCCCGCAGTCGAAGAGCAACCGCTCTCCCCCACGCGCCACCAGGACGCTCGCCGTGGAGCGCCGCGCCGAGGGAACCGAGCCCCCGGTCCCGAGAAAAGTCACCGCCAAATCCATCGGCGGCGAGCCTACGCGAAGTTCAGTTCGGGCTCTTGCGTGAACGATGCCTTTTCCCGTACTTCACACAGAGACTCGAAATTCCAGCGGTCGATCTCGAAATCAGATGCAAAGTTGATCTTGCGCCTTTGGTTGTTACGAGCAGGCTCAAGTCGTAGAAAGGCCCGGAAGCTGCCCACAGCATCCAAGGGCACTAGATAGACGGACTTCAGCGGAGGAAAGTAAACGCCAAATATGTGCGCGAGTCCCACGTAGGACCGCCTTCCTTGGCCATGGTCAGTGGAGCGAGTATTGAAGGTGATGCAGCTCTTTTCCGACCAGCCGGTCTTGCATTGGACCTTCAAGAGATCTGATCCACCCAAATCAACGCCGAGGTCATAGGGCTGCCCTCCACCCCATGGAACGAGGACGTTGAAGCCTCTCGCCACAAGCGCGGCCATGATCATCGCCTCGGCCTCGTTGCCTTTGGTCGCAGTCTTCACATATGCAATGTTATGTCTGCGGTCGGACCGAAAAGCAGGAGCGGCCCGCTCTCCCCGGCAGCGGCTAAGCTGCGGACACGCGCCCGTAGCTCAGCTGGATAGAGCGACAGCCTCCGGAGCTGTAGGCCACAGGTTCGAATCCTGTCGGGCGCGTCTCTGCTGCGCTAGTTCTCAGCGGCCTTGAACCGTGCCAGCCACACGTCGCGATCGAACTCTGCCGGCTCGGTTTCGGCGAGGAAGCGTTCGAGGACGGCGATGAAGCGGCCGGGGCGCTCTTGCTGGGGGATGTGGCCGGTGTCCTCGAAGATCTCGAGGTGGCTGCTGGGAAGGGCGGCGTGGGCCTCACGGCCGTGGTCGACGGGGATGATCGGGTCGTTTTCGCCCCAGACGATGAGGACCGGCAGGGTGTCGGCTAGGTAGAGCTTGTCGAGGGCGGCGACGCGCTGACCCTCCATGCCGACGACGGAGCGGAGGGTGGCGACGAATGCCTTGCGCCGCTCGGGGTCGGTCAGGGTGGCGTAGCCGCGGGTGACTTCGGCGACATCGGCGTTGGGGCGCAAACCGACCAGGCCGAGGCCGCGGCCAACTACGGAGCCGATGCGGGTGCCGACGCCGGCGGTTGCCGAGATGAAGAGCTCCGCACCGGGCAAGGCCGCGGCCCGGAGGATCGGGCTGACGTCCGGCCCGAGGCCGCCGCTGGAGACCAGGACCAGGCGCTCGACCATCTCCGGGAATTGGTAGGTGAACTGCATCGCGACGCCGCCGCCGAGCGAGTGGCCGACCAGCGTCGCCCGCTCGTGCCCGAGGGTGAGCAGCAGATCGCGCAGGACGCTGGCAAGGGCGCCGACGGAGTAGTCGCCGCCACCTGGCGCCGAGGAGCCGTGGCCCGGGAAGTCAGGCGCGATCACCGTGTGGTTGATTGCCAGCGGCTCGATCACCGCTTCCCAATTGGCGCAAGTCCCAGCCATCCCATGGATCAGCAGCAAAACCGGCCCGGAGCCGGCTTCGATGAAGTTCATCGGCTGCCCGTGGACCTCCACCGCTCTGGGCTTCGGCGCAGCCCTGTTCAGTCGCGTCACTTTGCCTGCCATGGAGGGAACGTACCCACGAAGGCGGTCGAGGTATCGCAGCGCGGCGAATCGGCGGCGAATTCCAATACTGTCGCGCTGTGGCAGACGCCCCCCAAGGACCCGCCGACGCCGGCCGGCCCCCGCGCGGCGCCCTGATCGTGATCGCGGTCGGGCTCGTCGCCTGCGTGGTCGCCGCCCTCGCCAGCACCGGCAAGGGCGAGGGCGAAGCGGCCAACCTGGAATGGGTGCAGAGCGCCGAGGGCGCCGACTCGAAAGCGGTCCCCGTGCCGGGGAACAAAGGCACGATGCAGCTGACCGACACCAACATCCGCGCCACCGGCACCAATGTCAGTGGCTACTCGCTCTACATCGTCGGCTCCTCGCTGACGATCTCGGCCGGATCGCCGGTCGGCGGCGGCCGCGCTCTCTGCCGGATCAAAGCGCCCAAAGGCACCGAAGTCGCCCAGAGCAGCGGCGACCTGCGGGCGACCTACCCGCGCTCCTCCGAAGACGGCATCTACAGCCAGGAAGTGCCGGAAACGGTGCTGATGGACTTCAGCTCCCACGGCGGCGAACTCGCCTCGCTGGAAGTGCCGGATCGGCCGCGCCGCTTCACCACCGAACAGGGGGTCAAGGTGGAATGGCCTGAATTCGTGATCGGCGAAGAGCGGATCAAGTACTTCATCGCCGGCAAGCCGAAGAAAGACCTCGTCCTCCCCTTCTTCACGATCTGGCGGACGACCGACGTCCCCTCGGCAGAGATCGGCTGCACGCTGGAAACGAGCGCCGGGAAAGCGACGACGACCACCGAGGCCGCCCTACCCGACCGCTCGCCGCCGATCGACGAAGAGGCCGAAGAACTGAAAGCCGAAGAACGCGAAGAAGCCGAAGAGGAAAAGGAAGCCGAAGCAGGCGACGAGGGCTGAGCCCTTCTAGACGTCCAGGCTCTCCTGCGGCGCCACCAGCAGCTCCGGGCCTTCCGCCATCCCTTTGCCGACCTTGTTCAGGGCCGGGTTGGCGGGCGCGCTCGACATCCGCCGCGGGTCGAGCGGACCGCACATCTCGACCGCGTCCTCGGGGCTGAGCTTGGGATCGAGCCAGGCCGCCTCGGCCTCGGGGCTGGGAAGGATCGCCGGCATCCGGTTGTGGACCGGCGCCACCACCTCGTTCGGCGTCGTCGTTACCAGGGTGCAGGTGTAGAGGTGGCCGTCGTCGTAGCCGCGGTCCTCGGGGTCGGCCCACTCCTTGCGGGTACAGAGCCCGGCAAAGGCGAAGGGCTCGCCGCCGTCGACCTGGAAGTGCCAGGGCTGGCGCGGCTGCTTCGGGTCCTCGGCCTTCATCCACTCGTAGAAGCCGTCGGCGACGATCAGGCAGCGGTGCCGGTACTTGCCGACAAGCGGCCCGTAGGCGCGGCTCTTCATCAGGTTCTCTTTTTTCGCGTTGATCATCCGGTAGCCGACTTTCAGGTCCTTGGCCCAGACCGGGACGAGTCCCCAGCGCATCAACCGCGCCTCGCGCTCCCCCTGTTCGGCCTCCTCGGGCTCCGGCGAGGCACGGACGACGAGGACCTCCTGGGTCGGGGCAACGTTGAAGCGGCCCATGCCGGGCGCGTCCTTCGCTTTCTCACTCCGTTCGAGCGCTTTCTCGAGCTCGACCTGGAAGCGGTCGGCGACCTTCTTCGTGTCCTTGGTGGTGACGGTAAAGCGCCCGCACATGGGCCCAGCCTAGCTAGGCCATCGGCTCAGTCGGGCGCAATCAAATCCAGCCTCGGGAAGTAGGTCCGGTAGCGGGAAGCATCACGGGTCAGAAGCCGCAGGTCTGCCACCGCGGCATGTGCGCCGATGAAGAAATCCGGCAGTGGCGAGCGCCGATGGCCACCCCGACGGCGATAGGCGAGATAAGCCTTCCCTGCGAGGAAGGCCGCCGACCACGGGAGATGCTCCCGAAGGAACACCGCCTCCGGGAGCTCATGGTCGAGGAGCTCTTTGCGCGAATACCGCTGCGAGATCTCGGCGTAGATGACTCCATTGATGATCAGGGGGCCCCGGGAGGCGAGGTGCGCCAGAGCATCGCTCGACCATGCGGCCCAATCAGCGTCTTCGGTTAGAACGTCGATCAGGACGTTCGAGTCAACGAGGGTGCCCTTCATCCTCTTCCAAGCGGCCGGTGCCCCAATCCTCTCCCCGGGTCATGCGCATGATCTCCTCGGTGCTTAGGGGAATGTCGCCGCCGCTTGCCCGGCGGAGGTGATCGACGATTTCCCGGCCGCGATCGCGACCACCCTCCAACTTGCGAACCTTTACCTGGCCCTCGTCGGCGACGAACTCGACCTCGGTCCCAGGCAGAAGGCCGAACTCGTCCCGGATACCTTTGGGAATCGTCACCTGGCCTTTGCTGGTGATCCTCATGGAGTAAGAGTATTACAGGTCTTACTCTTACTTCAGATTATGCGACGGCGGGGCGCAGCTCGGCGTGGTCCCGGTACCAGTCCAGGGTCCGGATCAGGCCGTCGCGGAGCTCGACCTCAGGGCGCCAGCCGGTCATCTCCCGCAGCTTGGTCGAGTCGACGAACTGGCGGTCGATCTCGCCGTCGGGGTTGCCGGCGCCGAGGAATTCCGGTTGCAGGTCGGTGCCCGAGACCTCGACGATCGTCCTCAGGACCTCGGCGACCGAGAACGGCCGCTCACCACCGGCGTTGAAGGCCTCCCCCGCCCCAGGCCCACCGGCGCCGACGGCGCTCTCGACCGCGAGGTAGGCGGAGACGGCGTCGGCGACGTAGAGGAAGTCCCGTTCGGGGCTGCCGTCAGAGCGGATCTGCGGGCGGCGGCCGTCGAGCACAGCGGCGATCGCCTCCGGGATCAGGCGCGAGAAGTTGGGGTCGCCGCCGCCGTAGATGTTGGCGAAGCGGGTGACGGCCACCGGCAGCCCGTAGGCGGGCCGGTAGCTGAGCGCGATCGCGTCGGCCGCTGCCTTGCTCGCCTCGTATGGAGAGGCGGGCTGCAGGCGCATCTCCTCGCGGTAGGGCAGCTCGTCGCTCGGACCGTAGGCCTTGTCGGAGGAGGCGACGACGACGGCCGGGACGTCGGCGCGGCGGCAGGCCTCGAGCAGCCCCCAGGTACCGCGTACGTTGATTTCGAAGGTCTGGGTCGGGTCGGCCATCGCCGGTCCGACCAGGGTCTGCGCGGCAAGGTGGAAGACGACGTCGAACTCGCCGGCGCCGATCGCGGCCTCAACCGCGGCTACGTCGCGTAGGTCGATCTCGAGCAGCTCCACCTCGGAGGCGATCCCCTGCAGGGCGAGGCCGGAGCGCGGAGGCGGCGCCAGGTCGAGGACGCTGACCGCGTCGCCGCGTTCGAGCAGCGCCCGCGCCAGGCACGAAGCGACGAAGCCGTGGCCGCCGGTGACCAGCGAGCGCTTCACGAAGCGTCCACCGGGGCGGCGTCCCAGATCCGCCAGGGTGCCTGGCCGGCGCTCCAGAGGTCGTTGAGGACGACGGCGTCCTTGTAGGTATCCATGCAGTCCCAGAAGCCCTCGTGGCGGTAGCCGCGGAGCTGTCGGTCCGCGGCCAGTCGGGAGAGCGGCGCGCGCTCCAGGACGCTGTCGCTCTCCAGGTAATCGAGCACCCCCGGCTCGAAGCAGAAGAAGCCGCCGTTGATCCAGTGCTCGCTGCGTGGCTTCTCGACGAAGCCGCTGACCTCGTGCCCGGTCAGCTCAGCGACGCCCCACTGCAGGTTCGGCCGCACCACGGTGACGGTGGCAAGGGCGCCCTGTTCGCGGTGGAAGCCGAGCAGCGCACCAAGATCGACATCGGCGACGCCATCGGCGTAGGTGGCGCAGAACCCCTCTCCGTCGAGCCGCCCGGCCAGGGCTGCAACGCGCCCGCCCGTCGGCGTGTCGAGTCCCGTCTCGACACATTCGACCCGCACCCCCTCGGGCCAACGCTCCGCCGCTGCGAACTCCTCAACCGCCTCACCCATGTATCCCGTCGCGAGCAGGAAGCGGTCGAACCCCTGGGCGGCGTAGATCTGGACCACGTGCCAGAGGATCGGCCGGCCGCCGATCTCGACCAGCGCCTTCGGCACCGACTCCGTCCGCTCACGCAGCCGCGTGCCGCGGCCGCCGCAAAGGATGACTACTGGTGGTTTCAGCAACCGCCCGCTACCGCAGGGAGGATCGTTACCTCGTCGCCGTCGTTGATCGAGGTCTCCAGGCCCTGCTGGAAGCGGATGTCCTCGCCGGAGACGTAGACGTTGACGAAGCGGCGCAGGTCGCCGTCCTGGGTGATGCGGTCTTTGAGCCCGTTGTGGGCGTCGAAGACGGCGTCGAGCACCTCGCCGACGGTGCCGCCTTCCACCTCCAGCTCGGCTTGGCCACCGGTGGCGGCGCGCAGCTGGGTCGGGATCTTCACGGTGACGCTCATCTAGACGGCTACCTCCTGCGGGAACTCGGCCTCGAAGCTCTCGAGGGCGGGGTCGATCTCGTGCATCTGGAACGTATCGCGGGTCGCGTCCAGCGTCTTCAGCCCCTCGCCGGTGATGTAGACGACGACGCGCTCGCCGTCGGCGAGCTCGCCCCGTTCGGCCAGCTTGCGGAGGACGCCGACGGTGACCCCGCCGGCGGTCTCGGTGAAGATCCCGGTCGTCTCCGCCAGCAGCTTGATCCCTTCGCGGATCTCCTGGTCGGTGACCGAGTCGACGCCGCCGCCGGTGCGGCGCGCATGCTCCACCGCGTAGGGGCCGTCGGCCGGGTCGCCGATCGCGAGGCTTTTCGCGATCGTCTCCGGCCGCTGCGGCTTGCAGACTTCCCAGCCTTCAGCGAACGCCGTCGCGACCGGGCTGCACCCCTCCGCCTGGGCGCCGTTGAAGACCGGCTGCGAGCCCTCGACCAAGCCGATGTCGAGCCACTCCTGGAAGCCGCGGCCGAGCTTGGTGAAGAGCGAGCCGGAGGCGATCGGGCTGACCACACGGTCCGGCAGTTTCCAGCCGAGCTGCTCGACCGTCTCGTAGGCGAGCGTCTTCGAGCCCTCGGCGTAGTAGGGCCGCAGGTTGACGTTGACGAAGGCCCACGGATGGGTCTCGGCAAGCTGGGTGCAGAGGCGGTTGACGTCGTCGTAGTTGCCGCGGACGCCAACCAGGTTGGTCCCGTAGACGCCGGTCGCGAGCAGCTTCTGCTCCTCGAGGTTGGCGGGGACGAAGACGTAGGAGTCGAGCCCGGCCGCGGCGGCGTGGGCGGCGACGGCGTTGGCGAGGTTGCCGGTCGAGGCGCAGGCGACGGTCTCGAAGCCGAGCTCCTTGGCCTTGGCGACGGCGACGGCGACGACGCGGTCCTTGAACGAGTGGGTCGGGTTGGCGGCGTCGTTCTTGATCCAGATCTCGGCGCCAACCCCGAGCCGCTCGGCCAGACGATCGGCCTTCAGCAGCGGGGTGAAGCCGGGCTCCAACGGGTCGCTCGCCCTCCCCTCGAAGGGGAGGAAGTCGCGGTAGCGCCAGATTCCCTGGGACCCAGCCTGGATCCCGCGCTTGACCTCGTCCGCGTCAAGCCCGCTGAAGTCGTAGGCGACCTCCAGCGGTCCGAAGCAGTTTTCACACACGTAGCTTGCGTCCAGCTCGTAGCTGGTCCCGCACTCCTTGCACTTCAGGCTCTCTACTGACATCCGATCCTCACTTCCACTTACGAAAAAACCTCGCCATTTGTGGGGCGAGGTCCGGATCGGACATCCCCCACATCTTTCAGGCTGCTTGCCTGCTGGATTTGGCACCTGTCTCGACCTTGCGGTCGCGATGGTTGCCGGGGCTTCAATGGGCCAGTCCCTCCACCCCTCTAGATGTGGCGCTTATGTGGGCAGAACCTTACCAGGCACCCGCGGCTGCTTCCACCGCGTGCAAGGCGGCTAACCTAGGCGCACGATGACGCCGCTGCACGAGATAACGCGAGGGCCCGCCGATGGCGAACCTTCCGAAACCGAGGCTGCCTCGGCCTCGCGGCCGGCGCGGCGAGCTCGTCTCTCAGCCGGCCGCGCCTGAGCCGCAGAAGCCAAACGTCGAGCAGATCGACTCCAACGGCCTGCGCTGGGTCAACATCGAGTGGCCGGGCTCGCTGGAGCGGACCTGGCTCGAGGAGCATTTCGAGTTCCACGCGCTCGACCTCGAGGACGTCCTCTCCCGCAACCAGCGGCCGAAGATCGACGTCTACGACGACTACCTCTTCATCGTCCTCCATCTGCCGGTGTTCGACCCGCAGGCCGGTCGTCTCGGCACCGGCGAGCTCGACGTCTTCGTCGGTCCCGACTACGTGGTCACGATCCCGAACCTGCCGCTGCAGCCGGTCGAGTACCTGTTCGAGCGCTGCCGGGCCAAAGAGGAGCTGCGCGAACAGCTCTTCTCTCGCGGCTCCGGCTACCTGCTCCACCGGCTCGTCGACGACAGCTTCGACTACTGCTTCCCGATGCTGCGCAAGATCGGCAACAAGCTCGACGCGCTCGAGGATCAGATCTTCGAAGAGCGGGCCGAGGAGGTCGTGCGAGACATCTCCAACGTCAAGCAGGAGATCATTAACTTCCGCAAAGTCATCCGGCCGCAGCGACCGGTCCTGCGCGAACTGGAGAGGGTGAAGCAGCGCTACCTCGCTGCCGACTTCGACCTCGAGATCTACTTCGACGACATCGTCGACGCCCACGAGCGGATTTGGGACATGCTCGAGAACTACAAGGAGGTCGCCGAGGCGCTCGAGGAGACCAACGAGTCGGTGATCTCCCACCGCCTCAACGACATCCTCCGGGTGCTGACCGCGATCAGCGTGATCATCCTGCCGCTGACCCTGATCGCCAGCGTGATGGGGATGAACACCTGGGTGCCGAGCGAAGGGCACGAGGCGGGCTTCTTCACCGTCCTCGGGATCATGGCCGTCGTCCTCATCGGCATGGTCGCCTACTTCCGCCGGCGCAAGTGGCTCTGAGCAGAGGCCGGCTTCCATAGGATGGAGCGCCCGTGGCAAATTTCCGCATCTGGGCGCCCTGGCGCCTCGCTTACGTGAAGGACGCGTCCAAGGACATCGAGGAGGAGTGCATCTTCTGCGCCAAGCCGGCGGCAGACGATGACGAGGCGAACCTGATCGTCCACCGCGGTGAGCGCTGCTTCCTCATCCTCAACCTCTTCCCCTACACGAACGGACACCTGATGGTGGCTCCGTACGACCACGTCGGGCGGCTGCAGGAGATTCCCGGCGAGACGCTGGCCGAGATGATGGCGCTGGCCCAGCGGGCGATGGACCGGCTCGAGCAGGTCTACCAGCCGCACGGCTACAACGTCGGCTTCAACCAGGGGCGCGTCGCCGGCGCAGGGGTCGAGCACCACATCCACATGCACGTCGTTCCCCGCTGGGCGGGCGACAACAACTTCATGCCGGTGATCGCCGATACGAAAGTGATGCCGCAGTCGATCGAGCAGAGCTATGAGGCTCTGAAAGGAGCGTTTTGAACGACCAGTCCCCCCTCGCCCCGCCCGGGATCTTCAAGGCCTATGACATCCGCGGCCTCTATGGCGAGGAGATGGATGAGACGACGGCGCTGGCGATCGGCCGCGCCTTCGCCCGCGTGCTGGGGCGGCTGCGCGGCAAACAGCCGAGCGAGCTGCGGGTCGGGCTGGGACGTGACATGCGGCTGACCGCGCCGGCGATGGCGGGCGCGGTCCGTGAGGGATTGATGGCCGAGGGCGCGACGGTGATCGACGCCGGCCAGGTTGCGACCGAGATGCTCTACCACCTGGTCGGCTCCCGCGAGCTCGACGGCGGCGCCATGGTTACCGCTTCGCACAACCCCAAGGCCTACACCGGCGTGAAGCTGGTCCGCGAGGGGGCGCTGCCGCTCTCCGGCGACGCCGGCATCGGCGACGTCAAGGCCGAGATCGAAGGAGGGCTCGGCGAGGCCCCCGGCGGCGGATCGAGCGAGGAGGTCGACGTCTGGGACGAGTTCCGCGCCCACGCCCTCTCCTTCATCGACCCCGCCAACGTCAAGCCGATGAAGGTGGTGGTCGACGGCGGCAACGGGATGGGTGGCCCGATGGTCGGCCCGATCCTCGAGGGGCTGCCGCTGGAGCTGGAGGAGATGTACTTCGTCCCTAACGGCGAGTTCCCCGACCACGAGCCGAACCCGCTGTTGGAGGAGAACCGGCGGATGATCATCGACAAGGTGAAGTCGACCGGCGCCGACCTCGGGATCGCCTGGGACGGCGACGCCGACCGCTGTTTCTTCATCGACGGCAACGGCAGCTTCTGCGACGGCGACTTCATCTGCGCCCTGCTCGCCCGCTCGGTCCTGCAGAAGAACCCGGGCGCAACGATCCTCTACGACCCGCGCTCGAGCCGGGCGGTGCCGGACCTGGTCGCCGCCGAGGGCGGGCGCTCCGATCTCTCCCGCGTCGGCCACGCCTTCTTCAAGGCGCGGATGCGCGAGGAGGGCGCGGCCTTCGGCGGCGAGGTCTCCGGCCACTACTACTTCCGCGACTTCTGGAACGCCGACTCGGGGACGATCCCGGCGCTGCTGGTCCTGGAGCTGCTCTCGCTCGACGGTCGCTCCCTGGCCGAGCTGATGGAGGAGTTCCGCTCGCGGTACTTCATCTCCGGCGAGATCAACTCCGAGGTCGCCGACGCGGAGGCGAAGATGGCCGAGATCGAGGAGCGCTACGCCGACGGCGCCAAGGTGACCCACCTCGACGGCGTCTCGATCGACTTCGAGGACTGGCACTTCAACGTCAGGCCCTCCAACACCGAGCCGCTGCTGCGGCTGAACCTCGAGTCGCTGGTCTCGCGTGAGGACATGGAACGTCGGCGCGATGAGGTCCTCGGGCTGATCCGAGCGTGACGGCGACGCCGGAGCAAGCGCTCGAGCAGGCGGCGCTCGCCGGCATCCATCGCTTCGCCATCCCCACCCCGTTCGCGGTCGGGCGGGTCAACTGCTACCTGATCGAGGACGAGCCGCTGACGCTGGTCGATACCGGCCCGAACTCAGGCAAGGCGCTCGACGAGCTGACCGCGCGGCTGGCCGAGCGGGGGCACTCGCTCGCCGACCTCGAGCTGATCGTCGTCACCCACCAGCACATCGACCACCTCGGGCTGGTCGAGATCCTGGTTGAGCACTCCGGCGCCGAGGTGGCGGCATTGGGTGCGGCGGCGCGGCGCCTGGCCGCCTTTGACGAGGACGCCGAGCTCGAAGACCAGTTCGCGGTCGAGGTGATGCTGCGCAACGGCATCCCCGAGGACGTGACCGTCGCCCTGCGCAGCGTCTCCCGCAGCTTTCGCAGTTGGGGGTCGCACGTGACGGTGACGCGGCCGTTGGAGGACGGCGGCATCCTCGAGCTCGGCGATCGCCGCCTCGAAGTGCTGCACCGGCCGGGGCACAGCCCCTCGGACACCGTCTTCTGGGACGCCGAGCGGCAGATCTTGGTCGCCGCCGACCACCTCCTCCCCAACATCTCCTCGAACCCGCTGCTGGCGCGGCCGCTCGACGGCTCCTCCGAGCGCCCGCAGGCGCTAGCCACCTACATCGAGTCGCTGAAGAAGACGAGAGAGATGCCGGCCGAGATCGTCCTCCCCGGCCATGGCGAGCCGATCACCGACCACGTCGCCCTGATCGACTCCCGCTTCGCCAGCAGCGAGCGCCGCAAGGAGAAGATCTACCGCCTGATCGCCGAGCGCCCCCGCACCGGTTACGAGCTGGCCCAGGCCCTCTGGGGCAACGTCGCCGTCACCCAGGCCTATCTCACCCTCTCCGAGGTGATCGGCCACACCGATCTACTCGTTAACGAGGGACGCGTGCGGGAAGTCGAGGACGGCGCGGTGATCCGGTACGAGGCAACCTAGTGTCGAGTTTGTAAGGCATAGCCGAACAAAGTCGACACGCCTACAGCTCGCCGCCGAGGATGCGGCCGAGAGCTACGGCCGCCAATCCCAAGACGACGCTGAGCAGCACATTGAGGACAGCGATCCGGTGTTTGCCCGCCTCGCCAATCCGCTGCGTCTCCAGCATCCAGGTCGAGAAGGTCGTGTAGGAGCCGAGCAAACCGACGCCGAAGAGAAGGCGTGCATCGCCGTCGACCGAGGCCCCCGCCAACAGGCCGAGCAAAAAGGCGCCGCTGAGGTTGACGAGGAGCGTCCCGGCGGGAAAGTGCGGGTGCAGCCGGTCGGCGACGAACAGCGTCAGCCCGAAACGGGCCAGCGCCCCGCAGCCGCCGAGAACGCCGACTCCGATCCAGACAGCCAAACTCACGTCGCCTCCGCCCTGCGCGCCGCGCCGGTCGCGAGCTGGACGCCCACCAAGCCTGCCGCAAGGCTTGCTCCGAGGTAGGCGATCGCCAGCCCAACCCGGCCCGCATCGATCATCTCCACGAGCTCCAGCTGCACGGTCGAAAAGGTCGTCAGGGCACCGCAGAAGCCGGTCGTCAGCAACGGCCGCCGGTAGCTCGTGTGCGACAAGGCCGTGAACCAGTAGCCGAGCAGCGCCGCGCCGACGACATTGACCATGAACGTCGCCCAAGGCCAGTCCGCCGCTCCAACTGGAAACGCTTCCGCGAGCCCCGCCCGCAGCAGCGCCCCCAGTGCCCCGCCGAGGAAGATAGCGGCCAGCTCGCGTCGGTCGATCATTCTTCCGACGAGCGCCCTGGATCAACCACTCTGCGAGATGCCGCGGCCAGGCTCTCCCGACTTGAGCGCCATTCCGCGCGCCACTGCTCATCCCGCAGTTCAACCCGCTCAATCAGGCCGTTCATCGCTTGAATCTCCGGCATGAGAGTTGCCGGTGCCAGCAACATCAAACGATTGCTGACGTAGATCAACTCATCAACGGCCTTCATCGCCCCACGCCCCAAGGTCGCCGTCGAAATTCGCCCCATCAGCCAATCCAGAGTCCTCAAATGCTCGGTGGCTCCCCGCATGGACCGCGCCACTCGTCCGGGCGGCGGAGGCAGCTGGGCTATCTGAACATCTAGTCGATCTATGGCAGTACCAAATGCGGCAAGGGCTCCCACCAACTCGCTCCTAGCCCGCTCCTCCCGCTCGACCCTCGATGCGCGAGCGCTGATGCGCGAAGTCACCAATGCACCCGCAAGAACCGCGAGCCCCGTAACTACTCCTGCGAGAATCTGCTCCATCGCGGCGAGAGTACGGTCAGGGCAGGACAAACCGATCAATTCTGCGCTGTAACCATCGCCTTTCTCCGCTGAATAGTCTGCAGCGTCCGTGTCCGCCCAGCTCCGCTCCCTCCGCCGCCGCAAGCCGCACAAGAAGCGGATGCTGCTGATCGTCAACCCGTACGCGACGACGGTCTCCGATCGGCTGAAAAACCTCGTCGTCTACGCGCTGCAGGGGCGCTTCGACGTCGAAGCGGTGACGACGCAGGCGCAGAACCATGCGACCGAGATTGGGCGCGAGGCGCGGGACGGCGGCTACGACGTCGTCGTCGCCTTCGGCGGCGACGGGACCCTGAACGAGGTAGCCAACGGTCTTGCCGGCTCCGATCTGCCCGTTGCGGTCCTGCCGGGAGGCTCGACCAATGTCGTCTGCCGGACGCTGGGGATGCCGAACGACGTCGTCGATGCCACCGAGCATCTGCTGACGCTCGCCGACGACTGGAACCCGCGCAAGATCGACCTCGGAATGGTCGACGACCGCTACTTCGTCTTCTCCTGCGGGGTCGGGATCGACGCCAGCGTTGTCAAGCGGGTCGACCGCAACCCCACCCTGAAGGGGAACGCGGGCCCCTACTACTACAGCTGGGCCGGTGTCTCCAGCTTCTACCGCAAGTACCTCCTCAACCCGGTCCGGGTGCGGACCACGGTCGACGGTGCCGAGCCGGTCGAAGGGGTCACCACGATCGTCCAGAACTCCGACCCCTTCACCTACTTCACCACCCACCCGATCCGCGTCTGCGAGGGGATCGCGATCAACGACGGCACCCTCTCGATCGCCGTGCTGAAACGGGCGACGCAGCGGGACATGCCGACCTTGATCACGCGCCTCTTCAGCGAGTCCAAGCCGGCGGCGCGCCACAAACAGGTGGCGCACTTCGACGACGTCACGCACGCGATTGTCGAGACGGTTACTGAGGATAAGAAAGGCGGCCTTCGTCCGTTTCCGCTTCAGGTCGACGGGGACTACATCGGCGAGCGAGATCGAATCGAGCTGCGGGTGGTACCCGGGGCGCTGACCGTCGTCGCTTAGTCGAGCAGGCCCTTCGCTTCTGCCCCGGCGACCGTTTCCCGCAGGGTCTCCTGGGCTGAGTGTTGAGGGTTCCAGTTGAGGTCGCGGCGGGCTCTGGCCGTGTCCATGAGGACGGGGGTGTCGGCGGCGCTGGCCCACTCGAGCTTGGATGAGGCGAAGCTGAGGCGGCGGGCGGCAGCGGTGCCGAGGGCGGTTGCGGGACGCGGGACCGGAATCGAGCGCCAGCCGAGGGCGCGGGCGAGGTCGGAAATTTGGATCTCTCCTTCGCCGGCAAGGTTGTAGGCGCCGGGCGGGCCGTCGCCGCAGATCGCAGCGGCCATCGCCTGGGCGACGTCATCGTGGTGGACGAGCTGCATCGGCACCCCCGGGTCGGGCAGGATCGGGCTGACGAGCGGCAGCTTTTCCACGCCTCTACGCAACAGCGGCAGCGGGTCGCCGACGCGAACCGCATCGACCGTCTGCTCGACCAGCATCGTCGCCCGCGGGCCGGCGACGATGCAGGGGCGGAAGACGTAGGCCTCCACCCCGCTCCCCAGCAGCAGCTCGTCGAGAAGGTCCTCGAGCTCAGCCTTCTGGGCGGAGTAGTAGAAGCCCTCCGAGCCACGCGCCGGGACGTCCTCGGTCAGCGGTTGCGGGTTGTCCGGGTGGAAGCCGTAGGCGGCGACCGAGGAGGCGTAGACGAGGCGCTTGACCCCGGCCTTGATCGCGGCTTCGAAGACGTTGCGGGTCCCCTGCAGGTTGACCTTCCGCGTCTCCTCGCGGCTGCCGAAGATCGCAAAGGCGAGGTGGACGGCCACGTCCACCCCGTCGAACAGGGCCGCCAGCGCCCCCCGATCGAGGATGTCCCCGCGCCGGTAGCTGACCTTCTGCCAGCCCTCCTCGGAAGGATCGAAGGGACGCCGCGCCATCCCTAGGACGCTTTCCACCTCGGGGCGGCGCTCCAGCTCCGACATCAGCGGCTTGCCGATCTCACCGGTCGGGCCGGTTACGGCGACGGCTAGTCCCATTACCCCGTCCGGCTGGCCGTCCTCAAGCGGCCGGGGTTACGCGGTAAGCGTCGAAGACACTCTCGACGTTGCGAAGGCGGCTGATGCAGTGCTTGAGCTGCTCGGTGTCGCCGACCTCGACCACGAACTTGTTTTTCACCATCGGGTGGTTGGTCATGCAGGTGGCGCCGATGATGTTGATCCCCGCCTCCGAGAAGGTCCGCGATAGGTCCTCCAGCAGGCGGGTGCGGTCGTAGGCGTCGATCTGCAGCTCGACCCGGTAGGAGGCCTCGTTTTCGCCCTCCCAGCGGACCTCGACGAAGCGCTCGGGCGCCTTTTTCAGGGCCTTGACGTTTTTGCAGTCGGTGCGGTGGATGGTGATCCCGCGGCCGAGCGAGACGTAGCCTTCGATCTCGTCTCCGGGCACCGGCCGGCAGCACTTGGCCAGCCGCACGGCGACGTTCTCGACGCCCTTGACGATGATCCCGTAGTTGGATGCGTCCTTGGTGCGGCGGGCGCGGTCCTCGCGGCCGAGCGGGGCACCGGCGGCCTCCTCCTCGACCCCCTCGCCGGCTTTGAGCCGCTGCATCAGCTTGTTGGCCGCCGCCTTGGCCGAGACTTTGCCCTGGCCGAGGGCGATGTAGAACTCGGTCGCTTTGCGGAAGCCCATCTCGCGGATCACGTCGGCGAGCAGGGCCGAGCCGGAGACCTTCTGCATCGGGATCCCGCGCGTGCGCAGCGCTTCCTCGAGCTTTTCGCGGCCATCGCGCTCGGCGTCCTCGCGCCGCTCCTCTTTGAACCAGGAGCGGATCTTGTTGCGGGCACGGTTGGTCCGCACCAGTTTCAGCCAGTCGAGAGAGGGACCGCGCTTCTGCTTCGCGGTCAGGACCTCGACGATGTCTCCCGAGCGCAGCTGGTAGTGCAGCGGCACGATCGAGCCGTTGACCTTGGCGCCGACGCAGCTGTGGCCGACGTCGGTGTGGATCGCGTAGGCAAAGTCGAGCGGGGTCGAGCCGGCGGCGAGGTTTTTGACTTCGCCCTTGGGCGTGAAGACGAAGACCTCGTCCTCGAAGAGGTCGACCTTGAGCGATTCGAGGAACTCGGCCGGGTCCTGTTCGCCCTCGGCCTCGACCAGCTGCCGCAGCCAGGTCATCTTCTCCCGCTGCGGGTCGCCTTGAGCGCCCTCTTTGTAGGCGACGTGGGCGGCGATCCCGTACTCGGCGAGCTTGTGCATCTCCTCGGTCCGGATCTGGATCTCCAGCGGCTTGCCCTCGGGCCCGATCACGGTCGTGTGCAGGGCCTGGTACATGTTGGCTTTGGGCATCGCCACCCAGTCCTTGAAGCGGCCCGGAAGCGGCTTCCAGAGCGAGTGGATGACGCCGATCGCGCCGTAGCAGTCTTTGACCGAGTGGACGATCACCCGCATCGCCGTCAGGTCGAAGATCTCGTTGAACTCGCGACCTTTCTTCGCCATCTTCGTGTAGATCGAGTAGAAGTGCTTGGCGCGGCCTGAGATCTCTGCCTCGATCCCGACCTGCTCCAACTCCTTGGCGAGGAACTCGCCCGCCTCGGATACGTAGTTCTCGCGCTCGTCGCGCTGCTGGGCGACGAGCTGCTTGATTTCCGCGTACTTGCGCGGGTGCAGGGTTGCGAAGGCGAGGTCCTCGAGCTCCCATTTGATCGCGTGAATACCGAGCCGGTGCGCCAGCGGCGCGTAAATCTCGAGCGTCTCGTGCGACTTCAGCGTCTGTTTTTGCTTCGGCAGGGCGCCGAGCGTGCGCATGTTGTGGAGGCGGTCGGCCAGCTTGATCAGGATCACCCTGACGTCGGTGGCCATCGCCACCATCATCTTCCGGTAGTTCTCCGCCTGCCGCTCGTCGCGACTCTCGAAGCTGATCCCGGTCAGCTTGGTGACACCGTCGACCAGCTGGGCGATCTCCTCGCCGAACTCCTCGCGGATCTCCTCGAGGCTGGCGGTCGTGTCCTCGACCGTGTCGTGCAGCAGTGCCGCGCAGAGCGTCTCGGTGTCGAGTCGCATCCCGGCACAGATCTGGGCCACCCCGACCGGGTGGGTGATGAACTCATCGCCCGAGTAGCGGCGCTGGTCGGCGTGCCGCTCGCAGGCGAAATCGAAGGCCCGCTCGACCCTGGCGCGGTCGATCGTCGCCACCGCCAGCGCAGTGCCGCCGACGGCTCCGTTGCCGTTGCCGCTTTCGGTCGCAGCCGCATCGAACTCCTCGATCACCGCGAAGAGATCGGCGAGGAGCTCCTTGTGAGCTACTGCGGTTTCGGTCTTACGAGATATCGCTGGGCCTCCGAAAGTCTGGCGTCGTAGGCACGGAAAGCAGCTGAACGCTGTAGATCCGTCCTCACTGAGGATACGACCCGGACGACCCCAGCGCCCCCTTCCGGCGATCCCTGGAGGAGGCCGAGCTCTCGGAGGACGCGAAAACGACGGGCAGCCGCCTCGGGACAGAGCGGATAGCCGCCCCCTCCCATCAGCGCTTCCCGCAGGCGCTTGCCGCGGGCGTCGCCGGTCTGCCGCAATGCCCGGTAGGTCGCCGCGACCCCCTCTCGCGTCGCCCATTGCTCGGCCAAGGCTTTGGCTGCGAACTCGATCTCCGCGTCGGTCCAGAGAGCGTGCAGGTAGCCCGCTGCCCCCTCGTCGCATGGCCGGCTCACCAGCTCCTCGTCGAGCTCTGAGCGAGACGGATCAACGAGGACGATGTGCTCGAACGCGGCCGCCAGCTCGGGTGACCGCGCGAGCGCGCCGAAATCCGTCAGCGCCAAACCGCCCGAAGCGCGCCCGCTCAGAAAGGCGATTTCTTCGTCACCGCAACGATGGCAGGCAATCAGCGCCGCCCCGCCGTTGAACCGCGCCAGCCCAGCGGCACCGTTCGCCAGCGCCGCCCGCCGTGAAGCGTCCGCGCAAACCGCCAACACCCCGGCCCCACTCGAGACGAGCTCGGCAATCGCCACCGTCGCCGGCGCATTTCCCCCGACCCGACGCCGCCCGCCTTCGCGAGACCGCAAAATTCCTTCCTGAGGAATGGTTTTTGCGGTCTCGGCGTCGAGGCTCGCTCGCGCCTCGGATTCGAAGCGCGCCCACCAGGCGGCTTCGTCATCCGAGCACGTATGAGGCAGGACCGGCTCCTCCGCCTCGGGCTCCTCCAGCGGGTGCAGCTCGCGCAGCACGACCCGGGGCTCGACCGAGCCGTTCCAGTGGTTCAGCTCGAGGCGGATGCTGGCGTCGAGCAGGTCCTCGTCCTCGACCCCAAGGCTGGCGCGGCCGAAGGCGACGCCAAGTGCTCGGTGGGAGCCACTGTGGAGGCTGAAGCGAGCGTGCTTGCCCTCCCCCATAGTCCGCACGTCGCTGACCCGGGCCGCCGGCACGAGCAGCCGCACCCCTGGGTTCCCCATCCCGAACGGCGCCAGCTGCCGCAGCTCTTCGGCCAACTCGAGGCCGAGGCCGAGGCCACCGACCATCGCGTCGACCTTTTCGGTCCGCTGTAGGTCCTCGGGACTGAGCACCGCGTTGGCGTGGGCGGCGAAGGCGGCCCGGAACGCATCTACGTTCTCAGCCTTGATCTGTAGGCCGGCCGCCGCCCGGTGACCGCCAAAGCCCTCGAGGTGCTCACCACAAGCCTCGAGCGCGCCAAGCAGATCAAACCCAGAAATGCTGCGCCCGGAGCCGCGCCCATTTCCGTCTTCGTCGAGTGAGATCACAACGACGGGCCGCTGATGTCGCTCGACCAGGCGCGAGGCGACGATCCCGACCACACCGGGATGCCAATCCTCCCCCGCCAGCACCAGCCCATGCGCCTCCTGCAGCTCCGCGGGGAGCTCGCGCCAAGCCGCCTCCGCCGCCGCGTCCACCTCCTGCTCGGTCGCCCGCCTCTCCGAGTTCGCCCGGCTGAGCTCGATCGCGATCGCCTCGGCCCGCTCCGGGCTCTCGGTCAGAAACAACTCGACCCCGGCGTCGGCCCGGTACAGCCTCCCAGCGGCGTTGATCCTCGGCGCCAGCCGGAATCCGAGGTCGCTCTCGTCGAGGCGTTCCGGATCGCATTTGGCCACCTCGATCAGGGCCTTGATCCCCGGTCTACGCGCGCGCCTAATCTCGGCCAGCCCCTTCCTCACCAGGCACCGGTTCTCGCCGACCAGGGGCACCACGTCGGCCACCGTCGCCAGCGCCACCAGGTCGAGATCAGCCTCGAGCTCGACGCCGGCAAGAGCGCAGGCAAGCTTCCAAGCGACCGCGGTTCCGCAAAGGGACTCGAACGGGTAGTCGCTGACCTGCGGGTGCAGGATCGTGCAGTCGGGAAGAGTCTCGGCCTGCTGATGGTGATCGGTGACGATCACCTCCATCCCGAGCTCCTTGGCGAGCCCCACCTCCGCCACCGAGGTAATTCCGCAATCGACGGTTAGCAGCAGTCGCGTGCCGCGCTCGGCGAGCTTGCGAACGTTCCCCTCGGACAACCCGTACCCGTCCTCGATCCGGTTGGGGATGAACCAGTCGCAGTCAGCTCCGAGGCCTCGCAGGGCCGAGACCATCAGCGTCGTCGCACAGACCCCGTCGACGTCGAAGTCGCCGTGGACCGTGATCCGCGCCCCGGCGGCGATCGCCGCGCGCACCTGCTCCGCCGCCGCATCCATTTCCGCGAAACCGCTAGGCGGGTGCTCCTCGTCGGCGGCGAGGAAGGCGCGAGCCTCCTCCGGCGTCCGGTAGCCCCGTCGAACCAAGGTAACGGCGACCGGTTCGCTCAACCCAAGCTCCTCGGTCAGGGTGCGGGCATGGGCGTAGGAGTAGGGCTCTACGGCAAATGGGCTGGCGGAATTTGGCACGCTTCCAGGCTAGGAACCGAAGCGGCGGAAATGGGCGCTCAAAGCATCCGAAGATGCGGAAACGCCGGGAACTTCTTCAGTCGATTCGCTCTTCGGAGCGAATGCCGATCGCGTAGACGATCGCCAAGCCGATCAAGGTGCCCGGGATTGAGATCAGCGCCGTCGAGAGGTCGGTGTCGCCAAGGTCTTTGCCGCTCGCCTCCTGGACGATCATCCCGAAGATGACCGACCCCAGGACCGCGCCGAGGAAGGCGCCGACGATCCCCTGCCAGAAGCGATCTGGCACGAAGACGGTGAAGTGCCAGAACGCGATTCCCATCATGAAGAAGACGAGCAATGCCATCGGTCCCTACCGCCTCCCGTGTTTGCGTCGTGCCTGCCGGCGGGCTTTGCGCTCAGCGTTGCGCTGGCGCCGCTCGGCCGACGCGGCGGCCGCCGCGTCGGTGTCGCCATTCGTCAGCGAGCCCTGGCCGTTGCCCGAATCGTCGGTCCTCTCGGCCGTCGCCACCGCTCCCGCCGCCGGCTCAGCTGCCGGTTCCTCGACGACCGGCGTCCCCGCTTCCGCTTCGTCGTCGCGCCCCAATTTCGCCGCCTCGATGTCGTCGGCGTAGGCGGGCACCTGACCGCCCTCGACTTCGGCGATCCGCAGGCGACGGCGGACGAAGCCCGGCTCGCGTTCCTTCCAGGCCGTCAAGACCGGCGAGGCGATGAAGATCGAGGAGTAGGTACCGGAAGCGATCCCGACCAGCATCGCGAAAGCGAAGTCCTGCAGGGTCGAGCCGCCGAAGACGAGCAGGGAGAGCACGCCGAGGATGGTCGAGAAACTGGTTGCCAGGGACCTCGTCAGCACCTCGCTCATCGAGCGGTTGACGATCTGGGAGAAGGCTGCCCGCGGCATCCGCGGCACGTTCTCGCGGATCCGGTCGAAGACGATGATGGTGTCGTAGATCGAGTAACCCAGGATCGTCAGGAAGGCGGCGACCGTACCGCTGCTCACCTCTTTTCCGGTCAACGAGTAGACGCCGGCGGTGATGAGGATGTCGTGGAAGATCGCGATCAGCACCGGCACCGCGAACTTCGGGTCGAAGCGCAGCGCCACGTAGCCGCAGATCACCAGCAGCGAGAAGATCAGCGCCTTCAGGGCGCTGTCGGCGACCTGCTGGCCGAAGGTCGGCCCGACGCTGGTGCTGTCGAAGCCTTCCTGGACCACGCCGAACTCGTCGATCAGGACGGATTCAGCCTCGCGCACTTCCCCGGGCTCGAGTTCGTGCGACTGGATCTGGAAGACGTTGCTGCCGAAGTTGGGGTCGTCGACCTGCTGGATCTCCTCGCCGCTGATCCCGGCTCCCTCAAGCGCGTCCCTTACCCCTTCCTCGTCAGTCGGCTTCTCCAGGGCCGCGGTGATCCGGGTTCCCGACTCGAAGTCGATGCCGAAGTTGAGCTGCTTCGTTGCCAAGGCAAGGCCGCCGACCAGCAGGATCACGCCCGAGATCGAGAAGAACCAGCGGCTCGCGCCCATGAAGTCGAAGTGCCACTTTTTGCCTTCGCCGCCGGCACCGAGCGCGGCCGGAGAGCGGAGCAACTTCGAGCGGCTCATGCTGATCAGCAGCGCCTGAGTGAAGACCACCGCGGTCAGCAGCGAGACGATCGTGCCGACGCCGAGGGTGAAGGCGAATCCCTTGACGCCCGCCGTCGCCAGCACGAAGAGGATGAAGGCGGTCAGCAGGGTGACGACGTTGGCGTCGATGATCGTGCTGATCCCGCGTTTGTAGCCAGCGCTGATCGCGCTCGACATCGAGCGTCCCGCCCGCACCTCCTCCTTTATTCGCTCGAAGATGACGATGTTGGAGTCGGCGGCGACGCCGATCGTCAGGACCAGACCGGCGATCCCCGGCAAGGTCAGGGTGATCGGGATCAGGTCGATGAGGGCGAAGAAGATGATCGCGTAGGCGCCGAGCGCGATCGAGGCGATCAGGCCGAGGAAGCGGTAGTAGAGGAGCAGGAAGAGGATCACCAGCGCCAGCCCGACGATCCCGGCTTTGACGCCCTGGTCGAGGGCTTCGCTGCCGAGGGTCGCCGAGACCTGCGTCTGGCTGATCAGTTTGAGGCTGATCGGCAGGGCGCCGATCTGCAGGGTGGTCGCCAGTTCCTGGGCCTCGTCGATGTTCGTGAACCCACCCGAGATCTGGGCGCCGGTGCGGCCGTCAATGCCGTCGGGGTTTTCGGCGAAGTTGATGATCGGCCGGGTTTTGACTTCGTTGTCGAGGACGACGGCGAAGTGCCCGGAGAGCTGTTCGGCTTCTTCGCCTGAGACCGGGCCGATCGCCTGTGCCTGCCCGCGCTGGGCGATCTGACGGGTGACTTCCTGGAAGGCGTCCCGTCCGTCGTCGGTGAAGCCGAAGGAGACGAGTGGTTCGTTGTTCGGGCCATAGGCCTGTTCGGGGTTGGTTATGTCGTTGCCGCTGAGTGCCGGTTGGTCCTTGAGCGCATACCAGCCGGGCTCACCGTCCGCGATCACTTCCCCGGCTTCGTCGATCGGGAGTTCGGATACGACGATGGTTCCGGCCGGAACTTCGACGACGATTCCGCTTTTCGGCCGTTTCTTACCCGTAGCGCTGATGTAGAGGTCTTTTTTCGCCAGCTCAGGACCGGCGATCAGGTCGTGCGGCTCGGCCTTCTCGAAGAGGTAGAAGCGCGGCTTGGCCACCGAGCAGTCCTCGCAGTCCTCGAGCGGCTTCTGTTCCGATGCGAGCTGTGCCGCTTCGTAGGCGGTCGGGTAGGCGCCGGAGAAGATCAGCCGTTTGTTCTCTTCTTTGGCGACGTTGCGGCCGGCTTCTTCCCACCGTTTTTCAGAGGCTTTGCGCGGGCCTTCCGGCGGTTCGAGACCGGGCTTGCCGCCGATTACCCGCTCGGGCCCGATCAGGTTCGTCTCCCAGTCGTAGTAGTAGAGCTGGGCCGTGGTGCCAACCTGCTCGGCGGCGCGCCTGGCGTCGGTTACGCCCGGCAGGCTGACGGTGATCTGATCGGTCCCGAGGCGCGCGACCTCCGGCTCGGAAACGCCGAGCTTGTTGATCCGCTGTTCGATGATCGAGATCGAGTCATCGATGTCTTCGCCGGAGACTTCGTTGCTGGTGCCGGTCGGCTGCCCCTGGTAGACGAGCTCGAGGCCGCCCTGGAGGTCGAGTCCTAGCTTCGTTTCCTTCTGGGCGATGATCAGCCCGGAGATCGCCACCAGGGCGAGCACGAAGAGCAGGACGAAGAGGTTTCGGCGCCTGGTAGCCATCTTCTACCCCTCCGGGGTGAGGACGAGGAGGAGGCCGCCGTCGTCGTCGTAGGCAGGGAACACGTCGGCGACCGCGCGGGCGGGCAGATCGCCCTCCGCATTGACCGAGACCTTCTTGCCGAGCGAGCGCACGCCCCACTCGAGGGAAGTCTCGATCGGGTCGCTGACACCGTCGCCGTTGGTGTCGGCCTCTTTGCCGCCGTCGCCGCCGTCGATCCAGTCGAGCCCGAGGACCTCTCGCACCGGGCGACCGATCACGTCCTCGTCGGTCAATCCGGTCAGCTCGAAGCTGCCTTTGCCGGCGTCGATCACGCGTTCCTGCTTGTCACAGACGAAAAAGGCAGCATTAGGAGCCGGATAATAATCGTCGAGTAATTCGAAGACAAAACCGAAGCCGCATTTCGAGCAGCCCTTGGGGCGGGTGCTGAACCCCGCGGTCCTCTCCCCGCTCACCTCCCGGTGTCCGCAATTCGGACAGATGAAAAACGGCATATTCGACAGGCTAGCGGGAGGGTCTCAAAAGAGGCTCGCCGCACCTTCAGGCGCGGGCAGCCCGAGATGATCGAAGGCGCGCTGGGTCAGCACCCGGCCGCGGGGAGTCCGCTTCAGCAAGCCCTGCTGGAGCAGATAGGGCTCGAGCACGTCCTCGATCGTGTCCTGCTCCTCGCCGATCGCGACCGCCAGGGTCGAGAGGCCGACGGGACCGCCTCCGAACTTCGTCGCGATCACATCGAGCAACGCCCGGTCGCTGCGATCGAGGCCACCAGCGTCGACCTCGAGCATCTCCAGCGCGTCAGCGGCCTCGCCGGCGCCGATCCGCCCGCTGCCCTTGACCTGGGCGAAGTCCCGCACCCGCTTCAGCAGGCGGTTGGCGACGCGAGGGGTCCCGCGCGAGCGTGAGGCGATCGTCTCCGCCCCCGCCGGATCGATCTCGACGCCAAGGATTCCGGCCGAGCGCTCGATGATCAGGGCGAGGTGCTCGGTCGCGTAGTACTCGAGCCGATGGGAGACGCCGAAGCGGTCACGCAGCGGCGTCGTCAAGAGACCGGACCTGGTGGTGGCGCCGATCAAGGTGAACGGCGGCAACGGCAGCGTCACCGTCCGCGCCCCGGCGCCCTGCCCGAGCACCACCGGCAGCTCGCCGTCCTCCATCGCCGGATAGAGCGTCTCCTCGACCGCCCGGCCGAGGCGGTGGATCTCGTCGATGAAGAAGACGCTGCCCGGCTCCAGAGCGGTGAGGAAGGAGGCGACGTCGGCCTTGCGCTCGAGCGCCGGGCCCGCCGTCTGCACCATCGGCACGCCGAGCTCGGCGGCGACGATGTGGGCCAGCGAGGTCTTGCCGAGCCCGGGAGGCCCGGCGAGAAGGACGTGGTCGAGGGGCTCGCCGCGGCCCTGTGCCGCCTCGATGAAGATCGCCAGCTGGTCGGTCACCTGCTGCTGGTTGACGAAGTCCGCCAGCTTCGGCGGCCGCAACGAGCGGTCGAGATCCTCGTCGGGCGCCTCGGCGCGGGCGTCGTGGACCTTGACCTCGGCGTCCACCGGCACCGGATCGCTGTCGATGCCGGGGGTGCGAATCCGTTTGCCGCCTATCTCCGGGGCCTCGCTCACGCCGCGTTCCTCGATGCAGCGGCCTTCCGCAAGGCTGCCGCGACCAGCTCCTCGGCCTCCGAGCCCTCAAGGCCGTCGAGCAACTGCTCGGCCTCCAGCGGCACGTAGCCGAGGTTGACGAGGCCGTCGCGGGCGAGCGCGCGGGCATCCCCCTCCTCGGCGACAGCCACGGCGACCTCTTCCTCCAAGGCTCCGGCCACTTTCTCCCGCAGCTCGACGATGATCCGTTCGGCGGTCCGCTTGCCGATCCCTGGCACAGCCTGGAACCGTTTCGCGTCCCCGGCGGCGATCGCGCGCATCAGGTCGCGGTGGGTGCCTCCGGAGAGGGTGGCGATCGCGACTTTCGGACCGACGCCGCTGACGGTGATCAAGAGGCGGAAGAGGTCGCGCTCCTCCTCCGCGGAGAAGCCGTACAGGGAAAGGGAGTCCTCACGTGAGATCAGCTCGGCGTGGAGGAAGGCGTCGCGGCCCGTCGCCGGGACCGCTTTCAGCGTCTCCGAGGAAACCGTGAGGCGATAGCCGACGCCGCCGGCGTCGATGACGACGTGATCTGGCCGTCGCACCATCACCTCGCCTCGCACCGCGGCGATCATCCGGCGACCTGCTCACCGCTGATGCTTCCGACTGCACCCTGCGCGTATGCGACCGCCTGGCGGTGGCCGCTGCTGCCGCCGTGGCAGATCGCCACCGCGAGCGCGTCGGCGGCATGGTCCGGCGACGGCGGCTCGGGCAGCCCGAGCAGCGTCCCGACCATGCGCTGAACCTGCTTCTTGCCGGCGCCGCCAGAGCCGCAGACGGCCATCTTGATCGCCTGTGGCGTGTAGGCGAAGCAGCCGACGCCCTGCTCGGCCGCGGCCAGCATCGCCACCCCGCTGGCCTGCCCGACGGCCATCGCCGAGCGCACATTCTTGCCGAAGAAGACCTCCTCGATCGCCATCGCCTTCGGCTCGTGCCAGGCGATCAGCTCCTTCAAAGACCGGTGAATCCGCTCCAAACGCCGCTCCATGGGCAGATCAGGCGTGGTCTCCACCACCCCGCCGTCGAGGGCGACCATGTGGTTCCCCTCGATCCGAACAACGCCAAAGCCCAGGTTCGCGGCACCCGGATCTATTCCAATCACTACTTGCACAAGTAGTGATTCTCGGAATCCCGTCGGATGCCTCCCGGGAACTTAGGCGGCCAGTTCCTCGAGCACGTCAGCCGGGATGTCGAAGTTGGCGTAGACCTCGTCGACATCGTCCTGATCGTCGAGGGCATCGAGCAGCTTCAGAACCCGTTCGGCGTCGTGCCCCTTGACCTCGACGCTGCTTTTCGGCTCGGTGATCAGACCGGCCGACTCGACCTCGATCCCTTCACCCTCGACCGCTTCACGCACAGCGGTCAGGTCGGTGGGCTCGCAGATCACCCGCAGCTTTCCTTCCTCCTCGCGCACGTCTTCGGCGCCGGCATCGATCGCGCCGATCAGATCGTCCTCCCCATAGCGGCCGCTGTCGACCACGAGCGCACCTTTTTTCTCGAAGATCCAGGCGACCGAGCCGGGCTCACCGAGGTTGCCGCCGTGCTTGGAGAAGGCGTGCCTGATCTCGGCGCTGGCGCGGTTGCGGTTGTCCGTCAGCGCCTCGACCAGGACCGCCACCCCGGCCGGGCCGTAGCCCTCGTAGACGATCCTTTCGATCGCGGCGCCGTCGGTTCCGGCGCCGGTGCCGACGTCGATCGCCTTCTGGATTTTGTCCTTCGGCATCGAGGCTTCTTTGGCCTTCTGCACCGCCGTCGCCAGGGTCGGGTTGCCGCTGATGTCGCCGCCGCCGTCACGCGCCGCGACCGTGATCGCGCGCGCCAGCTTGCTGAAGAGCTTGCCGCGTTTGGCGTCGGCAGCGCCCTTCTTGTGTTTGATCGAGTGCCACTTGGAATGACCGGACATCGCCTGCCATTCTATGAAGTCCCCCCATGGCAGTGAAGGAGAGAACTTACGCAGCGGGACACGCGCTGGCCGCCGGCCTCGTCTTCGTCGCCATGCTCCTCGCCGCTTTCTCGCTCTGGACGGCGATCCCGCTGAGCTGGGTCTACATCGCCTCGAAGCTCTCGGAGACGCAGTTCCCGAGCGGCGGGCCATACGCGATCGTGGCCGTCGGGATCATCGTCTCGATCCTCTTCGTCGCCTGGTTGATCGGGCGCCTCAACAACCTCTACATCCGCATCACCGGCACCAACCGGCTGGCGCCGATCCGCCCCAGCTGGCTGAAGAGCATGCGGGACACGGCCCCGATGTCGAGCTCGGTGACGGTCGTCGAGGCGGTGCTGATGGCCTCGGTGATGCTGGCCGCGCTCGCCCTCACCCTCTGGTTCTTCTTCCTCGCCGGCTCCCCGCTGCCGGATCAGTAGAAGCCGAAGTCACAGTAATTTTAAAGTTTCGTAGACCAAACGTTGCATTTGGTCTGGTAGCTTGCCATTATGGCCGTGATGGCAAGGGAACAGTGGACTGACGCGAGGCTCGATGACCTGAACGCTCGGGTCGAGGGCATCGACCGGCGAATGGAGGCGGGTTTCGCTGAGATGCGTGAGGAATTCCGGGCGATCCGGGAGAACCTGACGCACCTCACCGTCGGCCTGATCGGAACGATGCTCGTCGGATTCCTGGGCGTGATCGTCGCTCTCGTTACCCAGACCTAACGCTTTAGACGACGAAGCGGCCGTCTTCCTGCATGACGATGCCGTCGACTTCGAGCTTGCCGCCGAGGCGGAGGTCGCAGACGAGGTCGGTGTGGACGGCGGACTCGTTCTCGCCGCCGGACTCCGGGTAGCTGCTGCCGACCGCCATGTGGACGGTGCCGCCGATCTTCTCGTCGAGCAGTACCTCGCGGGTGCCGTTGGCGATCCCGTAGTTGGTGCCGATCCCGAGCTCGCCCAGGGTGCGGGCGCCCTCGTCGGTGTCGAGCAGCTTCAGCAGGTACTCCTCGCCGCGCTCGGCCGAGGCGTCGACGACCCTGCCGGACTCGAAGCGGAGCTTGACGCCGGAGACCTCGCGGCCGCCGATCACCGCCGGCAGGTGGAAGCTGACTTCGCCCTCGACCGAGTCCTCGACCGGGCCGGTGAAGAACTCGCCGTCGGGCATGTTGTTGTCGCCGACGCAGGGGATGAACTTGCGGCCGGCGATCCCGAGCCGGATGTCGGTCCCGGGCGCGGTCACCCGCACCTCCTCGTGGCCCTCGATCCAGTCTGCCAACCGGGTCGTCTCCTCGGAGGCGCGCTTCCATGCGGTCAGCGGCTCGGAGTCGTCGGCGAGGCAGGCGCCGTAGTAGAAGTCTTCGTAGTCGGCCAGGCTCATCTCCGCCTCGGAGGCGTAGGCGCTGGTCGGGAAGAGCGTGTAGCACCAGCGAAAATCGCCCTCGGCAGCGCGCTTCATCGCCCGCGTCATCAGGTCGCCGGTCGCCGACTGGCGCAGCGTCTGGCGCTCGGGCGGCACGCCGGAGAGCTCACGGGTGTTGGTGCTGGCGCCGATCGCGATCCGCACATCGGCGTTGTCGACCATCCACTCCGCAAACGGCGAGATCCATTTCAGCTGCTTGTCGGAAGCGTGCTTGAAGTAGGAGGCGATCTGCCCCTCCAGGGCCACGTTCAGCATCGGGTGCCCGCCCGCCTTCAGCACCTCCTCGTAGACCGCGAGCAGCAATGGCGCCGCCGCGCTCTCGCCGTCGATCGCGACGACGTCGTCCTCCTTCACCTTGGTCGAGTAGCCGACCAGGATCTTCGCCAGGTTCTGCACCCGCGGGTCGCCGCCGCTCATCGTCTCGCCTCCTCTCCGGCCCGTTCCCGGGCCGCCGTGGTCATCGCCATGAAGATCGCGTGGAAGCGGGGGTCGTCGGTCAGCTCGGGATGGAAGGCACAAGCGAGGACGCTGCCTTCCCGGATCGCGACCGGATGCCCCTCGTGGGAGGCGAGGACCTCCACCTCCTCGCCGTGACTCTCGACCCAGGGGGCACGGATGAAGACGGCCCGCAGCGGCTCGTCCCCCGCCCCCTCCACCTTCAGCTCCGCCTCGAAGCTCTGCAGCTGGCGCCCGAAGGCGTTCCGCTTCGCGACTGCGTCGATGAAGCCGAGATGCTCGGCGTCGCAGAGGATCAGACCGGCGCAGGTGCCGAGGATCGGCCGCCCGGCCTCGTGGTGGGCTCGCAGCGCCACCTCCAGGCCCGCCGATTCGATCTGCTTGCCGATCGTCGTGCTCTCCCCGCCGGGGATGACGAGCGCGTCGAGCTCCTCCATCTCCGCCGGCGTCCGCACCTCGCGGGGTTCCGCTCCGAGCGAGCGCAGCGTCTTTGCGTGGGCTTCGAAGTCGCCCTGGAGCGCGAGGACACCGACCCTGAGGTCAGCCACCTACGCTCCGCGGTTCTGCAGCAGGGCGTCCTCGGCAGCGAGGCCGGCGATCTCCAGACCCGGCATCGCCTCGCCGAGGCCGATCGACGCCGCGGCAACGCGCTCGGGGTCGTTGTGGTGGGTCGTCGCCTCGACGATCGCCCGCGCCCGCCGCTCCGGATCGGAGCTCTTGAAGATGCCCGAGCCGACGAAGTTGCCCTCGGCGCCGAGCTGCATCATCAGCGCCGCGTCGGCGGGCGTCGCGATGCCGCCGGCACAGAAGAGCGGCACCGGCAGGCGACCCGCGGCGGCGACCTCTTGGACGACTTCCAGCGGCGCCTGGTGTTCTTTCGCTGCCGCGGCAAGCTCCTCGGGGCGCAGCTGCGCCAGCCGCTTGATCCCGGAGGTGATCTCGCGCATGTGGCGCACCGCCTCGACGACGTTGCCGGTCCCGGCCTCGCCCTTGGAGCGGATCATCGCCGCCCCCTCGCCGAGCCGCCGCAATGCCTCACCGAGGTTGGTGGCGCCGCAGACGAAGGGAACCTCGAAGGCGAGCTTGTCGATGTGGTGGCGCTCGTCGGCCGGCGTCAGCACCTCGGACTCGTCGATGTAGTCGACTTCCAGCGCCTGCAGGACCTGGGCCTCGGCGAAATGGCCGATCCGCGCCTTTGCCATCACCGGAATCGAGACGGCCTCCTGAATGCCTTTGATCATCGCCGGGTCCGACATGCGGGCGACGCCTCCGTCGCGGCGGATATCAGCCGGAACCCGCTCCAGCGCCATCACTGCGACAGCACCCGCCTCCTCGGCGATTTTCGCCTCCTCGGGAGTGACCACATCCATGATCACCCCGCCTTTCAGCATCTCGGCGAGGCCGGTCTTCAGTCGAAACGTCGCGCGCTCAGTCATCGCGTCCAGATTACCTACCGGACGCGCGCGGGCGCATTGCCTCTGTGGCAGAGACCGTTACTTCAGTTTGTACGCGCGGATGCGGTCTTTGTGCGCGGCTTCGTCGCGGGCGTAGAGACCGTGGGCCAAACCTTGGACCAAGGCCATCAGCGCCGTGTGCGAGCGGTTGAAGCTGGGGCTGTTGGAGGAGAAGTAGAGCGTCAACTCCGCGTGCTCCCCGACCTCCGACATCGTCGCGTCGGAGATCGCCAGGGTGCGGGCACCGCGGTGGAGCGCCAGCTTCATCGCCCGCAGCAGCAGCGGGTGGGCGCGGCCGGCGGAAAGAGTGATGACGAGCGTGTTCTCGTCGATGCGGCCGAGTCGCTGCAGCGATTCGCCGCCGGTACTGGCGACGATCTCGGCGCGGATGTCCAAGAGGCTGAGGGTGTGACGCAGGTAGCTGGCGAAGAAAGCCATCTGGTCGACGCCGACGATGACGATCCGCTGCGCTTCAGCGAGCGCAGCGACCGAAGCGTTTACCTGCTCCGGGGTCAGCTTGCGCGCGGTTTCCTCGAGGTTCGAGTAGTCGGCGCTGAGGGATCCCTCCAGCTCGGAATGGTCGAAGGAGAAGAGGGCGCCACCGTTGGCGGCGCTGTTGGCGATCGTCGTCCGGTACTCCTCGATTGCGGCCTGCTGCAACTCGGGGTAGCCCTCGAAGCCGAGGGCCTGGGAGAAGCGCACCACCGTCGATGACGAGGTGCTCGCTCTCCTGGCCAGCTCCTCGGCGGTGAGGAAGGCTGCCTCGTCGAGGTGGTCGACGATGTAGCGGGCGACGTCCTTCTGGGAGCGCGAGAATTCGTCGAAACGCTCCTGGATGTAGTCGGAAAGGCTTTTGAGCTGTGGGGACTTCGTTGCGGTCTTGGTCACGGCGGTCCATTTCGCCGAACTCGCGCCTTTCCCTTCCATGTTCTGGTTGGATTTGCTCTGCGATGACCCTGGAAGAGGCCCTGCGCCTCACCAACCGCAACATGATCGTCTTCGATCTACTGCTCGGCAG
>DASTYZ010000089.1:0-2354 GCA_035764545.1 Solirubrobacterales bacterium | reverse complement strand
CCCCGGTGGGGCCGAAGATGCCGACGACCCTCAAAGCAGGGGCGTCAGGGGGCGCGCGAGGACGCCGCGCAGCGTCTGCGAGGTCGCGCTTTCGATCTCGACCTCGACCAGCTCGCCGGCCTCCGCGACCCCGTCGAAGTTGACCGCCTTGCCGTGCCGGGTGCGCCCGCGCAGCCTGGTCTCATCAGTGCGGCTGGTCCCTTCCACCAGCACCTCCATCGTGCGGCCGACGAACCGCTGTGCGCGCTCCGCGGCGCGGCGCTGGACGACCTCGACCAGCCGTTCGAGCCGCTCGACCTTGACCGGGTGCGGCAGCTGCCCCTCCATCGTCGCCGCCTCGGTTTCGCGCCGGGGCGAGAAGATGAAGGTGAAGGCGCCGTCGTAGCCGACCTCCTCCGCCACTTCCAGGGTTTCGGCGAAGTCCTCCTCGGTCTCCCCCGGGAAGCCGACGATGATGTCGGTGGTGATCGCGCAGTCGGGCACGTGCTCGCGGATCAGGGCGACGCGGTCCATGTAGCGGCCGCGGTCGTAGGTGCGGCGCATCCGTTTCAGCACCGCGCTGGAGCCGGACTGCAGCGGCAGGTGGATCTGCTCGCAAAGGGAGGGCAGCTCCGCATGGGCGAGGATCACGTCCTCCTTCATGTCCTTCGGATGGGGGCTCGTGTAGCGGATCCGATCGATCCCGTCGATCGCGTCAACTCGCCGCAGCAGGTCGGAGAAGCCGATCCGCTTCTCCAGCGGCAGATCGCGGCCGTAGCTGTTGACGTTCTGGCCAAGCAGCGTCACCTCGCGCACACCGTCGGCCGCCAGCGCCTCGGCCTCGAGGAGCAGCTCGTCGGGGTCGCGGCTGACCTCGCGCCCCCGGGTCGAAGGGACGATGCAGTAGGAGCAGACGCAGTTGCAGCCCTGGGAGATCTGCAGCCAGCCCTGGAACTCGCGCTCGCGCCTGGTCGGCAGATGGCCGGAGAAGTCCTCGAACTCGAAGTAGCCCTGGGCGCTGATCGAGTCGCTGTTGAGGAACTCGGCGAGCTTGTGGATCTGGCCCGGGCCGAAGGCGACGTCGACGAACGGAAAGCGCTCGAAGACCTCCTGCTTGACCGACTGCGCCCAGCAGCCGCCGACGCCGACCACGCGCTCGGGGTCTTCGGACTTGAGCCGCTTTGCCTCACCGAGGTGGGCGATGAAGCGACTGTCGGCCGACTCGCGGATCGAGCAGGTGTTGAAGAGGATCAGGTCCGCTTCTTCCCGCTCTGCCGCCTCCTCGTAGCCGAGCGAGGAAAGCATCCCCCGCATCCGCTCGGAGTCGTGGACGTTCATCTGGCACCCGAAGGTGGTGACGTGGAACTTCTGCGCCATGGACGCAGAGTAGCGTCGGAGGTGCCCTACTTGACTACGAGTTCGCCTTCCATTCCGGCCTCAGCATGGCCGGGAACGGTGCAAAGAAAGGTGTAGAAGGTATGCGCCTCGAGGTCTGCCGAAACGGATTCCTCGCCTTCGACGATCGGCTCGAAGCCAGCGATCTCCTCGCCCTCTTTCTCGATCACGACGTTGTGGGGGATCGCCGAGGGGTTGGTGAACTCGATCGTGACAGTGCCGGGGCTAGCGCTTAGCAGGCTCTTGTCGTAGGCGAGATCGGTGGGGTCGGCGGCGAGCTGCAGCGTGGTCGAGGCTTCGGCGCCCGAGCTGGAGCCCTCGGTCCCCTTCGAGCCTTCCTCGCCCTTGGTCACGCCACCCTTGCCAGCAGCGCCCTCGTCTTCCTTCGAGTCGACGGTTGGGCCGACGGGTTCTTCGCCTTCCGGCCCTTCTTCTGCCTCTTCGGCTTCTTCTTCGCCCTCCTCGGTTTCGCCGCCAAGGGCCCCGCCTTCGTTCTCGAAGCCGCCGGTGCTCTCGGCCTCTTCGATCTCTTCGCCGGCTTGCTCGAGCTCCAACGCCCGTTCCTCCTGCTCCTCAGCCGAGTAGCGGACGGCGAAGGTGGTGGCGCCGACGACAAAGACCGCAAACCAGATGATCACCAGGGGAAAGGCGCGGCCTGGGAAGCCTTTGACTTTCAGCCCGGCGAAGGTGACGACCAGGGCCGAAACGGCCAGGACACCGCCGCAGACGTAGAAAAGGGTCTCGTTGCTCATCGTGCGGCGGTGATCCTATAGAGGTCGGCGCCCGGCTCGCCGTGAGGCGAAAACGGCTAGGCCGCCCTCGCCTCCGCTGCGGCGGGCGCGACGTCTTCCTCGGCCGCCGGTGCGGCCTCGCCGTCGATTCCCAGCGCCGTCCGGACCTTGGTTTCGATCTCCAGGGCCAGCTCCGGGTTGTCAACCAGAAACTGTTTGGCGTTGTTGCGCCCCTGGCCGAGCCGCGTC
>DASTYZ010000088.1:0-10176 GCA_035764545.1 Solirubrobacterales bacterium | reverse complement strand
GAGGAGACGGCCGCGCGCTGGCTCGACGAAGCCTGCGAGGCCGAGGACACCGTCGACGTCCTCGTCGAGGAAGGGCTTGCCCTGCTCAACCGCGCCCTGCACGCGCAGGCGCTGGCAAGCGCGAACCCAAGCTCACGCCGGGGGCTGTCGGCGGAGGGGGCGGAGCGGGTCCTGATCGGCTACGGCAGCGGCGAGGAAGCCGCGGCCGGCAGGTTCCGGGAGGCGCGCCAGGTCGACGCCGGCCCCCGGGCCTCGTCGCGGAGACGACGCCGCGAGGAGGAGATGCAGCCCCAGGAACGGGTTGCCGCGATGCTCGGCGGCCGTGAACAGGCAGACGCCTGCGAGACCCTGCTGCTGCGCGCCCGCTCCGACCTCGACGCCGGCCGCGACCGCGAGGCTGCCCTGCAGCTGCGGGTCGGCCTGGAGGCGCTGCTGGTCGAGCTGGCGGGCGCGCTGAGCGATCCGGGGCACAAGGAGGACATGGGCATCCTGCAGGAGCGCCGGGCCGAGGCCGGCGACGCCGCCAACGCAGCACTGCGCGGAGACCTCGACTCCGCGCAGCGGCAGAGCGTGCAGGACCTGCTCGAGATCTGCGAGCGGGTGCTGCGCCGCCGTCGCATCCTCAAAGGTTAACCCTCGACCTGAACCTTAGAGTCGGGGGTTAGGGCGAGCTAGATCGAGAGGTGGTGCATGACCACCTCGTCGAGCAGGGACTCGGCGATGTGATGCGCCTCCTCCAACGCCACCCCTTCGATCGAGGGGACGCCGATCACCGTTAGGCCCGCGGCTCGCGCCGCGGCGACGCCGGTCGGTGAGTCCTCGAGGGCGACCACCGATGGGCCCGGCTCCACTCCGAGGCGCCGGCAGGCCTCCAGATAGGGATCGGGGGCGGGCTTCGGGGCCGCCACCTCGTGGGCGCTGAGGATGACGTCGAAGTGGTCCTGCAGGCCGACGATCTCGATTGAGCGCTGGACGAAGCGCAGCGGCGAGTTGGAGACAAGGCCAAGCGGAGTGCCACGCTCGGCCAGCCGCTCGAGCAGCTCGCGGGCGCCGACCATCGCCTCCACCCCGCGCTCGAGCTCGGCGACGACCAGCGCGTTCAGCTCCTCGATCAGCTCCGTCGCCCGTCCCGGTTCGCCCAGCCGGCGCTCGAGAATGCCGCCGGCGATCTCAGCCGAGGTGCCGACCAGCTCGCGCTTGTCGGCCGGGGTGAACTCCAGCCCCCGCCGCTCGAAGAGGTCTTCCTCGGCGCGGGTCCAGACCGACTCGGTATCGAGCAGGAGGCCGTCGTTGTCGAAGACGACCGCGTCGGGCAGAGTGGCCATCAGCCGAGCGCCGCCACGAGCGCGCCGAGCTCTTCGTCGACCTCGCCCTCGAGCTTCAGCTCCGCCTCGGCGTCATAGGGAGTCGCGCCCTTGGTGACGATCGCCAGCTTGCCGCCACGGTCGAGGGTGATCTGCGGCAGGCCGGCGACCGGATAGACCGCCAGCGAGGAGCCGACGCAGAGGATCAGGTCGGCCCGCTCCGCCAGTTCGCTCGCCCGCGCCATCGCGCTCTGCGGCAGCAACTCGCCGAAGAGGACGACGTCGGGTTTGACCGCGCCGCGACAGACCGAGCAGACAGCGACCCCGCGCTCGTCGAAGAGGCCGTCCATCTCCTCTAGCTCGAATGACGCGGCGCAGGTGACGCAAGAGGACGTCTCGATCGAACCGTGCACCTCGATCACGTTCTCAGAACCGGCCGCCCGGTGCAGGCGGTCGATGTTCTGCGTGATCACGCCCTCGATCAGGCCCCGGCGCTCGAGCTCGGCCAGCGCCTCGTGGGCGCGGTTCGGCTCTTTGTCCCCCAGCGTTTCGAACCGCGGCCGGTAGTAGGACCAGAACCGCTCCGGCTCCCGCGTGAAGACGTCGATGTGGGCGACCTCCATCGGGTCGACCTTCGCCCATAGCCCCGTCTCCGGCGTGCGGAAGTCCGGGATCCCCGACGGCACGGAGACACCCGCGCCGGTCAGGGCAACGGCGGAGCGAGCCTGGCCGAGCAGCTCGGCCAGGCTCTCCACCTCGTTGCTGACTGCTACTTGCCGCTCCACTTCGGGGTGCGCTTGCCGAGGAAGGCGCTGATGCCCTCCTTCGCGTCCTCGCTGCCGAAGGCGGTGGCGAAGCCCCGCTTCTCGGCCTCGATCCCGGCGTCGATGTCGCCGTTGGCGGAGACCGCCTTGATCTGCTCAACCGCGACCGGCGCCTGAGCGCCGAGCTTGCGGCCCCACATCAGCGCCGTCTCGAACAGCTCGTGGTCGGGGACGACCCGGTTGGCGAGGCCGAGCTCCAGCGCCTCCTCGGAGAGGATCGCGTCGCCGACCAGGTTCAGCTCCAACGCCTTGCTCTGGCCGACCAGGCGCGGCAGCCGCTGGGTGCCGCCGAAGCCGGGGATGATCCCCAGCTTCACCTCGGGCTGACCGAAGACGGCGGCCTCGGCGGCGATCCGCACGTCGCAGGCCATCGCCAGCTCGCAGCCACCGCCGAAGGCGATCGAGTTGACCGCGGCGATCGTCACCACGCGGGCCTGTCCAAAGTCGCGGAAGAGCGCGTGGGCGCGGTGGATCAGGTCCGCCCCGCTCTGCTCGTCGAGCGTCGTAAACGCCTTGATGTCGGCGCCGGCCGAGAAGACGACCGGGACCGAGGAGGCGACGACCATCGCGCCGATCTCCCCGCTCTCCTTGACCCGGTTCCAGACCGTCTCCAGGTCGGCGATCACCTGCGGCGAGATCGAGTTCATCGGCAGGTTGGCGAGCCAGGCGATCGCGACGTCGCCGCGGGTCTCCAGCTTCACCGTCTCGGCCTGCTCGCCCTCGTCAGCCTGCGGGTAGGGGTAGAAGCCCTGGCCGGTCGAGAGCCCGTGGCGGCCCTGGGCGACCAGGCGCTTGAGGGTGATCGGGGGAGCGAAGCGCTCGCCGTACTTCTCCTCCAGGTTCTCCATCGTCTCCAGCGCCTTGTCGAGGCCGGTGACGTCGGCTTTCCAGAACGGCGGCAGCAGGCCTTTGCGCGGGTCCAACCCGGCCCCGGCCATCATCCCGAGGTCGATGTCGCGGACCGAGCAGATCCCCTCCTCGACCAGCAGACAGGCCTCGATCAGGGCGCGGCTGGAGAACATCGCCACCAGCTCCTCGCCGTCGGGCGCGGCGTCGCCGGGGACGTTCTGCTCGCCGTCCTTGAAGAAGCCCTCGCCGCCGGTCTTGGCGCCGAGCTTGCCTTCGCCGACGAGGCCGCGCAGGCCCTCATGGACGTAGAAGCTCTCGCCGTAGGACTCGTTGAGGTGCTCGGCGACGTGGAAGACGGTGTCGAGGCCGAGCAGGTCGGTGAGGAAGAACGGGCCCATCGGCGCCAGCTGGGCGCCGGCGATCGCCTCGTCGATCCCCTTCAGCGACAGCCCTTTCTCCTCCTGGGCGCGCCAGATCTCCCCCATCGTCGCCATCAGGATGCGGTTGACGACGAAGCCCGGGACCTCACCGCAGACGATCGGCTGCTTCTTGATCGCCTGGGCGAAGTTGTAGGCGGCGGTGGCGGTCTCCTGCGAGGAGTCCTCGCCGACGATCACCTCGACCAACGGCATGATCGAGGCCGGGTAGAAGAAGTGGAAGCCGACGACCTTGTCGGGCCGCAGCGTCGCTTCGCCGATCTCGGTGATTGAGAGCGAGGAGGTGTTGGAGGTGAGGATCGCGTGCCCCGGCGTCGCGGCGTCGATCTCGCGGAAGACGGACTGCTTGATCTCCATCTTCTCCGGCACCGCCTCGATCACGAAGTCGACGTCGCCGAACTCCTCGTAGGTGGTGGTGCCGATGACGTTGCCCATCACCTCGGCGAGGCGCGCGTCGGCCTGCTCCTGGGTCAGCTTCTCCTTCTTGACCAGGCGGGAGAGCTGGCCCTCGGTGACGGCGCGGGCCTTCTCGACGGCCGCGTCGACGAACTTCTGGTCGATGTCCTTGACGACGACGGGGATGTCTGCGGCGGCGATCGCCTGCGCGATCTCGCCACCCATGGTGCCGCCGCCGACGACGGCGGCCTTCGAGACGAACATTAAGAGGCTTCCTCCACTTTTTGGCTTTGCAGGGCGGCAGGGCCGCGGGAACCGCAGGCTACACAGATGCCCGCGGCTCCCGCTCATCGGCCCTAAGCGAACTCCTCCTCGAACGCTTCTTCGGCCTCTTCCTCCTTGCTGGGACTGAAGCGCTGGTAGGCGAAGGCGCCGGCCAGCAGCAGCAGTCCGAGGCCGATGAAGGAGATCGCACGGGCGATGTCCTCGAGCTCGGAGAGGTCGTAGGTCCAGACCTTGACGATCGTGACCGCCAGCAGGGCGAGGCCGCCGAGGCGGACGTTCGGCTCCCGCCGCACCATCCCCCAGACGATCGCGCCGAGGCCGGTCGCCGCCCAGAAGGCCGACATCCAGGCCTGGCCGACCTCGCCCGCATTGCCGGCGTCGCTGACGCCGATCGCGTCGATGATCGCGACCGAGCCGAGGTAGACGAACGAGGCGCTGCCGATGAAGCCGACCACGGTCGCCGTCTTCGGCTCGACCTCACGACCGAAGTACCAGCAAGCGACAGAGGCGGCGCCACAGCAGGCGATCGCCACCAGCGAGCTGCCGAGGTCATCGACCCCTTGCGCGATCGCAACCGGTGGCGCCTCTACGAACAGCACGTGCGCAATCCCGAGGCCGAGGAAGACCAGGGACAGCACCGATAGCCGCTCCGCGTTGGAGAGCGCCGGGTTGGGCGTCGCGTCGGCGCGAGTCGCCACAAAGGCGAGCGCGGCGGCGAGAGCGCTCCAGGCGGCGACGACGGTGGGCCCGTCGAAGGCGTGGGCGACCCCGAAGCTGGCGAGGCCGATCCCGCCCCCGGTCAGCAGCGAACCGACTTCGCGGTGGACGCCGAAGCGCCTGGCGATCTCGCCGAGCAGGAGATGGGCCCCGGCGAAACCGAAGATCCAGACATTGAGACCGACCTGGTCGTCGACCCGGTCGAGGACGTAACCGCCGAGGCCGAGGATCAAGGTGCTACTCGCCAACAGCAGGAGCCAGGAGGCGGCGGGGAGCTTCTCCTCTTCGCGCTTGCGCAGCTCATAGCCGAAGGCCGCGGCCGCGTAGAGCAGCCAGAAGCCGACCAGGACGGCGAGGATGAGCAGCGTCGACTCCTCCGTCTTGTTCGTCCACACCCAGTCGACCAGCTGCGGGGCCGAGACGGCAAAGGCCCCCAGCGACAGCCAGTTCCAGCGCTGCCAGAGGAGGACACCGACGCTGGCGGCGAGCGCCATCGCGACGAAGGCGATCGAGCCGGCCTCGGAGCTCGTCCCGGTCAGCATCGGTGCCGCCAGGGCGCCGAGCATGCCGACGCTGCCGACCAGCATCGACGACCAGCGCACAGCGATGAAGATGCCGATGAGGCCGATCAGGGCCGCCGCCTCCAACCCGATCACGGGCGGGATCAGGTCATAGGTCTGGGTGGCGACGACGGTCGTCGCAAATAAGCCCGGGATCGCGGCGGCAACCAGCGCCTTGGCGACCTCGAGATGGCCCCGGCGTTCGTGCAGCCAGACGCCGAAGACGAGCAGCAGGAAGGAGCCCACCGCCCCCATCAAGGTCCGGATCTCCTCGGTGAACCAGCTGCTGTCGACGGCCGAGCGCAGGAAGAAGACGACCCCGAGGAGGATCGCGAGCCCTCCCATCCAGGCGAAGACGCGGCCGCCGAAGAGGCGCTCGAACTCGATCCTGGAGATCGGGTTCGGCGCCGGCGGTGGCCGATGCTCTGGCGGGGGTTGGCTGGGCGGTGGGTCCGAGCGATGGCGAAAAGCGGGCGGGACGTACTCGTCGTTCATGGTCTTCTCCTTTATCCGTTATTGACCGACGGTCAACACCGTAGCAATCTTGTCAACCACCGGTCAACAACTCGCTACACTTCCGGCACATGAGCGAGCCCGCCTACCGCCGAATGGACGTCGATGAGCGCCGCGCGCAGCTGCTCGAGCGCGGCGCCGAGCTCTTCACCAGCCACACCTACGACGAGCTCTCGATGAACAAGATCGCTGCCGAAGTGGGCATCTCGAAGGCGCTCCTGTACCACTATTTCCCCAGCAAGCAGGCGTTTTTCGAGGAGACGCTGAGCACCTGGGCAGAGCGGTTGCGGGTGAGCACGGAGCCCGACCCCGACCTTCCCCCCGTCGAGCAGCTGGCCAAGAGCCTCGACGGCTTCCTCGCCCTGGTCGAGGAGAACTCGGTCGCCTACCGCAACCTGATGCAGAGCGCGACCGCGGTGCCGCAGATCCGCGAGCTGGTCGAAGAGGTGCGGCGGGTCACCGCCGACCGCATCCTCGAGGGCATTTACAGCGACGGGGCGCCGCCGAAAGCGCGGATCGCAGTCAGCGGCTGGCTCTGGTTCATGGACGGGGCCTGCCTCGCCTGGATCGAGCGCGGCGACCCCGATCGCGAGGAAATGCGCGACCTCCTGCTCGGCGTCCTGATGGGCTCCTTGATCGCTGCCGGCTCGCCGCCGGACCTCGCTCAAGTCTCCTGAGCCCGGCGTCGATACAGGACCTTCATGCGAAGGCGGGAGAAGCTGTCGACGATCGCGTGCGCGCTGCTCTGCGGCGGCGCCCTGCTCGGTGCCGCCCAGGCCTCGGCCGCGGTGCCCGATGCGACGCTGACGCCCGGCGGCCGCGCCGTCGCCCCGCCCTCGGCGCCCCCCGCGGTGAAGGCGATGATCGAAGCCGCGAACCGGATTCGCCACCGTCCCTACGTCTGGGGCGGTGGGCACCGCAGCTGGAACTCTCGCGGCTACGACTGCTCGGGCTCGGTCAGCTACGTGATGCACGCCGCCGGCCTGCTCGAATCGCCACTCGACTCGACCGGGTTCATGCGCTGGGGAGGCGGCGGCGCCGGCAGCTGGGTCCGCATCTACGCCAACAAGGAACATGTCTTCGCCGTGATCGCCGGCCTGCGCTGGGACACCTCCTACACCGAAGACGGCGACCGCAGCGGCCCCGGCTGGTCTGAAGTGATGCGCTCCACCGGCGGCTTTCGCCTGCGCCATCCCCTCGGCCTTTTCAGCGCCACCCCCCTCGGCTGATTCACCCGTCTACGCTCGGTCTATGCGAGACCAGCTGCTCGACTTCGAGCTCGCGCTCGACCGGCGTTCGAACGAAGAGGTCGTCGATTACGAGTGGGGCCAAGCTTTCCTCTCCCCCGCGCTGCCCCTGGCGTGGGATGCCAACTGGGCGCTGATCGAGCGCGCCGGGATGACGCCGTCGCAGGTGGTCGCCGCGGCGGAGGAGAGTCTCGGCGCCTATGCGCACCGCGCCCTCGCAATCCGCGACGAGGGGGACGGCGAGAGGCTGGCACCGGAGATCGAGGGTCTCCCGGGATGGGAAGTGGAGCGAAACCTCTACATGCTCCTCCGCGAGGGCGCGGAGGCCGAAGCGAGCGCCGATGCCCTGGAGACCCCCCTTGCCGGCTGCGAAGACCTGCGGCGCGAGCTGATCCGCGCCGAGTTCCCGGCCGACACCGACAACCTCGACGAGACCGCCGATCAGCTCCTGGAGATGGGCCGGCGGACGGGCGAGGCGGGCGGCGATCGCTGGTTCGTCGCGCCGGCGGCAAACCCCGCCGCGGCCTGCTGCCTCCTCTCCGCCGGGGACATCGGCCAGGTCGAGGACGTCGGCACGCTCGCCGCCGCGCGCGGGCAAGGGCTGGCGAAAGCGGTGATCCGGGCGGCGATCGCGGCTTCCCGCGAGGCCGGGCACCGCCAGACCTTCATCGTCGCCGACGCCGAGGACTGGCCGCGCCTGCTCTACAAGAAGCTCGGGTTCGAGCCGTGCGGCGTCCTTCACGTCTTCCGGCGCGGCCCGACAGAGGGGACAACCGCCTGAGGTCCAGCTTTGTACGGCGGTACAAAAGCGCGATAGCTGAGCCCCTATTAGGCTCTGTGGCGCTCTTTTCGAGGGACTAAGACTTTCAATCAATCGCGCCCGGAACAGGCGCGCGCCTAGTGGGGGAGAACCCGAACCGATGACCCGTAATCGCCAGCAGAACGTGACCGCAGCGCAGTGGAGCTCCAACGGAGGGGCCCTCGGCGCGCAGGACCTGACCCTCCCGGAGAACAATCCCTTCGGCCAGAACGTCTTCTCCGTCGCCGTCCAGAAGGACCGGCTGCCGAAGGACGTCTTCGAGAAGCTGCAGACGACGCTGGAGGGCGGCGAGGCGCTCGACCCCACCCTCGCCGACGCGGTCGCCGAGGCGATGAAGGAGTGGGCGCTGGAGAACGGCGCCACCCACTACACCCACATGTTCCAGCCGCTGACCGGCTCCACCGCCGAGAAGCACGACTCCTTCTTCGAGCCCAGCGGCGAAGGCCAGTCGCTCGCCGGCTTCTCCGGCAAGGAGCTGATCCAGGGCGAGCCCGATGCCTCCTCCTTCCCCACCGGCGGCGTCCGCGCCACCTTCGAGGCCCGCGGCTATACCGCTTGGGACCCGACCAGCCCCGCCTTCATCCTCGAGAACCCGAACGGGGCCCTGCTCTGCATCCCGACCGCCTTCGCCTCCTGGACCGGCGAGGCCCTCGACGCAAAGATTCCGCTTCTGCGCTCGATGGACGCGCTCAGCCGCTCAGCGATCAAGGCGCTGCGCCTGCTCGGCGACGAGCAGAGCCAGCGCGTCTTCACCACCGTCGGCCCCGAGCAGGAGTACTTCCTGATCGACGAGCAGTACTTCTTCGAGCGGCCCGACCTGATCGCGACCGGGCGCACCCTCTTCGGTGCCAAGCCGCCGAAAGGCCATGAGCTCGACGACCACTACTTCGGCTCGATCCCGGAGCGGGTGCTCGCCTTCATGCTCGAGTCCGAGCTGGAGATGCGCAAGCTCGGGATCCCGGTCAAGACCCGCCACAACGAGGTGGCGCCGGCGCAGTACGAGATCGCGCCGATCTTCGAGAACTCCAACGTCGGCTCTGACCACCAGCAGCTGCTGATGCAGACGCTGGAGAGCGTTGCCCGCCGCTACGGCCTCGTCTGCCTCCTGCACGAGAAGCCGTTCGCCGGCGTCAACGGCTCCGGCAAGCACAACAACTGGTCGATGGGGACCGACACCGGCTTCAACCTGCTCGACCCGGGCGAGACGCCGGCCGACAACATCCACTTCCTGTTCTTCTGCACGGCGGTGATCCAGGCGGTCAACAAGCACCAGGGGCTGCTGCGTGCCTCGGTCGCCAACATCGGCCAGGACCACCGCCTCGGGGCCAACGAGGCGCCGCCGGCGATCATCTCGATCTTCCTCGGCGCCGAGCTGGAAAAAGCGTTCGAGGCGATCTCGACCGGGCTCGGCGACCCGAACACGCCGGCCTCCTACCTCGACCTCGGGGCGACGGTGCTGCCGCCGCTGCCGATGCACGGCGGCGACCGCAACCGGACCTCGCCGTTCGCCTTCACCGGCAACAAATTCGAGTTCCGGGCGCTGGGCTCGAGCATGTCGCTCGGCTTCCCGAACACGGTCCTCAACACGATCGCGGCCGAGGCGATCGACGAGCTCGCCGGCAAGCTGGAGGCGAAGCTGAGCGGCGGCGAGCAGATGCCGCAGGCCGTGATGGAGATCGTCAAAGAGAGCTACCTCGCCAACAAGCAGGTCTGCTTCAGCGGCGACAACTATTCCGACGAGTGGCACCAGGAGGCCGAGCGCCGGGGGCTGAAGAACCTGCGCACGACCCCCGATGCGCTGCCGGAGGTCCTCGCTGACAGCACCGTTCAGGCGTTCGAGAACTACCAGGTGCTCTCGAAGGCGGAGCTCGAGTCCCGCTTCGAGGTCTGGGTCGAGCAGTACTGGCTCCGCGCCAACATCGAGGCGGAGACGGCCTTCTCGATCGCCAAGACGATGATCCTGCCGGCTGCCCTGCGCTACCTCGCCCTGATCGGCGAGTCCGGCGTCTCGGCGATCGAGGGCGAGGTCCGCGGCCTCGTCGACGAGCTCGTCGCCGGGCTCGGCGAACTGGACGCGGCCAATGCCGACCCCGGGCTCGAGGGCCTGGAGATGGCCAAGCACGCCCGCGACAAGCAGCTGGCGGCGATGGACAACGTTCGCGAGGCGGCCGACAAACTCGAGCGGGTCGTCGCCGACGAACTTTGGCCGCTGCCGAAGTACGAG
>DASTYZ010000087.1:0-13985 GCA_035764545.1 Solirubrobacterales bacterium | reverse complement strand
GCCGCCCCCGAGAACGAGGGCCGTGGCCTGATCGGGATGCGCGAGCGGGTCGCCCTGCTCGGCGGCGAGATCACCGTCCGCTCGGAGCCGCAGAGTGGTAGCGAGGTGGTCGCGACCCTTCCCGTCAGCGGCGGCTGATCGACTCAGGCACCGAGGTCCCCGCGGGGCTCGATGACGCCGTTGGCGATCGCGAAGCGGACCAGGTCCGGACGCGACTCCAGCCCCAGCTTCTCGAACAGCTTGGCCCGGTTCACCTCGATCGCCCTGACGCTGAGGAAGAGCTGCTCGCCGATCTCGCGATTGGTGTGGCCGAGGGCGACGAGGCGCAGAAGGTCGAGCTCGCGGGGGCTGAGGCCCTCGAGCGGGTCGGCCTCGAGCTTGGCGAGCGCGCCGCCGAGCTCCGGGTCGATGTAGGAGCCGCCGGCCGCCGCCGCCCGGATCGCCTCGCGCAGCTGCCGCTCGGCGGCCTGCTTGAGCACGTAGCCCGCGGCGCCGGCGCGCAGCAGGTCACGGGCGAGGCGGGGGTCGTTCTGCATGGTGAGGACGACCACCGCGGTCTCCGGGAGGAGCTCGCGCAGGCGGGGGATGTCCGTGCGCGGCTCCGCGCCTGGCATCTGCAGGTCGAGCACGAGGACTTCTGGGCGCCTGTCCTCAGCCAGCTTCGCCGCCGCGGGGGCATCGGCGGCCTCGCCGATCACGCGCATGTCGCCCTCCGCTTCGAGCATGCTCCGCAACCCGGCCCGGATCACGTTGTGGTCGTCAGCCAGGACGACGGTTATCTGCTGGTCGGTGGGCATCGCCTCAGTCGGAGTTTGCCACTGCTCCGCGTGCCCCGTGAGGCGCCGCAGGGCGAGATGTGGACTAGCACCGATGGCCGGGGCCTCCGGAGCCGCCACCGTGGGGCCATGCGGATACTTGTCGCACTCGGTGGAAACGCCCTCCTGCGCCGTGGCGATCCCGCCGATGCCACGACCCAGGAGAAGAACGTCCAAGCGGCGGCGGCGGGATTGGCCGCGATCGCCTCCGAGCACGAACTCGTGATCACCCACGGCAACGGTCCCCAGGTCGGATTGCTGGCGCTGCAGAACGCCGCTTACGATGGAGCCGCGTCCTATCCGCTCGACGTGCTGGGGGCCGAGAGCGAGGGCATGGTCGGCTACATGATCGAGCTCGCCCTTCGCAACACCCTGCCGGACCGCGATCTCGTCACGCTCCTGACCGAGGTGGTCGTCGCCCGCGACGATCCGGCCTTCGCGGCTCCGACGAAGCCGATCGGCCCCCTCTATCCCCACGACGAGGCCGAGCGCCTGGCCGCCGAGCATGGCTGGACCTTCCGGGGGGATGGCTCCGACGCCCAGCGCATCGTGCCCTCACCCGAGCCCCACGCGATCGTCGAGCTGCACAGCCTGCGCCTGTTGATCGAGGCGGGTGTCCTCGTCATCTGTGCCGGCGGCGGCGGGATTCCCGTAACCGTCGACGGCGCCGGGATGATGAAAGGCGTCGAGGCCGTGGTCGACAAGGACCTGACCGCCTCGCTGCTGGCCCGACGCATCGACGCCGACCTTCTGATGATGCTGACCGACGTCTCCGCCGTCCGTCTCGGCTGGGGACGCGACAACGAGTGCGCGCTGGGCAGCACCACGCCCGCGGAGCTGCGCGAGCACGACTTCGAGGCCGGCTCGATGGGCCCCAAGGTCGAGGCCGCCTGCCGCTTCGTGGAAGCCACCGGTCGCCGGGCCGCGATCGGTGACCTCAAGGACGCGGTCGCGATAGCTCGCGGTGAGGCGGGGACGCAGGTCGCCCCTTCGCCCGCCTGAGCCTCCATCGACGCAGCTCATCGGCACCCCAGACGATGAAGGGAAAGGGGAGGACGAGGAAGAGGTCCTCTACCGGCAGGGCGGCGGTCCCCAGCAGATCCTGGCAGGGGGGCAGGTAGATCAGGACCGCGGTCAGGGCCAGCTCGAAGGCCACCCCCCAGAGCAGTAGCGGGTTGCTGAAGACCCCGATCGAGCGCAGCGAGGCGCGCTCGGTGCGGGCGGCGAAGGCGGTTCCGATCTGGCAGGCGACCATGCTGAGGAAGGTCATCGTGGTGGCCTGCTGGTAGGCGTGGTGCAACGGCGTCCCGGCCCCGGTCGCATCGCCCATGGTCCAGCCGGAGCGCAGCAGCACGTAGAAGAAGGCGCTCATCCCCAGCACGGCGGAGATCAGGCCGAGAAAGAGCCAGGCCCGGACCAGCATCGCGCGGGTGATGATGCTCTGCGAGCGCGGCCGCGGCGGGCGGCTCATGATCCCCGGCTCGGGCTTCTCCTGGCCCAGGGCAAGCGCCGGCAGGGTCTCGGTGCCGACGTCGAAGGCGAGCAGCTGCAGCACCGTCAGCGGCAACGGGATCGCTCCGCCGCTGAGAGCGAAGACGATGAACGGGGTCACCTCCGGCGTCGTGTGGGCGAAGATGTAGAGGATGAACTTGCGGATGTTGTCGTAGATCCGCCGGCCCGCTGCGATGGCGGCGACGATCGTCGCGAAGTTGTCGTCGGTCAACACCATCGTCGAGGCCTCGCGGGCGACGTCGGTGCCGGAGCGGCCCATCGCCACCCCGATGTCAGCGGTGCGCAGGGCGGGTGCGTCGTTGACGCCGTCGCCGGTCATCGCGACGACATGGCGCTGGGCCCGGAGCGCGTCGGCGATCCGCAGCTTCGCCTCCGGGGTGGAGCGGGCGAAGATCAGCTCGCCGCCGTCGCGCAGGGCGGCGTCGAGCTCGGCGTCGCCCATCGCCTCCAGCTCATCCTCGGTGATCGCCCGGGGGTTGGCGCGGGCGATCCCGATCTTGCGAGCGATCGCCACCGCGGTGCGCGGGTGATCGCCGGTGACGACGATGATCCGAATCCCCGCCTCATGGCAGCGTCCGACGGCCGCGGCCACCTCGGGCCGCGGCGGGTCGTGCATCATCACCAGCCCGAGCAGGGTCAGTCCCCGCTCGGCCTCCTCGCGGGTGAGGTGGCCATCCGGCGCGGTCCGCCTGGCGACGGCAAGGACTCTGAGGCCGTCGTCGGCATAGTCGTTGACGGTTCGCTGCAACGCGTCGAGGCGCTCAGGGTCGAGGGCGACCTTCCCTTCGTCCGCGACGACCCACTCGCAAAGCCCGAGGATCGCCTCCGGCGCCCCCTTTGCGTTGACCCAGACCCGCGCGCCGGCGCTGTCGACAGTGGACATCCGCTTCAGCGCCGGTTCAAAGCGGAACTCGGCCAACCTGTGTGTCGCCGTCTCGCCGCCGGCTCCGAGGGCGTGAGCGGTGCTCAGCATCGCCGTCTCGGTCGGATCGCCGAGGAGCTCGCCGTCCTCGTCCTCACGGGCGTTGTTGCAGGCTGCCATCGCGCCGGCCAGGTCGAGCAGGTTCGAGTCGTCAGACGCGGGGGGCACGCCGTGCTCGAGATCGAGTCCGCGACCGGCGCTCCAAATCGCCGTGACCCGCATCCGGTTCTCGGTCAGGGTGCCGGTCTTGTCGGTGCAGATCACGTCGGTCGAGCCCAGCGTCTCGACGGCGCTCAACCGCTTGACCATCGCGCCCCGGCGCGCCAGGCCCGCCACTCCTCCGGCCAGGGCCAGCGTGATCACCGGGAGCAACCCCTCGGGCACGTTGCCGACGATCAGACCGATCGCGAGCACGAGGGAATCGGAGAAGGGAAGCCCGGCGCCGAAGGCCGCCAGCGGGATGAAGGCCAGGCCCATCGCCAACGCCACCCCGGCGATCAGCCAGGCGACCCGGCGCACCTGCCGCTCCAGCGGGCTCTCTTCGACCTCGACGCGCTGGGAGAGGGCCGCGATCCGGCCGAGCTCGGTGTTCATCCCGGTTGCGAAGACGAGCGCCTTGGCCTCCCCGCCGGTGCAGGTGGTTCCACTGAAGACGATCTCCTGGGCCTGCAGCAGTGGCGTGTGGGCGTGGGGGGCCGCGGCGGAACGGGAGACCGGGACCGACTCGCCGGTCAGGGTCGAGACGTCGACGTCGACGGTCCCCTCGAAGATGTGCGCGTCGGCCGAGATCCGCGATCCCTCCTCGATCAGGAGGACATCACCCGGCACGAGCGCCTCGGCCTCGACACTGACCCGTTGCCCATCGCGGATCACTTCCGCCGCTTGCGGCAGGTAGCCCTGTAGAGCCTCCACCGCCCGCTCGGCCTGGCGCTCCTGAAAGAAGGCGAAGGCGGCGTTGAGGAGGATCACGACCACCACGGCAACCGCCACCGGCGTTATCCCGGCGATCGCGGCCAGCGCGGCGGCGCCCCAGAGCAGCAGGGCGAGTGGGTGAGTGAACTGGCGGGCGAGCTGCCCAGGCCAGCGCCGGCCACCGCGGCGCTCCAGCCGATTCGGTCCGACGGCGAGGAGGCGACGTTCAGCCTCCCGGCCGGAGAGCCCGCCCCGCGAGGCGCGGAGATCGCGCAGGAGCAGGTCGACGCGCTCCTCGGGGTCGAATCGCGATCGACCGTTGCTCAGGGCGATCCTCAGGCGTCGCGCTCGATCGGACAGGACATGCAGCGGGGGCCGCCGCGACCGCGTCCGAGCTCGGCGCCGGCGATCGTGATCACCTCGATCCCTTCGTGGCGCAGGCGGGTGTTGGTATCGACGTTGCGCTCGTAGGCGAGGACGACGCCGGGTGCGATCGCGAGGACATTGTTGCCATCGTCCCACTGCTCGCGCTGAGACTCGAAGCTGTCGCCGCCGGTCTCGAAGAGGCGCAGGGGCCCGACGTCGAGGGCGCGGCCGATCGCCGTGAAGAGCTCCTCCTCGCGCTCGACCTTGACCCCCTCTGGGCCCGGCGTCAGCGTGTACCCCACCATTGCGTCACGCAGCTCCGGGTAGACGGTGAAGGCGTCGCGGTCGACCATCGTCATCACCGTGTCGAGGTGCATGCTCGATCGCTGCGCCGGCAGCACCACCGCGATCACCCGATCTGCGGCGCCGGCGTCGAAGAGGCGCTGGGCCAGCAGCTCGACCCCGGCGGGGGTGGTGCGCTCGCCCATCCCGATCAGCACGCAGCCGCTGCCGATGACGAGGACGTCGCCGCCCTCCAGGCGCGCCGGGCCGCCGAGGCCGTCGCTCCAGACTTCGTGCGGGACGCCGGCGAAGAGCGGGTGGTGGCGGTAGATCGCCGCGAGGTGAATCGCCTCCCGTCGCCGCGCCGGCTTCGCCATCGCGTGGACAGTGACGCCGTTGTAGATCCAGGCCGAAGTGTCCCGCGTGAACAGGTGGTTCGGCAGCGGCGGTAGGACGAAGCCGTCGCGACGGGCGACCTGCGCGACCAGCGAGTCGCTTTCGAAGGGGAGCTCCTCGTAGGTGATCCCGCCGATCAGGCGCTGGGCCAGGTCGGCCCCGTCGAGCCCCGCCAGCCACTCCCGGACTTCGGGACCGAGACGGCCGCCCAGTCCCGCGGCCGTCAGGGTCCCGGTGAGCACTTCCTCCCTTGCCGGCTCGATCGAGAGGGTCTGAGCCAGCAGCTCGTGCAGATAGAGGACCTCGACGTCGCGCTCGGAGAGCGCATCGGCGAAGGCATCGTGCTCCTGGCGGGCCCGCTTGACCCAGAGGACGTCGTCGAAGAGGAGCTCGTCCTTGTTGGCCGGGGTCAGCCGCTGCAGCTCCAGGCCGGGACGGTGGAGGATGACCCGTCGCAGGGTGCCGATCTCCGAGCCGACGTGGAGCCGGGGTGAGGGCTGCGTGGCCTCCGCGCCGTCAGGGAACGACGCGGAGGCGTTTGCAGTCGACGTGGAGGTCTCCATCTCAGGAGTCCTTCCTCATCGCGGTCACGGCTCCCGCACGCGGGGAAGGGGGAACGCGTGCGGGTGGTGCGACCAGCTCGGAAGCGGCTTTCTCGGCCTGCCTGGCCTGCCACCACTTCATCAGGACGTAGACGGGGATCCCGGCCAGGAGGAGGACGAACCCCTTGGCGATGATGTCCTTCCCCGAGCCGGTGATCGCCCAGACCGAGTAGGCGAAGGCGAGGCCGGCGATCACCGTGTCGCGGATGAAGCTGCCGCGCTCGAAGATCTCCCGTTCGGTGAAATAGAGGTGAGCCTGGGCCGCGGCCGAGTAGGCGTAGGGGACCAGGGTGGTCAGGGTGGCGAGGAGGATGATGAAGGTGAAGGCGTCGACCAGGCCCTTGGTGTAGTTCATCAGCATCAGGCCGGAGACCAGGACCGAGGAGACGACGAGGCCGAAGACCGGCGTCCGCCGCTCGCCGTGGACCTTGGCGAACTGCTCCGGGAAGAGGCCGTCCTCGGCTGCAGCAAGTGGCACCCTTCCCTGCAGGAGGATCCAGCCGTTGAGAGCGCCGAAGGTTGAGGCGAGGGCGACCAGGGCGATGATCTTGTCCCAGCTGCCGCCGAACATCACTCCGGCAGCGTCGGCGAAGGGGCTGGTCGAGCCGGCGAGCGTCTCGGTCGGGATCACGCCCATCACCGCGATCGTGCCGATGATGTAGACGATGGTCGCGGCAAGCGTGCCGTAGATCGTCGCCCGGGGGATGTTGCGCTCGGGGTCCTTGACCTCGCCGGCGGCGACCGTTGCCGACTCGAGGCCGATGAACGCCCACAGCGTCAGCGGCGCGGCGGCGGAGATCGCGCTCCAGCCTCCGTCCGGGGCGAAGGGCGTGACGTTGTCGCTGTTGAAGAAGAAGAGCCCGATGACGCCGATCACGGCGAGCGGGACGAACTTGAGGACGGTGGTGGCGACCTGGACGGCGCCGCTCTCGCGGGTACCCATCACGTTGACCGCGGTCAGTAGCCAGATCACGCCGATGCCGACCAGGGCGGCGAGCAGGTTGTTGGTTCCCAGCTCCCCCCAGAAGACCGCCAGGTAGCCGACGAAGGCGACGGCGATCGCGGCGTTGCCGGCCCAGGCGGCGATCCAGTAGCCCCAGGCGGTTTGGAAGCCGATGAAGTCGCCGAAGGCCCGCCGCGCGTAGGCGTACGGCCCGCCGGTGCGAGGCATCGCGCGGCCGAGCCGGGCGAAGACGAGGGCCAGGAGCATCGCGCCGATGCCGGTGAAGACCCAGCCGAAGATCGAGATCGGCCCGGAGACCGCGGCGAGCGAGGCGGGTAGGAGGAAGATCCCTGAGCCGACCATGTTGCCGATCACCAGCGCCGTGGCCATCCAGAGGCCCATGCTGCGTTTGAGCTTCGGCTGCTCGACGGCTGCGCCGCCGTTGCCGTTGCCTGCTATCTCCTCCATGACCCGCTCCTTTGCTGCGTCGATAACAAGGTGAGACCCATCGTCATCGGCGCGTCCCTCGGCGCCATCCGGGCCTCTCAACAAGCTCGTGTGCGGGGAACCCGCAGCTGCGCTCGCGAGCGCAGCGCCGTTTACCCTGGCCCGTATGGGTGAGGCGTCCGAGAGCGCAGAGGCGATCAGCGTCGTCCTCGTCGACGACCACGCGGTGGTGCGAAGCGCGCTGCGATCCCTTCTCGACGGGCAGGACGATCTCGAGGTGGTGGGCGAGGCGGGCGACCTCGCCGCGGCGAGGACGGTCGCCGCCGCTGCCGCCCCGACCGTCCTGGTGCTGGACGTGAACCTCCCCGACGGTCTAGCCGTCGACGCGCTCGGCGACCTGCGAGCACTTGCCCCGGATGCCGGGATCGTGCTGTTGACGATGGAGCGCGACCTCTCCCTCGCTCGCGCGGCGCTCGAGGAAGGAGCGCTCGCCTACCTCTTCAAGGACGCGGCCCACCTCGAGCTGATCGAGGCGGTGAGGGCCGCCGCCGCCGGCCGTCGCTACCTGCCCGCGGCTGTTGCGGCCGGGCTCACGAAGGGGGCAGGGGACGACGATCAGCCGCTCTCACCGCGCGAGACCGAGGTCCTGCGCCTGATGGCGCTGGGGCACACCAACCGCGAGGTCGCCGAGCAGCTCGACCTCAGCATCCGCACCGTGGAGACCCATCGCGCCCATATCCAGCAGAAGCTCGGGCTGAGCAGCCGCCCCGAGCTGACCCGGTACGCGCTCGATCACGGGCTGATCACCGCCTGATCATGCCGTGTCCGCCGCGCCGATCGAGCGGGGTCACAGCGTCTCAAACTGCCCGATGAACCAACGCGGACTGCCATTCGCGTTCTTGACCAGCGACACGGAGAGCTGAGCGGGGACGGTGTGGCCGGAGGCGTGCAGTAGCCGCCTCTGGACCCGGTAGCTCTCCGCTCCGTCTTCCGTGGCCTGCCGGAGCAGACGGCGATCGGCCTCGCGGTCGCGGGGGTGGGTTATCTCGGGAAGCGATGTGGCGAGGAGCGCCTGCTGGTCGCGTCCGACCAGCGCGGCGAGCGCGGCATTCACCCTCAGCCAGCGACCCTGGGGATCGAAGAGGGCCATGCCGATCGGCGCCGCACTGAAGGCCAGCTCGAACATCTCCTTCGCCTGCCGCAGTTCCTCTTCGGTCTGCCTGCGCTCGCCGATGTCGCGGGTCGCGGCCTGTAGGCCGGAGACCTCTCCCTCCTCGCCGTGGATCGCCTTGACCCGCCCCTCCACCCAGAGGTAGCGCCCGTCGGCGCAGCGCATCCGGTACTCGGCGGTGACCTCGTCGACGGCACCGCCGATCAGCTCGGCCTGCTTCGCCCTGGCGGTGGCGAGGTCTTCGGGATGGATGTACTCAAAGGCGCTGTGGTTGACCATCTGCTCGGGATCCCAGCCATAGAGACGAGACGACGCGTGCGACACGTAGAGATAGGTGCCCTCGACGTCGAGGCGGCTGACCACGTCCCCCGATTGCTCCGAGATCATGCGGTGCAGCTGCTCGCTTTCCTCCAGCGCCTCCAGGGCGCGGCGCTCGGTGGTGACGTCGCGCGCCATCACCATCCCGCCGATCGGCCCGGTCGGCCCCAGGACGGGGCTGAACGTGGTCTCGTAGACCCGCGATCGGTCTCCGCTTTCGATCTCCGTGGCGAAGGTCTCACCCGCGGTCACCCGCGCATAGAGGGGCGCGAGGCGCCTCCAGACGACGGCCGGCAGCACATCCGGCGCGCGCCTTCCGATCATCTGGTCGGGGTCGTGACCGTGCGCCTTCACCGCCGCGCCGAACACGGCCCGGAAGCGGAACTCGCTGTCGAAGACCAGCACCGACATCCCCGGCATCGCCCCGATCGCGCCGAGCACCAGCTGTTCGGCGTCGATCTGGTGGCCGCCGTGGGCGACATCGTGATCGTCCAGGAAGGCCATCGGCGCTACCCGTGCGGGCAGATCACCGCCCGGCCGTCGAGCTTGCCGTCGCGCATCCGCTGATAGGCCACGCCGGCTTCCCCCAACTCGAAGCGCTCGACGTGGGCGCGGATCTTCCCGGCGCGAGCCAGATCGAGCACCTCGCCCAACTCCACGGCGCTGCCCCAGTAGGGGATGGTGAGCTGCGCCTCGAAGGGCAGGGCCCCGAAGGCGAACTCGAATTTGCCGCCCGCCAGGCCGACGATCGTCAGGTGCGATCCGAAGCGGCCGACCTGTGCGGCGAGCGCGATCGAGTCGTCGGAGCCGACCATGTCGGCGACCAGCTCGGCTCCACGGCCGCCGGTGATCTCGCGGATCGCGTCAGTGGCTCCCTCGCCGGCCTTCACGGTCTCGTCGGCGCCGACCTCGCCGGCCAGCCGCAGCTTCTCCTCGGAGACGTCGACGGCGACGATCCGGGCCGGGCTCAGCGCCTTGAGGATCTGCACACCCATGTGGCCGAGGCCGCCGACCCCGATCACGACCGCGGTCGAGCCCGGGACGAGCAGGTGCAGCGAGCGCTTGATCGCGTGGTAGGGCGTCAGCGCCGCGTCGGACAGCGGCGCCGCGTCGCGGGGGTCGAGGTCGCCGAGCGGCAGCAGCAGGCGGGAGTGGGGGACCAGCATGTACTCGGCCATGCCGCCGTCGCGGCCGAGGCCGCCGCCGAAGGCGCCGATCTCCGCCTGGCGCTCGCAGTAGTTCTCGGACGAGAGCCGACAGGCGCGGCAGTGGCCGCATCCCCAGGGCCCGTAGACGGCGACGGCTTCGCCGATCTCGAGCCCCTCGACGCCGGCTCCGAGCGCCTCGACCCAGCCGGCGTTCTCGTGCCCGAGGGTGAAGGGCGGATCGAAGCCAAGGGTGCCCGGCGGCCACTCCATCAGGTGCAGGTCGGAGTGGCAGGCGCCGGCGCCGGCGACCTTGATCAGCACCTGGCCGGGGCCGGGCTCGGGGACCGGGACGTCGCAGAGCTCGGGCTGCGACTGCCAGGCGGTGAGTCGGTAGGCCCTCATCCGGCCCCTCCGTGGCGAGCGCGCTCGAGCAGCAGCCGCCGCTCGGCGGCTGCGATGAGACGGCGGGCGCGGTCGACGGCGTCGATGTTGACGGAGATCGCCTCGATCCCGCTGCGGACCAGCAGCTCCGCGTACTCGGGGTGGACGGAGGGGGCCTGTCCGCAGATCGAGGTCTTCAGCCCCAGCGCGCCGGCCGCTTCCAGTAGCTCGGCGATGTAGGCGGTGACGGCCTGGTCGCGCTCGTCGAAGACCTCGGCGACGAGCTCGGAGTCGCGGTCGGCCCCGAGCAGCAGCTGGGTGAGGTCGTTGGAGCCGATCGAGATCCCGGCGATCCCGAGCTTGGCGTAGCGGCCGAGGTGGAAGAGGACCGAGGGCACCTCGGCCATCAGCCAGAGCTCGAATCCAGGTCGGGCGAGCAGGCCCGCGGCCTCGATCTGCGCGCGGCAGGCGACCACTTCGCGCGGGGTGCGGACGAAGGGCAGCATCAGGTGCAGGTTGTCGTGGCCGGCGTCCCAGACCCGGCTCAGCGCCTGCAGCTCCAGTCCGAAGAGGTCGGGCTCGTGGACGTAGCGCAGGGCGCCGCGGTAGCCGATCATCGGGTTCGCCTCTTCGGGCTCGAAGCGCTCGCCGCCCTCGAGGCCGCGGAACTCGTTGCTGCGGAAGTCGATCGTGCGGTAGGTGATCGGCCGCGGCGCGAAGGCGGTGGCGAATTCCAGCAACGACGCGGACATCCGCTCGACGAAGAGCTCGCCTTCGCCACGCTCGAGCAGCGCCCGGGGATGGACTCCCTCGAGCGCCTCGACCACCATCAGCTCCGCCCGCAGCAGTCCGACGCCGTCGACGTCGAGGCTCGCAACGCGGGAGAGCTGGGAGGGCTCGGAGAGGTTGACCAGCAGCTTCGTGCCGGTGACGAGGGGCCCGACCGGCGCTCGCTCCTCGCTGTGGCTGGGCGGGCTCGGCGCCATCGCCCCCTCCGTCACCGTCCCGGCCCCGGCGTCGACGCCGACAACCTCACCGTCGGTGAGGACGGCGGTCGCCTCGCCAGTTCCGACCAAGCAGGGAATCCCGAGCTCACGGGAGACGATCGCGGCGTGGCAGGTCATGCCTCCGGAGTCGGTGACGATCGCCGCTGCCCGACGCATCAGCGGCACCCAGTCGGGCGCCGTCATCCGGGTGACGAGAACCTCGCCCTCGCGCAGACCGCTTGCCTCGGCGCGCGAGCGGATCACCCGCACCGATCCGCTCGCCCTGCCGGGGGCGGCACCGAGACCGCGGAGGATTGCCGGCCCCGCGATGGCGGCGCCGGTATCCGCTGCGGGCGCGGGTGCGGTAATCGGCCGTGACTGCAGCATCCAGACCGAACCGGCCGGGTCGATCGCCCACTCGGTGTCCTGGGGAGACCCGTAGTGCTGCTCGATCCTGACGCCGAGAGAGGCGATCTCACGCACCTCCTCATCGCTGAGGACGGGGCGCTGCGAGTCCTCTCCGCGCAGCTCGCGGGTGGCGGTTCCACCCTCACCCACAGCTTCTATCGCCAGCTCCTTGCGCCGGACCTCACGGCGCTCGATCCGCAGCCTGTCCTTGGCGACCACGTAGCGGTCGGGGGTGACCGAACCGGAGACGACCGACTCGCCAAGGCCGAAGGCCCCCTCGATCACGACGTGGTCGGGCTCTCCGCTCGCCGGGTCGATCGTGAACATGACCCCGGCCCGGCTCGACTCGATCTGCCGCTGGACGACCACGGCGATGTCCATCTCGGCCTGGGGTAGGCCTTGCTTGGCGCGGTAGTAGATGGTTCGCGCTCCGAAGAGGGAGGACCAGCAGCGGCGCACGGCGTCGAGCACCGCTTCGACCCCGCGGACGTTCAGCAGGGTCTCGTTCATGCCGGCGAAGGAAGCGGCCTCGGTGTCCTCCGCCGTCGCCGAGGAGCGCACGGCCACCGCCGCCTCGGGATCTTCGCCGGCGAGGTCCCGATAGGCGATCTCGATCGCGTCTGCGACCGCAGGGGGCAGCGGCTCGTCCTCGATCTCCGCCCGCAGCTCGGTCGCGGCCTGCTCCAGCGCCGCAGTGTCCTCGACGTCCAGCGTCGCCATACGCTCGGCGATCCGCTCCCGCAGCGCCTGCGTCTCGCAGAACGCCGCGTAGGCGGGCGCGCCGATCACGAAGCCGGGGGGCACCGGTAGCCCGGCGGCGGCCAACTCGCCGAGGTTCGCCCCCTTGCCGCCGGCGAAGGCCACGTCGGCTCGCCGCAGGTCGGCGAACGCACGGGTGTAGCTCTGGTCACTGCCGTCGCCGGCCACGGTGGAACTCGCACTGGGGCTGCTCGAGGAGATCACGGCCGTCGCGCGACCAGCACCGGGCAGGGTGCCTTGTGGACCACCTGTCGCGAGACCGACCCCAGCAGGACCCTGGCGATCGGACCGTAGCCGCGGGAGCCGACTACGAGGAGGTCGACTCCCTCTCCGCAGGCTTCCATCAGCTGGACCGCCGGATCCCCGTCCAAGCGCACCCGCTCGGCCCCGAGCAGCGGATCGATCGAGTCGATTGCCTCCTCGATCACCCGGTCGGGATCCGGCGGGAGTTGCGGGATCGAGCCCATCGGCACCATCACCGGCGCCGGGACCGGCGGCCTGACCACGGTCAGAACCCTGATCGTCGCGTTGTAGCGATGCGCCAGCGCTTCGGCGTGTCGCAGGGCGACTCTGGATTCCGGGGTGCCGTCGTACCCGACGGCGATCGTCCGCGGAGCGTCGTGCTCGACCTGGGCATAGCTCCTCGGCGCGATCGCCACGTCGGCGGGTGCTCCATTCAGCAGGCTGGTGGCGACGCTGCCCGCCATCACTCGCCCGACGGCGCCGCGGTGGGGGGAGCCGACGACGATCGCGTCGAAGTCCTCCTGCTCGGCAAGGGTGGTGAGGATGCCGGCCGGAGAGCCGCCCCCGTAGGCGCGCGTCTCGACTTCGACGCCCGCGAGGCGCTCCCGAACCCGCTCGAAGAGCGGCTCGACTTCGTGTGCTTCCTCTTCAGGCAGGAGGGCGTACTCCATCGGCAACGGCCCCGTGAAGAGCACCGTGACGACCAGCGCGCTCGCCACGGTCCCGCCCTCTCCGCCGGCGAGCGCGTGCGCGAGCTCGAGCGCGTCCTCGCCTCCCTCTCGTTTGTCGACACCCAGCAGCAATCTCATGGGTCGAATCTATGCTCGGTCCCGACGGGCGCCATCCGGGAAAGGCCGCAGCGAAGGGTCGGCGGACCCCCGATGAGGGCCGCTTCCACCGGGCCGAAGGCCGCCGGCCACGGCCGCGAGTGCGATCAGCATCACGACCTGTAGGCCGAGGCCCAGCGGCGAGGTGAGCGCATCGGTGACGACCGAGCCGAGGCTCTCCTCGGCGACGCCGGCGGCGCTGACGTAGATCGAGTAGGAGACCAGGCGGCCGGCGAAGAAGGCCGCGGTCAGGGGGAACAGGGGGACCGTCATCAGTCCCGCCCCGACGAAGAGCTGGCCCGACGGCACTGGCGAGAGGGCGAAGAGCCCGAGTCCCGCGGTGGTTCGCCGTCGGTTTGCGACGGCCCTCGCCTGGACGCGCTCGATGTGGGCGAGCCGCGCTTTCGAGAACCGCGGCCGCAGCCGCCGGGTCGCGCTCGCGAGCACGAATCTGCCGCCGGCGGCGGCGAGGGCACCGCAGAGAACCAATGGCACGGCCGGCAGATCGAAATTGAGGCTGAAGAGGACGAGGACGGCCCAGGTGGGG
>DASTYZ010000086.1:0-6301 GCA_035764545.1 Solirubrobacterales bacterium | reverse complement strand
CCCGACCCTCGATCCGGGCCGTAGTTAGGGTGCGGCGGATGCTTATTGAGCTACAGAGCCATTCGGTGGTCTCGGATGGGCAGTTGGAGCCGGCCGAGGTTGTCGCTGAAGCCGCGAAAGCTGGGGTTACGACGCTGGCGTTGACGGACCACGATGCGATTGCGGGGGTGCCAGCGGCGTTGGAGGCTGCGGAGCGGGTTGGGGTGGAGCTGGTGCCGGCGATTGAGATGTCTTGCGTGCATCGGTACGCGGAAGACCTGCATGTGTGCGGGTACTGGATCGACTTGGAGAAGATGGCTCCGGCTTGCGATCGGGCCCAGCAGGAGCGGCGGGATCGGGCCGGGGAGATCGTCGAGAACCTGCGGCGCGAGGGGTTCGACCTGACGCTTGAGGACGCGATCCGCGAGTCCGGCGCCGCCGACTCGATCGGCCGCCCCCACATCGCCAAGGCGGCGGGTGCGACCGGCGACCTCGGCCCCTTCTTCGAGGAGTACCTGGTGCCCGGCGCCAAGGCCTTCGTCCCCCGTCGCTGGCCGACCGCCGAGGAGGCCGTCGAGACGATCCGCGCCGCCGGCGGCGTCGCCGTCGTCGCCCACCCCTACTGGGACGTCAAGGACCCGGACCAGGTCGAGGACCTCGTTCGCTCCCTCAAGCCCGACGGCATCGAGGTCTACTACCCGAGCCACACCAAGGAGCAGACCGAGCACCTCCTGCGCCTCTGCGCCGAGCTCGGCCTCACCCCCACCGCCAGCTCCGACTACCACGGCCCCACCCACAAGACCTTCTCCAAGTTCGGCGACTACGACACCTTCGGCCTCGGCGAGCCCCAGGTGCCGCCTAAGCCGTAGCTCCGCCTCGCTGCTGGTAGCGCAGCCACGCGACCATTCCCGCTTCTGCGCGGACCCAGTCGACGAACTCGTCCTCATCCTTCGTTTCGTCCCCCACCCCATCCAGCATCTGCGCGATCTTCTTCGGATCGGCATCGAAATGCGCCCAGGGATGCCTGACGAGCATTTCGTGCAGGCACTTGTAAGCAACCCGCTTGTTGTCGTGGCGAAGGGGGCGGCGGCGAATCAGCTCAACGCAGCACAGGGACGCCTCAAGGATCGGGTCCGAATAGAGAACGAGTTCGTCGGCTCCTCCGAAGGGTGCCGTCAGGGCTTCTTCCGCCACCGCCTTGGAGATCGTCGATTCCACCTCCTCGGCAGATTTGCCCCTCTCCTCGGCCACGATCGAAACGAAGCGGCTGAATTTCAGTTTCGAGGACATCGGGATTCTTTATAGCATATCGTCTCTAAAGCTATTGTCTTACAACGAGAGAAAAGTCATTCTCCTCTACGACAAGATATTTATGGCATATATGCTGTTACACTCGGGGCACAGCCCATGCCGAGCAAAGCAATAAGCATCCGTCTTCCAGACCAGATGGCGACCGAGCTGGCCGCCATCGCGCGTACTCAGGACGTTCCGGTGTCGGAGGTCGTCAGGCAAGCGGTGGAGAACTACATTGCCTCGCGTTTCGCGGACAAGGACTTCCAGCAGCGCCTGAAACAGCACCTGGAAGAAGAGGTAGAGATCCTCGAACGCCTCTCCAAATAGATGGAGGGACGGGATTGCCCCGTCCCTCCCGGACTCCTAGGTCAGCGGACGGTGCGCTTCAGCTGAATCGTCTTTGCCAGCGAGGCGGACGTGCCGCCGGTGGGGGCGAACGCGAGCCTCATCTTGACTTTCGCCTTGCCGGTCTTCAGCAGTTTCCTGCGGGCTTCGCCCTCGTCTCGCTGCGTACAGGCAAGGCCTTCCAGCAGCTCCTTAAGAAGCGCCTAGAGGCGGATCGAAAGTTCCTGGAACGCTTCGCCGAGTAGCGCTGCCGGGGGTCCCGATTAGGGGAGCGGCTGGATGGGCGCCAGTTTCGTCGGCGAGCTGAACGTGTTGGTGGAGTAGACGGGCGAACCGATCGCTTTCGCAAAGGCCGCTTCAGCCGTTGCCGACGACTCGATCGGCCAATCCCAGTAACCGCCTCCATCGGGATGGTTCCAGTTGAACCAAACAACCGCTTTGATCAGGGGGAAATTTGCAGGTACCTGCGTTTCCAGGGCATCGGCTATCCAAGCGGCCTTCGAGCCGCCTTCCTCGGTCGACGCGAACTCACCAATCATGATCGGCTTGGAGGGATAGTTATTCGCAAGCATGGCGTAGGCTGGCGAAAACAGACTCGAAAACGAGATCCAGCCGCTTGCCCCTAGCGGATTGGTTCCGTGGTTGTACCCGTCCAAGCACGTCCAATCGACATAGGAGGAGCCCGGGTAGTAATTGGTGATCGGATTGCTGCCGCCATTTGGCGTCACATTGGGACACCAGACCCACGTCAGGTTGGTAGCGCCTTCTTCTTGCGCGATGTCGTGGAAATGCTTCCACGCATCCTTGTAGGAGGTCGGGTTCGCGATTGCTTCATCTCCGTAGTCGAACCAAGACCCGTTCATCTCCCAGTCCCACCTGAAGAAAAGGGGGGAGCCGTATTTGGCCACCGCGGCAGCCCATTTACGCAGCGAAGAATCGACAGCTCCTTCAGCGATCATGCTCAGGGTCACGCGTTTTTCCAGTTCTTTGCCCCCTTCTTCGTAGATCAGCGGCTCTTCGTTGTCCATATCCATGAGCGGGAGGGAGCCGCCTACTTTCGCGTCCAGGAGAGGTGTTTCCTGGAAGTTCTGGGCCCATGGCGCTTCCTGTCCAAAATGCACGATGGATGGGCTCTTACTGGCGTGGGTGTCGAATGTGGACCAGGTGCTCGATTCCCACGGAGCATCTCCTTTTTCTTTTTTTTCTTCTTTTTCTTTTTCAGTCGTATAGACGAGCCCGTCGATCCATGCGCCCCAAAGAACCTTTGGTTCCAGCGAGAACTTGACGAAAGCCGCAGAGACGGTGCGAGTGCCGCTGGTTGCGGTCGGCCTGAAGTCGAGGTAGAGGGCGTCCACCTGGGACTGGGCGCCACTCAGACTGAAGGAGAGCGAATGCCAGCCCACGCCACTCGCTGACCCTTTGGCGATAGCCCCTCCTCCGGTTCCGTAAACCTGCACTTCGACGGCCGGGGAAGTCGACGTATACCACCAGGCAGTTGGAGCGACGATTTTGGCCGCTCCCAGTTGAGTAGTGGTCAAGCCGACGCGGCGACTACCGGTCGTAGCCGTCGTCGTGATGTTGTCGGCGTTGGAAGGGACTTCGGTCTCGACCACGGGATCGTCGAGAGCACCCCAAGCGGTGGGGGAGCCGACGATGGTCCACCCAGACGAGGTCCTATCTTCGTTCGGTCGCAGCAAAACCGTATATCCGGAAGCAGTTGGCGCAAAGACTAGAACTGCCAGGACCGTCCATAGGAGGGCATGAGTGGGACGGCCTTCGATCATTTCCTTTCCAGATGCCAGATGGAAGGAGTTTCTCATGTAAAACGACAAAGGGCGGGGATCGCTCCCCGCCCCGTGATCCACAATCCAGGTAGAACTAAGCCGCCGCAGCCTCCTTGGCGGGAATAAGCCCCCGCTCCTCAAGGTAAGCCAGCAGCTTCTCCGCCGACTCCTCCGGAGTCTCGCTTTCGGTGTGGCAGACGAACTCCGGGTTCTCGGGAGCCTCGTAGGGATCGGAGACGCCGGTGAATTCTTTGATCTCGCCGGAGAACGCTTTCGCGTAGAGACCCTTGACGTCGCGGTCGGCGCAGGTGTCGACCGAAGCCTCGACGTAGACCTCGACGAAGCGGTCGCCCATCAGTTCGCGCGCCTCGTTGCGAATCTCCGCGTAGGGGGAGATCGCCGCGGTGATCACCGGCACGCCGTTGCGGCTGAGCAGGTCAGCGACGAAGGCGATGCGGCGGATGTTGGTGTCGCGGTCCTCCTTCGAGAAGCCGAGCCCCTTCGAGAGGTTTTCGCGGACGATGTCGCCGTCGAGGATCTCCAGCTTCGAGCCGCGCTCGCGCAGGTGTCCCTCCAGCACTCGGGAAATCGTCGTCTTGCCGGCTCCGGAGAGCCCGGTGAACCAGAGGGTGAAGCCCTTCTCACCAGCCATCGTTTGTCAGTCCTCCTTGTAAGCGTCGATCAGGATGTCGGCGACCTCGTCGCGCGAGAACTCGTGCGGCGGCCGTTCGCCGTTGCCGAGCATTTCGCGGACCTTGGTCCCGGAAAGGAACAAGCGTGCGTCAGCGTCATGAGGACAGGTCTTGTTCGAAGCCAGGCCCTCGCACTCGTTGCACCAGAAGGTGTGCTCGAACATCAGTGGCTCGATCCCGAGCTCCTCGATGTCGATCGTGTCGAAGATCTTCTGCGCGTCGTAGGTGCCGTAGTAGTCACCGGCGCCCGCGTGGTCGCGGCCGACGATGAAGTGCGTCGCCCCGTAGTTGCGGCGGACGATCGCGTGGAGGACGGCCTCGCGCGGCCCGGCGTAGTGCATCTTCGCCGGCTTGACGCCGAGCACGACCCGGTCCTCGGGGTAGTAGTTCTCCATCAGCACCTCGTAGCAGCGCATCCGCACCTCGGCGGGGATGTCCCCGGCCTTGGTCTTGCCGATCAGCGGGTGGATGAAGAGGCCGTCGCAGGTCTCCAGCGCGGCCTTGGTCAGGTACTCGTGGGCGCGGTGGATCGGGTTACGGGTCTGGAAGGCGACGATCTTCTTCCAGCCGCGCGCCTCGAAGTCGGCTTTGTGCTCGGCCGGCGTCTTGTAGCGGCGCATGAAGGCCTCGTCGTGGTCGGGCAGCGCGTCGACCTCGATCGGGCCGGCCAGCATGCGGTTGCCCTCCTCGTAGATCGCGGCGACGCCCGGGTGGGCCTCGTCGGTGGTGCCGTAGACCTGCTCGGCCTCGCGCTTGACGTCGCGCTCCCAAATCTCCTCGACGGTGAGGCGACCGAGCTTCTTACCTTCGTCAGAAGAGAGCTCGATGACGTCGCCGACCTCGCACTCGAGGTCGCTCGCCAGGGTGATCGGGATCGGCCAGTAATCGCCGTCGGTGGTCCGCATCTCGCTGCAGACGCGCTCCCAGTCAGCGGAGCCCTGGAAGCCGGTCAGCGGCGCAAAACCGCCGTTGCCGATCATCTCGAAGTCCGCCGTGTGGCGCTCGGAAAGGGTCAGGGACAACTCAGCCATCGTCTCGCTCATCTCACCTTGTGGGTTGGGGAAAGGGTTAAAGAATTAGGGCGGCTTGCCGGTTGCCGCTAGTTGATCCCGCACTCGGTCTTTGCCAGGCCCGTCCAGCGACCTGCGCGCAGATCCCCACCCGGTTCGACCGGCTGGGTGCAGTGGGTGCATCCGATCGACGGGTAGCCGCGATCGTGAAGCGGGTTGTACGGGAGGTGGTGCTCACGGATGTAGTTCCAAACGTCGCGCTCGGTCCAGTCCGCAAGGGGGTTCAGCTTCCAGAGGTTGAAGCGCTTGTCCCAGCCGAACTTCGGGGTTTTGGCTCGGGAGCTGGAATCTGCCCGGCGGACGCCGGCGACCCAGCAGTCTACGGAAGACAGCGCGCGGCGCATCGGCTCGACCTTGCGGATCCCGCAGCAGGCGTCGGGATTGCGGTTCCAGAGCTCCGGCCCGTGCTCGGCCTCCTGCTCCTCCAGGGTCAAATTGTGGAAGCGGTCGAACTCGATCCCCAGCGCCTCGGCGAGGCGGTCGCGAGTCTCGTAGGTCTCCTCGAAGAGGACATCGGTGTCGAGGTAGAAGAAGCGCGCATCGGGGTTGACCGTGCTCGCCAGGTGCGCCGTCACCGAGCTCGTTTTCTGAAACGAGCAAGCGATGTAGTGGTCGCTGCCGAAGTTCTCGAACATCCACTCCAGCGCTTCGGAGGCGTTGGAGTCCTCGAGCTTGGCGGCGATTTCCTCATGGTCGAGGTCTGCCGGTGTAGGCACGGTGCCGGAGAGCGTTACGGGAGGCGGCTTCATCGCGGTAGCGCGATTCAGATCGCGCACTCACCCTCTCCGCGGACGACCTCGTAGGGGCTGGAGCGGTTCCAGTCGATGAACTCTTGCATCGTCTCGAGGCTGAACTCGGACGGCAGGGTCAGGTCCTTGACTGCGGCTTCGAAGGGCTCAGCGCCGACGCGCTCGGCGAACGGGCTGAACTCCTCGCCCTCGTTGCGCTCGGTCTCGTAGAGGCGGATCCAGCGCTCGACGGCCTCGGGGACGCGTTTGGCCGGCAGGCGCGATTTGAGGCGCTTGCCGAAGGCGACCGGGCCGCCTTCGAAGTTGCCGCCGATGTGCGGGATGTAGGCAGGCATCGCGCGGCCGCCGACTTTCAGCGAGGCGCCGTAGAAGCCGATGTTGGCGATGTG
>DASTYZ010000085.1:0-2632 GCA_035764545.1 Solirubrobacterales bacterium | reverse complement strand
ATCTCGCTTATGGCTCGCTGTTGAGTGTCTGGAGACGGACCCCCCGACCCCGCTGCGACAGGCTCTCTGGCCCGTCACTTACGTTCTGTAAGCTCGGATCGATGGAGCGGGTTCAGTCGGCCCAGACTGGAGGAGAAAAAGCGGCGGTTTGCCCGCACTTTCACCATGCGATTGAGTTGATCGGGAAGCGGTGGACTGGGGCGATTGTCTTTGCGCTTACCGAGGGGGCGAAGCGTTATGCGGAGCTTGGGAAGGCGATACCGGGGCTCTCGGACAGGCTGCTTTCTCAGCGGTTGCGCGAGCTGGAGGAAGAGGGGTTGGTCGAACGGCAGGTCGAAGCCGGGACGCCGGTGCGGGTCACTTATTCGCTGACCGCGGCCGGGCAGGAGCTGGACCCCGTTCTCTCCGAGCTCAAGTCCTGGGCGCAGCGTTGGAAGAAAGCCGCTTGAGCCTTCCCGGTCCCTTTGCCGTCGGCGCCTACGCGCGCAAGCTGCAGGAGGAGATGCGCAAGCGGGCGCGGGTGCAGCTGATCGGCGAGGTGACCGGGATCGGCCGTAGCAAGGTGCAGGCCTACTTCGAGCTGCGCGACGGCGACGGCGCCGTGCCGTGCGCGATCTGGCTCAACGACCTCGAAAAGGCCGGTCTGACCGAGGGGGCGCTGCGCGATGGCGCCGAAGTGGTGATTTCCGGTGGCCCCGACTACTACCCCGGCGGGGGCCAGGCTTCGCCAAGCTTCTGTTTCCGCGCCACCGAGGTTCGCCTTGCCGGCGAGGGCGACCTGATCGCCCGTCTCGAGGCGCTGCGCAAGCAGCTGCGCTCCGAGGGGCTGTTCGAGCTGCAGAAGCAGCTGCGGCGACCGCTGCTGCCGAAGACGATCGGCGTCGTCACCGCCGAGAGCGGCGCCGCCCGGCGCGACCTCCTCGCCGGCCTCGAGCGCCGTGGCTGGCAGGGCAATCTGATCTGGGCATTCGCGCCGGTCCAGGACCGCCGCGCGGCACCGGCGATCGCGATGGCGATCCAGGACCTGGCGGCGCGGCCGGAGGTCGAGGCGATCGTCGTCACCCGCGGCGGCGGCAGTCTCGCCGACCTCTGGGCCTTCTGCGACGAGACCCTCTGCCGCACCGTGGCGATGCTGCGGGTGCCGGTGATCAGCGCCGTCGGCCACGAGCGCGACAGCACCCTGATCGACGACGTCGCCGCGACTGCCTGCTCGACCCCGACCCACGCCGCCGAGGCGGCGGTGCCACTTGACTGCCTGGCGGCGCGCGGGAGCCTCGAGCGCTGCGCGCTGGCGCTGCGGCGGGCGGGGGAGGGGGCGATCGGGACCCGCTCGCGTCACCTTGGCGCCCTGGCGCGGGGTCCGGCACGGGCGCTGCAGCGCGAGCGCGGCAAGCTGAACCAGAAGATCCGGGAGATCCGCGCCGCCTCCGAACGCGGGCTGGCCCAACGCGTCACCTCGCAGCGGCGGATCGGGACCGTGGTTCTGGAGCGGGCGCGGCGACGGGCGGCCGGCGCTGACCTGGAGAAACGGCGGGAAGCACTGCGGCAGGCGATGGTGACGCTGCGCGCCCACGAACCCGAGCGGACCCTCGAGCGCGGCTACGCCCTGGTTGAGGGGGAGGCCGGAGAGCCGGTGACGAGCGCCGCCGCCGCGGCCGCCGCCGCGGAGGTCAAACTGCGATTCGCCGACGGGCGCGTGCAGGCGAGAATCGAGGAGAGCGTTGAACGAGAGACCTGAGAGCTATGAGGCCGCGGTGGAGCGGCTGGAGGAGATCATCGACCGGCTCGATTCCGGCCAGGCCGGCCTGCGCGAGACGCTCGACCTCTGCAAGGAGGGCAAGGAGCTGGTCAACTACTGCGCCGCCGAGCTGGACGAGGTCGGCGAGGGCCTGAAGGAGCTACGGCTCGACGACCTGGCCATCCGCCTCGACGCCTCCGGGGCCGGAGCAGAGACCCCTTAACGCCGGGCAGCCGCGGCAGAGGGACCAGTCGCGTTCCTCGGGGGCAGCGACCGGGAACTCGCCGCGGCCGATGCGACCGATAGTCGCTTCCAGCCTCTCCTTCGCCGCCGCCATCGCCTCGGCGTCGAGTCTCGTCAGGGCGGGCTCCTCGGGGCGCTCGAGGAAGACGTAGGCGACCTCGACCTCCGCGGCGCCGAGCGCCTCGGCGACGGCGAGGGCGTAGATCGTGCGCTGGGTCTCGTAGTGGGCGGCGCGCTCGGCCGGGGCGCCCTCCTGCAGGCGGTCGGTCTTGTAGTCGAGGACGAGAGGTGGCGCGCCGTCGCGCTCGATCAGGAGGTCGATCGAGCCGCGCAGCACGGTGCCGCCGACGCCGAGCAGGAGCGGCACCTCGGCCCGCACCCGGGTCGCTTCCGCCCCGATCCGCTCCCGCAACGGCGAGCCGAGCCACTGCCGCACCGGCTCGAGCAGCTCAGCCGCCGCCTCCACACCGAGTCGGTTCGCGAGCGCGTGGCGTTCAGCGAGCTCTAGGGGCGGCTCGGCCCAATCGTTCGCCTGGCTCCACTCGAGCAGCGCGTGCACGGCGGCACCCCGGGCCGTCCGCTCCTCCCGCGGCGACGGCGTCGCCGATCCCTCGGGTTCCGCGCTGCGTTCGGTCGATGCGAGGTTCAGCA
>DASTYZ010000084.1:0-5075 GCA_035764545.1 Solirubrobacterales bacterium | reverse complement strand
GGCATCGCCCTGGCGGCAATCGTGGTGGCTGTAACGGTGCTGAAGCCCGCGGAGGCAACCCCGCAGGAGGAACCGGCAACCGAGGGCGATTTCGCCCCCGCCGAGCCCGCCTTCTCCTCCGAGGCGGCCTAGAACCCACTGAACGCCGCTCAGGTCACTGGGCGGCGCGGGCGATGTAGACGCCCTTGGTGTGGTTGAGCTCGTGGAGGGGCTGTTTCGGGATCGCGTCGTGGTGGTGGCCGAAGACGTCGAGGCACTCCAGCCCCGCCCGCTCCAGGCAGGCCAGCACCTCGGCTTCGGGGAAGTGACGCTCGCGGTGTATCTCGGGCGCGATCGACGGGCCGGCGCCGGGGTCGAGCGGTTCGACCTCGAAACTCGCCTCGGCGGTCGTCCCCGGCTCGGCGTCGGGGCTCGAGTGGCCCTTCCAGATCATCCTCAGGCCGTCGCGCTCGACCACGACTTCTTCGGCGAAAAACGTCTGGTAGGCCTCGAGCGTGTTGACGTCGAACATCAGCAGCCCGCCGGGACCGAGGTTGCGTCGCATCCCGGCCAGAGCCTGCTCGAGTTCCTCGCCGCTGAGCAGGTAGTTGACGGCGTCGTCGAGGCAGAAGACGACGTCGAACTCGCCGAGGACGGGGAGGTCGCGCATGTCGGCGACCGAGAGCGCCGCCCTGTCACCGACCTTCTCCCGCGCGATCGCGACCATCTTCGGCGAGATGTCGCAGGCGGTCACCTCCCAGCCTTTCTCCAGCATCGGGATGAAGCTCTTGCCGGTTCCGCAGGCGACGTCGAGCAGGCGGTGGCCCGCGATCCCGTGCCGTTCCAGCTTTGGCATCAGCTGGCCGAGCCAGAGGTCGTAGTCGTGGTGGGCGGTGAACTCGTCGTAGACGGGAGCGATCGCCTCATAGGCGATTTCGGCCCACCGCGGTCGCATTTCCCCCTGGTCCCCAGCCACGAAACAGAGACCTGCGCAACCTCTGAACAGTTTCTAAAACAGAGGTGGCAATTTGGTGCACTGCTTATGTAGGTTCGTTCAATCAGTACTCCAAGAATGGATCGTCGCGGGAACGACGATGCCTGGGAATGGGGAGAGGTACAAAGGGTCTGTCTTCGAATGGCGTATCGCTACGCGAGCAATCCGGGCGACGCCGAAGACATAGCTCAGGATGCCTTGCTCCGGGCCTGGCGTCGACGTTCGACCCTGCGCGAGGCCGGCAGCCGCAACCAGTGGCTGGCGGCGATCGTCCGCAACGAGGCCTTCCGCCTGCACGCTCGTCCCCGTGCCGACCCGACAGAGCGGATCGAGCTGCGCGAGGGGGCCGAGGACGAGCGCGTCCTCGCCGCGGTCGAACTCGCCGATCTGCACGCGGCGCTGGCGGGCCTGAACGATCGCGACCGGCAGCTGCTGGAGATGAAATACGAGGAGGACCTGACCCAGGCGACGATCGCCCGCCGGCTTGGCGTCCCGGAAGGGACGGTGAAGGTGCGCCTGCACCGTGCTCGCAACAAACTGCGCCTGCTGTACGCGGGGGCGAGCGCGACCGGCTGAACTTCGGACCGCTGTACAACGACCGCGAGGTCGCGCGCGTCGAACATTTATCCATGGAGATGGCAGCCCGTCAGATCGTCGCCTTCGGCGGCGGCGGCTTCTCGATGGAGTCGGGCAACCCCCTGCTCGACGACTACGTGCTCGGGTTGACCCGGGCGGAGCGGCCGCGGGTCTGCTTCCTGCCCTCGGCCAGCGGCGACGCGGACCACTACATCGTCCGCTTCTACCGCGCCTTCTCCGCCCACCGTTGCGAGCCGAGCCACATCTCCCTCTTCCGCCGCGAGCAGGGCCCGAGCGACCTCCGTCGCCACCTCCTCTCGCAGGACCTGATCTACGTCGGCGGCGGCAGCGTCGTCAGCCTGCTCGGCGTCTGGCGCGCCCACGGGATCGACTCGATCCTGCGCGAGGCCTGGGAATCCGGGGTGATCCTTTGCGGGCTCTCGGCCGGGTCGCTGTGCTGGTTCGAGGAAGCGGTGAGCGGCTTCCACGGCGAGCCGAAGCGGCTGCGGGGGCTCGGTCTCCTGCCCTTCAGTAACTGCGTCCATTACGAGCGGGGGGCGAAGCGGGGCGAGTCCTACCACCGCTTCCTCCGCGAAGGGATGTGCGGCGGCTACGCCGCCGAGGACGGTGCCGCTCTGCACTTCGTCGGCTCGGAACTGAGCCGCGTCGTCGCCTCGAGGCCGCAGGCCCGCGGCTACCGACTCGACGTCACCGGCTCCCGCGTCGTCGAGATGCAGATCGCGACCACCTACCTCGGCGACCGCGACGCAGTTCCCGCGGCGCCGCTGCCGGAGGCGCTTTCGACCGCCCCCGCCGCCTGATGGGCGTCGACGGCGTGCGGCCGAGGACGGCGACGCCGGTGCGGCGAATCCTCGCCCTCGGCGGCCACGAGTTCAGCTTCCGACCGCCGGACCGGGCCGTCTGCGAGCTGCTGTTGCGGCTGGCCGACGAACGCGGCGGCGAGCGGCCGCGAATCTGCATCCTCCCGACCGCCAGCGGCGACACCTCCGAGCAGATCGCCGGCTTCTACTCCGCCTTCGGCGAGCGCCACTGCGAGCCCTCCGACGTCTCGCTCTTCCGGCTCGGCCGCCGGCCGATGGAGCTGCGCGACCACCTCCTCGCCCAGGACCTCATCTACGTTGGCGGCGGCAGCCTGCTCAACCTGCTGGCGGTCTGGGAGGCGCACGACATCGCCTCGATCCTCAGCCTCGCCTGGCGGCAGGGGATCGTCCTCGCCGGTCAGAGCGCCGGCGCGATGTGCTGGTTCGAGGCCGGCATCACCAAGTCGTCAGGTCGGCCGTCGGCCGCCGCCGGCCTCGGCCTGCTCGGCGGCAGCCTCTGCGTCCACTACAACAACGAACCGGAGCGCCGCGCCGCCTACCTCGACGCGGTCGGCGAGGGGATGCCGAGCGGCTACGGCCTCGACGACTACGCCGGCCTGCTCTGGGAGGGCGAGGCGAGCCCTTCGGCGGTGACCGCCCGCCGCGGCGCCCGCGCCTACCGCGTCAGCAAGCGCGACGGCGAGGTCGCCGAGTCACCGCTGCCGGCCCGCTTCCTCCCGGCGCCAGCTCCCGCCGCCCTGCGCGAGGACATCGCTGAGTTCCGCCGGATCAAGACGATGCGCAAACGGGCCGGTTGGCTCGGCTGAAGTCACGAACCTGCTCCACTCGGGGCGCTGAAGTTTTCGTTTCTGCGCGTAAGCTGTAGAAACTTTTCGTCTACAGTCCTGCAATCATGGAGGCACTGAAGATGGAGCGCCCGATGGAGAACTGGAACGACGATCGGCTCGACGAAATGAGCCGGCGCATGGATGAGGGCTTCAAAGAGATGCGGGAGGGCTTCGCCCGGATCGACAAACGGTTCGAGAATTTCGTTACCCGCGAGGAGATGAAGGAACTGATTGCCTCGATCAACGTTCGCTTCGACCAGGTCGACAAGCGCTTTGACCAAGTCGACAAGCGCTTCGAACAAGTGGATAACCGCTTCGAACAAATGGATAAGCGCTTCGATCGACTCGAGAACCGGGTTGACCGGCTCTACTACGGATGCCTCGCGCTGTTGGTGCTGCTGCTCGGCAACTCGATCGTTGGAACCGTCGTCGGCTGATCCGCGCTACTCCCCGGCAGCCGGCGGTGCCGTCGGGTCCGAGCCCTCTTCGCCGAGTTTCTCGCGGGCGATGTAGTCCTCGGCCAGGAGCAGGTTGTCGCGCGAGCGCTCGACGACGTTGAGGAGGTCGCCCATCAGTGCCACCTCCTCGACCTGCTCCTTGACGAACCACTGCAGGAACTGCTCCGCGCGGTAGTCCTTCAGTTCCCGCGCCAGCTCGAAGAGCGCGAAGATCTCCTCGCTCACCCGCTGCTCCTGCTGCAGCGCCATCCGCACTGGAGCCGAGCCGTCGGCGTAGGTCGTCTGCTGCGAGCGGATGTCCGGGATCCGCACTTCCTCGCCGACGTCGAGCAGGTACCGGATCATCATCATCGCGTGCTCGCGCTCCTCCAGCGCCTGCCGGTAGAAGAAGGCGGCGAGGCGGGGCAGGGTCTCGGCGTCGTAGTAGACGGCGGCGGCCACGTACTGCTGGGAAGCGGCGAACTCGTTGGCGATCTGCTCGTTGAGGGCGTCGGCGAACGACTGGTCGGGCATGTCGGCTCCTTCTCGGGGGACAGCCTCAACCTAGAGCTTCCAGCGGAAGCCGACCTCCTCGATCGCCGGCTGCAGAGGGCTGGTGGGCAGCCCCGGCTTCGTCGCCTGCTCCGGGTCGTTGTAGCCGCCGGGGGCGACGTCGTTCGGCGTGTCCGGGTGGAAGATCGAGGCGAGGTACTGGATCTGGCCGCGGCCCTGGCCGAGCTCGGTCTGGCCGCCGCCGTAGGCGCCGATGCCGCGCTCCTCGCAGTAGTCGTAGGCGGCGAAGAGGTTGCGGATCGGGCCGAAGCGGGAGGGCTTGACGTTGACCGTCTTCGGCGGCGACCAGGGCATCGCCTCGATGTCGGCAATCGAGTGGATCGGCGCGTCCCAGGTCACTCGATCGGATACCGGATCAAGAAGGGGTTTGGTCTCGGGCGTTACGTCTGGGTCCTCGAGCCAGGCGTCGGGGAAGGTCTCGATCAGCTTCGCGTAGAGCTCGGGGTCGGTCTCGACGTCGACCGGCGTCCCTTTGTAGAAGCCCTTGAGGTCGAGCGAGTCGACCGCCCCGGTCTCCGCCAGCGCCGCGATCAACTCGTCGTCCCAGTCGTTGGCCGGGTCGAGCTTGAAGCGCAGGGTGGGGTAGGCGGCGAGCCGAGCCCGCAACGGCTCGATCGAAGACCGCGCCCCCTCTTCGAACGGCGCCAGCCGCATCGAGTTGACGAAGTTCACCGGCCGCGGCTCCCGCCCCAGCGCCTCCGCCAAGTTCGTCCCCGCCTGCCGCAGCGCCAAGTCCAGCGCCGCGGACTCAAAAGCCCAACGGCGGTAATCCCGCGACACGTCCTCCCGCACCGGCTCGCCGGCCGGGAACAGGTCAATCCCGTCGAGCCGCTCGGAGAACTCAGCA
>DASTYZ010000083.1:0-25507 GCA_035764545.1 Solirubrobacterales bacterium | reverse complement strand
CGAATCTTCTGCCCCGCGACACTGATTGGACGACTCATCCGTCAAAAGTTAGGCTCAGAGGTCGGCACTACCTTCAGCCGTCGGTCGGCTCTCTCCCATCGCCGCACGAGCTGAGGTGGGAGGCGAGGTGCTTCCGTCAGCGTGTGACTTGATCGGCTAGCGGGGCCAGCCGGCGAGATGGAGGTCTCATCAGGCTCCCCGCATCTTGCCGCCTCGGCAGCGGACGGGCGCCGAGGGCAATAGGCCTCCGGACCGGTCGAGCGCCCTTCGCGAGGAAGAACAGAAACACGATCAACGAACCGATCCCGCCGATCGCAAATGCGCCGGCAGCGCCGGTCAGGGAGATCGCGATACCGGCACAGAGGAAGCCGAACGTCATGGCCGCCAACTCCGCGGCTTCGCTGGCAGCCAGGACCCGGCTTCTAACGTCGTCGGGCGTTTCGGTTTGAACGAGGTATTCATGGGCGACACGCCAAACCGAGTCGGCGGCACCCCCAACAGCCATTCCGACGAGGACAAGCGCGAACAGCGGGGCAGCTCCAACTGCAATGAACCCGATGGCGAGCGCAGCGGACGCCGAAGTGAGGACTGCAGGAGGGGTGTTGCCCTTCGCCAGGACTGCCCCAATACGGGCGCCGACTAGACCGCCGATCGAAAAAATAGCCGTCATGGCAGCCAAACCGGTGGCCCCGACGTCGAAGTCATTGCTCAGAACAACCTCTGCGGGCCCCGTGATACCGACCCCAAAGAAGATGATCGCGTAACCGATGGTGACGGGACGCAATACACGGTGGCCCTTGAGGTATTGGAACCCAGCTGCGAGTGCCGAGGGGTTGCTCTCGGCCGAATCGGTGGAGGCTGGACGGAAGTCTCCAGGGATCGACATGAGGAGCGCAGACGACAAAACAAAAGTGGCGGCGTTGAGCACGAAGACGACCTGGGCGTCGGCGATCAGGAGAATGGCGGCGGCGACTACCGGCCCGGCTAGACCTCCGATGATCCCGGCTTGAGCGATCTTGGCATTGGCCGACGGAAGTTCCTCCGAATGGCTTACGAGCCTCGGGAGGGCCGCGCCGCTCGCTGGGACGAACGGTGCTGCTGCCAGGGAGGCCGCGACTCGCAGAAGGATGAGCGCGACCGGGGCCGGGGTGACCACCGCCATCAACAGGAAGCAAAAAGCGCCCAGCATCTCCGACGCGATCATCACTCGTTTGCGGTCGAATGAGTCGCCGATTAGGCCGGCGACCGGGCTCGCCAGTGCGGGCACTCCGAAGGACGCGACAAATCCAGCTGCGACGAGGCCCGCTGAATGAGTTTGGTCAAACAGGACAATGAGGAGGGTAAGGAAGGCGGCGTTCCCCCCGGAGAAGGTGATGGCTCGGGAGAGCGCGATCCTGTCGACAGCACGTCTTCCGGGGGAGGAGCGCCGGCGCCACGAACCGCCTCCATCATGAGCCGTGCGCCTGCGCCATATTTGCTTGACGTTCAACTGTCGAGACCCCTGTTCTCACGCGCCCTCCCGAGCTGCTGGGCCGCCCCATTCCTGGGGCCCGACGAGTTTCGATGAAGTGCTCCGATTTTTCAAACCAAACCGATGCACTTAATCCCGGCGGGCGCGCTCAATCCCGGAATTCGCGCGGAGGGGCCGCGATCCCGCTCACCATCAGGCCGATCGAAAGGGTTTCGACCTCGCCCTTCCGCCGGCTCCGCGCGCTCTGCTGAGTCTCCTCAAGTGACTGCCTGCAGGCAGCAAGGGCGTTGACCACCTGGTCCCATCCGATCTGATCGACCACGAGCTGGTTCAAGGTCAGATGACGATCTGCTCGGCGGTTGAAGGTGCCTGCCCGGAGTGCATCGACCGATGCCGCCGAGAAGCGATCGAATGCGGCAAAGACATCACCTTCTCGCGCCGATCTGGGGACCGGACGGAGGATCGCAGCTCGTGAGGTTGTGGGTGATGTCGCCCGGAAGCGATGAGATCGGGCGTCGGAGTTTGATCCTCCGCGCGGGTCGCCGCCGAGCATCGTGAGCCAGCCTAGGTCAGCCAGGAATTCGCATCTTTCGCGCATGGCCCGAGGCGTTCTGAGACCGAAGTAGTCGTGTAATTCGCTTGAGGTCATCGTGGCACGGTTCAGGACGTCGATGATCGCGAGGTTCAACGGATCTACAAACACCTTGCCGATTCGCTGGGGCCAGTGATGTCGAACGAAGGAAGAAGGGTCGACTTGTGGTAGCTGGTCCACGGCCGATTTCGACGCCTCCGCCGGGGGAAGTTCGAATGCGGCGAGGTTGACGATCATGGATAGCGGTGAGCCATGTCCATGGTCCATACGGGTTTTCGCGTCCGTCTGAATTTGGGAAAGCTCCTTGAAGCAGCCCTCGACCGCGCCGAGTGCCTCACACCAGCCCCGCTCGTCCAACTCGGCTACGCAGAAATGGGCAAGTCGATTTCGTCCATTCGCGTCCAATCCCGCCTTTACGGCTTCGCCGTATCGACAGCCCATTTCCTCGAGGAACTGAACCGTGAAGGTATCGCGAATCGACAAGGGGAATCGCTCGAAGGTTTGGTTGTCGATCACGGGCAGTTCGGTCGCTCGATGGAGCGTTCCGGTTCGACCTGGTCGGACTGACTCGCCGCCGTAGTTCATCGGTCGCACCGGCCTGAGCCAGCCAGTTTCGACGAGCTTCAAGAAGTGCCTCCGGATGCTCGCGTACGACCTCCCGCCGAACACGTCGTGGAATTGCGCCGGAGTCATTTCACGCATGTAGAGCTCGGTGACGATTTGGAGCCGGATGCGGTCCATATAGAGGACTCCCAGGCGCTCTAGATAGCTGTGGCCAGTGCAGAACAGAGGCCCGGAGTCCGCGAGAACCGCCTTCGCCGGAGTCGATTGGTCGGTCTCTGCTGAACGCATGAGGATCTAACTAGTTACCAGACCGAGCCCTCTCCCTCCGGGGCGCGCTGGGAGTGCCGTGGGACTTTATGACGGCACACCGCAACTAAAAGGAGGGGGTGAGAGCATGAATATAGGACCCGTGAGCCCAGCTGCGCCTGTGGTGATGACCCACAAGATCGGCTGAGTTAGAGCCGACTAGCGGGACGGCTCCAAGCGCGACGGGTGTCGCCGGCGAGCCGCCCCGCTTGCCGCAGGTTTATGTTCGGGACTTCGTCGCAAGAGCCAACGAACTGATCAACCAATCAAGGCACTTTGCCGAGCTTGGCAATGAGCGGCGCCGCGTCGCGCGCCAACCTTTCGCCGTCGTCGGGGGAACCCGGAGTGGTTCCGTTCGATCCATTCTGAGTTGGAGCGCGCTGGCTAGGCCCGTGCGCGACCCAGCCGGCGCGATTTCGGAGGTATTGCCAGCGTCGGCTAGCTGCCTGCGTAAGAGCGCGCGATGAAGACGACCTTGTAGTGCCGTCCTTCGTCGGGCAGATTGGCGAGCACCACCTCGCCGTCGACCTCCTCCATCCCCAATGCGGCGAGGCAGGTGAGTCCAGCGTCAGTCAAGGCCTCTTCAACCTCGGTCACGGGACGGAAACGCTGTCGATTGAAGAAGGGCTCACCGATCCCGTCACCCTCTACCCAGGACTCGTACACCGATGGCGCGACCTCGCCCCTACCGGTCCAGCGCCAGTGGCAGCCCTCGTGCTCCACCTCATGAACTCCCTGATACGCCTGCTGGTACACCAATTGCGAGTTGACATCGAAGATCAGGAGGCCGTTCGCAGCCAGGTTCGTGCGCATCCGGGCCAACGCCCTGACCAGATCACTGTCTCCGAGCAGGTAGTTGACCGAATCGTTGAGCGAGAGGACGAGGTCGAATGAGCCCAGCTGTCCCAGCTCACGCATGTCCGCGACGTGGAGTTCGACCTGCGAACCTCCGCCCCGAGCAGCGACCCGCAACATCGCCGGTGACAGGTCGCACCCAACGACTTTCCAACCCCGGTCCAAAAGCGGTTCAAATGCACGTCCGGTTCCGCAGCCGACGTCGAGAGCGCAACCATCCGCGGGTAGACCCCATTTGCTCAACTCTGGCAGCAGAGCGCGGCCCAACCACATCTCGTAGTCATTGGAGTGGTTGAACGCGTTGTAAATGTCGGCGAAAGCCTGATAGGTGATGAACGCTGGATCACCGGTCACGAGGACACGTTATCGACCAGCCCACGGGCGGTGAACCGAGCGACTCAGGCAGCTTCGAGGACCCGCTCCCATGATTCGACCACCCCTAGGCCGAAGCCGTCCGCGAGGCAGCTCCGGGGCAGATGCAACTCATCCCGCTCCCTCCCCAAGTTATGTGCGCGAATCCGGTTTGAAATGCCGCAGGGCCTCAGCGAAACTTCGCCTATGGGTACGCGGAGGATTCTCGCGGCGGCGCTCATCGCAATAATTTCCCCTATCGCGCTTCCAGGTAGTGCCGGTGCTCTGGACCCTGGTTCCTCGAGCGAAACTGGCGGCGCCGTTCCAGAGATCGTGGGTCTGCAGACCTGGAACATCACGACTGGCGATGTCACCTTGCAGGCCAGCATCAACCCGCACGGGCTCGAGACCACGGTCCAGTTTTTCCTCTACCTCCCGTGTCCCGAAAACCATCCCGGGAGGGTCGCCCGCCAGGGCGTCTCGGTGCTGCCCCTAGCTGAGCGAACGATCCCAGCGGGCCAAGGGTCTGTTCGGGTCTCCGCACAGGCAAGGGATGATGGCATCGATCTCGAGCCGGGGTCACGTTACGGATGGACGGTCAAGGCAGAGAACAGTGCCGGGGCTTTGTTCGCTGAGGAGGAATCGTTCCTGACCGGCCGGCGCCCCTCGATTCTCAAACAGTCTGCTTCCGGGATCACCGAAACGGATGCGACCCTCAACGCCGAGATCACACCCGGGGTCCAAGGCAATGACTGGGGCTGGGATGGAGTTGGCAGCTACTACCAATTCCAGCTTGCCGAGGACCCGGCAGATTTCCGTCCGGAACTCGGATGCCCCGACCTATCAGAGTGGGAAGGCTCCAGCGTCGGCTGCCTCGGGCCGCTCCTTCCTTCGACCCTCTACGGGTGGCCGCCCGCGGCAGGCTCGTTCGCCTATCAACCAACCGATCTACCCTTCTCCTTCGTGGACGCATTGCCAAGCCAGTCCATCAGCCTCAATCTGTCGGAAATCGGTAGAACCCTTGAGCCTGAAACGACCTATTACTACCGCGTTATCGCCGTGACGCGACTGCAGGGAGTTGACAAGATCGAATGGGAAGCACCTCCGGTCTATGGGGCAACCCAGACCTTCGCGACGCCGCCTTATCCGCCGCCGCCAGCACCGGACGCAGTTGTGGCCCCGACCGTTCTCGTATCGTCACCGATCGCCGATGCAGTTCGGGGAGGGGTCCATACAGCAATCCCGCGAGAAGCTAGAACGCGCTGCAGCAAACGTAGCCGCGGGAAGCAAGCGAAGACGTCGAAGGCCAAGCGCCAGCGGACGTGCAAGGTAGCCATCCAGCTAGGTCACCCCGCAGAGACCACCCTTTCCCAAGGATGATCGCCTGCGGCGGCGGTTGACAGTCGTTAGCCGGCGCCTTTCTTGCTCCGACCAAAAAAAGGACCTAAGACTGCGAAGGTCGACCGCACTGAAGGGGCGGAGGGGACGGCATGAACGTCTTCGGTATTCCGCGGGCCGGCAGTCGCGGTTCAGGTGGCGGGGTCTACTTGATCGCGGGGCTCGATGAGCATGAACGGCCTCGGTATCGGTCGCCCCGCGATTCGCCGCTCGTGGGCGTTGCGCGCGCTACGAATCCGATCGTCGGGTAGCTCCGCCGGCACCCGCCAGGCCCGAAGCGTGCGCTGGTGGATGTCGCGGGCGACCGCGACGAAGATGTTGCGACGGCCCAGGTAGAGCTTTCTCGGCACAGGCGTCACGCCCCGCTCGCGCTGATCCCGGGTCTGGGTCTGGGCCGGCCCGACTAGATGGCTCGTGAGGGTCTCGTCGAGGATCTCGATGAAACGGTTCGCCCGTTGGAGGTCGGGTACGACGAAGAAGAGAATGGGCGGGCGGCCGAGATCCTTATAGCGTGAATGCGCACGCCACCAGCCGGTTAGCAACCCGTCGTAGTCCAGAGCCTTCCGACGGACAGTCTCGTCATTGTTCCCCCACTCGATCTCGACCAGCAGGTCGGTCTTCACCCGCTCACCGCCGGGCTTCGTCAGAAGGAGTTCGAGCGTCAGGTCGGGAACCACGTTGCCGAATTCGGAGGCACCGAAGTCGACAGGGGCATTCTCGAGGAGATCGTTCGGCATCATGCGTCGGGGCGCCTCCCGGGCAATTTTGACCAGGGGTACCTCGATCTTCCCCGAACGCGGGCCACTCCAGGCGACCACCTGACGGGGGGCGAGCGAGCGGAAGCCGAATAGCCACTCATTGCGAGCGAGGTCGTGGACTACATGCTGGGCGCTGTGCAGCTCGGGAGCCCTCCAGCTTCCCGAGGCCCGGTGGTCAGTGGCGTCTTTCAGCAGCTCGAAACCGGCTGAATCGAGCACGTAGAAGCGTTTGCCACGGCCGCGGCTCTGGCGCATCCCTAACTCGGCCCGTTTGATCATCCCCTGGCGGATCAGGAGGGACAGCTCGCGGCGGACCTGCCGCTCGCCGGAGGACAGCATGAACTCGCGCTGGATCTGACCGCCGCTCAGCACGCGAAGCTCGTAGAGAGCCTCGAGGATCGACCTTTGCTCCGCATTGATCGTGTTGTGGCGTAGCTGGGGTGGCTCGGTCTTCGGCTTCTCCCAGGTGATGCTGGCGGCCTTCTCCCGAAGGAGCTCGACTTCCTGGTACCCCTCTCGAAGTGGCTTGTCGGTGGGCGAGCCGAGCTCCGCGACCTCGGCCTCGCGCCTACCGCGGCGGACGGTTCGGACCGAAGGCTCCGATCGGGGAGAAGGGGCGGCGGTGGGCAATGGGGCACCAGGTTGCTCCGACCTTGTTGGAGACTCGGGCCGCGGCCCGCCGTTGCCAGCTCCCCGACTCTTCGCCTCGGCCGTGGATTCCTCGACTCGATCTTCCTCAGAGGCGACATCTTCGCCCCCGACATCGGCGAGGTCCTCGTTGTCGCCGCGCCCGGTCAGCTCGCGCGGAGGGGCTATGACTTCTGGGTCATACCCACCTTCATCGCGAATCCGCTGCTCGAACTCCAAGACCTTCTTCGGGTCGCGGTCCCAGGGAATCGTGACGATGGTGAAGGAGTTGGACAGCGACCTGCCCGCCTGCAGGACGGCGATGGCGTGGTTAATGTCGAGGGCGGTCAGTTGGTTGACCTGAACGCGCGTCCGCTGGAGCTCGCCGAGGTCGCCGTTCAGGCGCTGTCGAAAGGCTGGGTTTAGTCGGTTGATCGCCCGTTCGGCATCGGCCTCGGACTGGCGGAGGTAGAACCTCGAGTTGCAGAGTGCGTCGATCGCTTCCTTCAGCTCGGGGGTCATCTGTTCGCCGTGCTGCCATCCGGCGGTGAACTCCAACCCCGCCGAACGGTCCAGCTCCATCATCCGGGCTGCCGTCTGGGTGAGGAAGACCCCGACGTCATCGGCGGTGACCTGTACCTGGGCCCGCTCGTCCTCGGGGAGCTTCTGCTGATAGATGATCGAGCGGTGGATCAGCTGCAGAAAAAACTTGAAGATCACCGCCGCATCGGGGTGATCGGCAATGCGGCCGGCGATGATCAACACCTCGCGGCGGCGGATGATGTCGTCGAAGCTGACCTTCACCGGGTGGTGAAGGACGGTGTTCAGCGTCTCGTCGCCGAGTAGGGTCTGGATCTTGTTGTACGGGGCCTCAAGTCGCATCACCGCCTGACTTGGGGATTTGGCGAGCTGCGCCGGAAGGATCCGCGCGAAGTGATCCCAAACCGCATGCCACTGGGGGTCGCCCGCGAGCTTGGCGATCTTCTCCGCCCGCCATTCTTCAGCCGCCTCGTCTGGGGCGAGCCATCTGAGCGTGTGCCAGAAGGTCGGGTCCTCCTCGAGGGCGAGGGTCGCGCCACGGGACATTTTGAAGGAGCGCTGCGAAGCGTTTAGTGCCTGGCTCTCCCCCTCCTCGGTGCGGGAGACGTCGACCATCGCTTCGGAGAAAATCGAGGCCTCAGCCTGCAGATCGCGCTCGGGCGTCCTCAGCTCGATCCCGAAGAGCGGCCTGGCGAAATCGAGCACGCGAACCGTCCGCCAGCTTGGCATCGAGGCCGCGGCCGCTTCGGCAAGGTCGCCCTTCGGGTCGAGCACGATGAGGGCAGCGTTCGGATCTCTGGCCCGAACCTCAGCGATCTTGGCGAGAAGCGAGGTCTTCCCCCCGCCCTGCACCCCGGAGACCTGGATCCCGTACTTGAAATCTGGGTCGCGGATTCCGACGAAGTTCCCCTCGAGGTCCATCGCGATTGCCTTTCGCGCGTCCTTTAAGCGCAGCACCTCAGGAGGCGTCGCGAGTTGTGGGACGTTCGAGCGCTGGATCGCGACGTGTTTCGCGTAGGCGGTCGGCAATTGCCAGAGCCCGGCGATCTCCAGGCTCGAGTAGACGCCCCGCCACCACGACGGAATCGGGTTTGACTCCGCCCGGACCATCCGCTCGACGTAAAGGCGCCGGCGCAGCCGCGCGCGGCGCTGCCGAAGATGGTTCTCGCCCCCCTCTGCCTGTCCCTCGATCGCTCCGGCTATGTGGCGAGCGGCCCGGTAGGACTCGGCGCCGACGCGGATCTCGCAGAACGCCAGTGACCGAAAGACGACGACGTCGGTCGAGGAGCGCTCCTCCCGCTGCTGGACTGCGTCCGGCGCCGGCTCCTCGCGCGCGGGCCTGCGCTGCTGCACCGCGACGCTTCGTGCGGCGCGCTGAAAATGGTTGGGGACCGGCGAGATGGTGATCTGGACCACCACCCGCTCCCCGACACCCGCCATCACCGACAACAGGCTGTCGATCGGGGAGTCCTGAAACGCCTCGACGGTCGCCAGGCTGCGCTCCAGGGGCCTGCTGAGCGCGCGGGCAAACGGCTTCGCCTTCTTCAGGCGGACGATCTCCCGCAGCCAGGGTCGCAGCGCACCTCCGGTCGAATTGCCGAGCGGGGTCAGGGTCGCATCCGGATAGCGGTTGGCAAGCACACCCCGGAGAGCTTCGACGTAACCCTCTCGCTCTGGGATGGCAATTCCGATCCGCTGCTCGCGCGTCCCTCCAGGATGCACTCCGGCAATCAACTCGAGCGTCACCGCCGGCGGCGCGCCGTTCCACAACCGCACCCACCACCGCTCCCGCGTCACGCTTCCAAGGGCCTCGATCAGACCCGCGACCTGGCCTGGCGAGGCCTCGGAGGACCGACCAGGAGTCACCAACAGCCGCTGCATCGATCGCCGGCTGCGCGCCAGTGCCCGGTGGCCGCCGACGGCGACGGTTACGACGAGAAGCAAGGCTGCGGGCCAGCGGGCGAGCGACCACAGCGCTGCGGCGCTGTGGTCGACTATTCCCGAACCGCTTCCGGCACTTGCCCTCAGGTTGCCGAGCGTCCCACCTCCCAGGGGCTCAGGCCGGGTGAATCGTGCGTGATGTTGCCGCCCAGACTCAGCTCCGTGCGCCGGTCGGCGTTCGGATGATGATGGAGCCTGAGAAAGTGGCCGGTGGAGAGCCACGGCGCCAAGGACCGCCGCCCCTAGGGCGAAGATCACTGCGAGAAGCCAGACGGCGCGCCGAAACACAGCGGTCAATCCGATTCTGGTAGGCGCCTAGGATCCACTCCTCCCTTCACGGATAAGCGTCCTCGCGCGCCACCGGGAAAGCGCAGATGAACCGTCGCGACGACGAGTTGCCCACCAATGTCACCCTGCGAGGGGGAACACCCGCACCCACAGCGGGGGTGGACTCAGAGAGCCCGACCCGAAGCTCGAGCTCTGCCACGAGACATGAAGGTGGGGATGGGCGCCTGCTTCGGTGTGCGCGGGATCGCCGTGCGCCGGATACCCGTTGTAGCCGATGAACTGGATCGCCGGCGCAAGAGGGCATACCGGCGCAGTCCCGGAGGCGGCGCATGATTCTCTCCAGCCGAGCGTTTCGGCTGCCGCCCTTGCCGTCGAATCCCAGTCTCTGCCGGCCTCAGGAACGATGTCCATCGCAGTGCCGTCACCGTGGGTGTTGTGCCCGGACTCCCGCGCGGCGTCCACTCGCAGGTGGAAGGTCTGCAGCAGCCAGACAGCGTCGGGCCACATTCGGGAGTCGACGGCCTCCGGTGGGCCTTCCCCTACCCACAGAGATCCAGGGAGGGGTTTGAATTCGCGAGGATGGAACAGGGTTTCGACCTTTTCCAAGACTGCATCGCCGCCAACCAGCGACCCCGCTGAAGGGCTGCAGACGATCGAGCCACCGAACTTCTCGGCGTAGCGTTCGACCTTCCGCACATACCAGTCGGCGTGGTTGTAGGCGAAGATTGCCCCGTACCAGTCCTCCGGAGCGCCTTCGGTCTGCAGCAGGTTCGCGGCCGCGAAGATCGCGTCCCAGGGGTCGAAGACATCCTTGTCGCCATCCCCGTCCCCGTCGACGCCGAAGGGTTCCCAGCTGCTCGGGTAGAGGAACTGCATCGGGCCGGCGGCGCCCGCGTAGTTGCTTCCCGAATGTACCCCTGGCAACGTGGAGCGCCCGAAGTCCGACTCCACATAGTTGATCGCCGCGAGGATGCCGGGACCACGGGGCCCGAGGCGATATTTCTGGGCTGCGGCCGCGTAAATCGGAACCAGGCGGGCCGGCGGGCCATCGACCGCACCGCTCGCCCTGCAGGTCATCCCATTGTTGCCTCCGGTCGCTGAGGTCGCGCCCGCCAACGCGGCCAGGAGGATGAGGAAGAGCAGAAACCCCCCAACGATGATTGCTCCGGCGATCACCAGCTTGGCTTTGCCGGCCTTGGCGGCCACCTTCAGTAACGCCTTGCGCTTTAGGTAGGTGCGCAGAGCTGAGCCTTGCTCGCTCATGGCCCGATCCCCGCAACGATCCAAGCTCCCCCCTGTTCGATCAGGCTGGCGCTGAGTAGATGGGCTCCGGTCCGGCCCGCGATGACCAGGGCTACCGTAAGCGCCGGGCCTCCCTCGAAGACGCCTGCCTTGAGGCCCGCGATCCGCGCCACAAATTGGCGCGGAAATCGGCTGCCCGGTGGCAGCCGAACCGGCGCCCGCAGCAACTGACCACCCAGCTCCGAGGTCGAGTAGCGAAGCAGGGAGGCGCGATCGCCGCTCCGCAGGCGCCCTTCCTGATAGCGCAGGTAAGCCTGAACGAAAAGTCGGGCAGAACGGGTCGCGGCTTCGGTCGCACCTCCACGGACGGATTCAGCCGGCTCCTCCAGGCTCGGCCCCCGAGCCGTGGCCCCGAGCACTCCAACGCGGTCTTCCTGATTTCTGCCCCCAGCATCGATGATCGTCATCGCGATGGCGGCGGCGATCAGCACGCCCAAGGCGAGGGCGAATTGGATTCTGGCGCGTGCTACGTCCGAGCCCACCCCGTCACCTGCTGATCCAGTCCCGCGCCCGCGAGCGGCGCATGGGCCTCGGCCCATCGGGCATGCGACTACGGTCGCCCACTCCCGGCCCCTGGGACTCGCGACGACGCAGGCGACCGGTCGGCTGACGGTGGTCTCCGCCGCTCCGGCGCGGGCGATGGACCTCGACCTGCTCGATCCGATCGGCCGACATCGCGCCGACGGCAGACTGGGTTACGGCGAGGCTTTGACCGATCGCCTTTCGACCCTCCGGACTAGAGGGTTCTTTGCCCGCCGCTTCGGCACGCCAGCGATGCTCGGGTGCATCGATCGGTAGGCGCGCCTCCCGGCGGATGGCTTCGCGCGCGCCCTGAATTTCGGCTTTGCCGTGAGCAGGCAGCCCGGCGGCCTCGTTCGCCCGGACACGACTCAAGAGGCGCCGATCGGCCTGCGCCTGGGGCCTGGCGGCCCGCTGCTCCTCCTGCAACTGGTCTAGGCGCGCGCTCTTCTGGATGGCGGCCTGCCGATCGGCGTCATTAAGGCTCGACGGGTTCTCACGCAGACTCCTCACCCCGGGATCTGCGCGCAGCTCGGCTACTTCCCGGTCCAGGGACGAGCGCGAAAGCTCCCGGGACTGTGCGTTTGCCGTGGCGACGTCGAGACGCTGGTGGGCCTGCTGGTCGAGCTCGTCGCCAGCTCGCCGGCGACGACGATGATTTTCTTCGTCTTGGTGGTGGCGGCGGCGGTCGCGGCGCTCGTCGCGCATGGTGCCGACCGCGCCCGCCGCCCCCCTCGCGATCCGGTAGCCGAGGTACCCGCCCGCGAGCGTCCGGTAGAGGCCCGCCGCACCACGGTCACCGGTCGGGTCGACCTGGAAGAGGGAGAGGTACTTCTCTCGTGAGAGGAAGACCGCCCACCAGAACGCCATGACCGCGATCAGGCCCAGGGTCGGCGAGGAGCGGCCGATCGAGGAGCCGATCACGCTCGAGCCAAGCAGGACGATTCCGAGCAGCCCGCTGTAGACGAGCTTGGCGACGATCGCGCCGAGCAGGGCAGTCAACCATTTGGTGAAGGCGCTCCGGCCGGCCTGCCCGAAGACCGGGAAGAACATCGCGAGCGGCGTGGCGAGGACGAGGACAAATGATGAGGCCGTCGCCATCACGATCCTCATCGCCAGCCAGAGCAGCAGCAGGAGGCCGCCGAGCAGCCCGATGGTGAAGATGAAGACCATCACCATCCTGGTCAGGACCCCACTTCGCCCCTGCATCGCCACCTTGTCCGGCGCGGCGCCGTCCGAGCCACCGCCAACGTTGAGCTGGGGGCCGATGTTCATCGGTAGCCCCACCTGGTTGTCGGGCTTGCCGTTGTAGTACTCCCAGAGCTTGTCGCGCGAACCGCTCATCGGACTGAAGCGGAGGTAGAGGTCACGAATGGTGGGAGCGGACCCGAAGAGCCCGGTCAGGTCCTTCGCGAGGAGCGACGTCGCTAGCTCGGGGTCGTTGGTGGTGAGGATCTGCTGGATGAACGGGTCGTCCTCGTCGAGGCCGCTTCGCGCCGCGTCGAGCGCCTCCTCGGAGGGTTTCGCCGTCATGCACCACTGCACGTCGGAGAAGTTCATGGCGCAAAATGGGACCGCGGTCATCCGATTCCAAACCCCGGCCATCGCGTCGTTGTAGGAGCGCATCGGTGCGTTGACGCGCCCAGAGGAAGGCGCCGACACAGCGGTGAGGGAGGCGCTGTTGACCGCCTCCGCGACCCGCCCGACGGTGTCCCGTGGCGAGTGGATGATCCATAGGCCCCCGAGCAGCATCACCAGCGCCATCAACATCCCGGCCAGGGTCTCGCCGGTCCTGCGGCGGACCAGACCGTTGTAGAGACCCCAGCCACCGAGGATCACGAAGAGCGTCGACATCCACGGGGAGGTCAGGTGTTCGAAGAAGCTCGAGAGCCCGGTCCCGATCTGGCTCAGCATCCGGTTGTCGGTGAACGGGCTGAGCGAGAAGGCAAATCCCAGGATGATTAGGCAGCCCTTCAGCATCATCAGGAGCACCAGCCAGATCACGGATAGCAGCTGCAGGACAAATGAGACCGCAGGGACGAAGAGGGAGCTGATGAAGCCGCCCGATTCGACGTGGATGTCCCAGCCGTAGTTGCCGACCGGATAGGCGGCCTCGGGGGATCGAGAGGATTCGCAGTTGCGGAGTTGCGCCGCGCTCAGCTTCTTCGGTTCTCCGCAGAGCGGGTTCTCGATGCCGAGAACCGCAGTGGGGTCGAGAGAGCCCCCGTAGGGGATGACCGGGGTCGCCATCGCTTCAGAGCCCGGCGCCGATCCCGTTGCCACGCCGGGCGCTGCTTTCGTAGGTGTGCTTTTCGGTTTGCCGCTGCCCTTGCCTCCCGCCCTCCCTCCGGCGTTGTAGGCCTTCCACTGCTGTTCGGTCCAGTTCAGTACTTCGCCCTTGCAGTAGGCGGGGTTCATCGCATCCGTGACCGGCGGGTCGAACAAGCCCTTGCAGACATCGAAGACGGTGCCATTCGAGGTCGAGTAGACGCGGATCAATGTGATCTGGGAGTCCGCCTCCGCGGCCGCAGGCAGATAGAGAAGGAGGAGAGCCGACAAGATCACCAGAATCCGCGTCCACGGGCCTCTTCGTTCAGGCCGGCACATTGACTAGCTCCGGTTCGACCTGATCGTCTGTGGCATTGCGAGGCGGGGGCGTGCCGAACAGCGAAAAGAGGCGGGGGTCGCAGGGGTCGACCTGTAGCGGCACCGACTGTCCGTCTATATCTCGGTAGTAGAACCGGCCGGAATTGAAGCCCAGAAAACGCTGGATCAGAGCCGGATCGTCCTCATCGAGCCGCTGCAGTCGAGCCGATCGCCGCGCTTCCTCCTCGCTCTCAACACCGCCTGAGAGGTACGCGCCGATCAACCCATCGAGGCCTTCGGCGTCGACCAACAGCTGGGTCGCGAAGAGGATGCTCAGGTTCTGGGATCGACTAAGTCGCGAAGCGCGGTCGAGCAGCGCTTTGCCGATCGTCGTTTCAAAGACCACCCAGGCCTCGTCGCAACCGAAGACGGAGTGGCGGTCAGGATCCCTGGCGCAAAGGGAGAGTGCGTACAGAGCGACGAGCCCAAGAAGCGAGCTGCCGACCCGCTCCTCGGCGGTCATCTCGCTGCGCGGCGTCCCGGGCCGCGGCAGAACCAGGTTTCGGATCTGAATCGGGATGAAGCGCTTCGTGCCGACCTGAGCGACCTGCCGGCCGGGCAGACCGAAGGCGAGCTTCGCGAGGCCGGCGTTGGCATGGACGGACAGAGCGCGCCCCGCTTCGCAGCCGACCTCGCCCTGCTCCTCAAGGACCTCGACCACCCGGCCGAGCATGTGATCCCGCTCGGGCCCGGCGCAGACGGCCTCGACCGCGGCCCGAATCTCGGTTTGCCAGGTCGCCGGGACCGGCGCCGGCAACACCTCCATGATGAAGCCGAAGGCTGCGTCGGCTTTGCCTTCGGGCGGGGCTATCCGAAGCGGGTCGATCAAGCCCCGGTACTGCTCGTCGGCCGACAGCACGATCTGCTCCATCTCCTCGGCCATCTCGGGGATCAGGTGCAGCTTGTGATCGGGGTGCTCTGGCGTTCCCTTCGGGTCGATGAGCACGATCGGCCCGGACCCCTGCAGAAATGCCTGGTAGATCAGCAACTGCATCGCGACGGTCTTGCCCGACCCCTGCGAGCCGCTGAAGAGAATCGGGGGCGGGCGGTTCTGCTGGGAGGCCTCGGCTAGGTCCAGGCGGATCGGCTGCCGGGACGGCGTCAGCGTGTAGCCGATGTAGGGGCCCATGTCGGATCCCGCGTGGCTGACAGCGGTGGGCACCATCGCCGCCACCTCCTCGGGCAGCAGGTGCTCGCGATAGGCGGACAGCGGAAATCGCTGCGCCGGCAGGGTAGAGAGGAAGATCTGGTGCTGGGCGCCGATCGGCCGGTGCAGCTCGATCCGCTGCCCAACCTCTGAGCGAAGGCGCTCGATCCGTTCCTCGAGCTCCTCCTCCCCGGTCGAGCTGGAGACGACGTAGGTCAGAGCGCTGCGCAGGAGAGGCGGGTGATCATTGCCGCCAAGTCGTCGCTGCAGGTCACGCGCCTCAGTGGGCCTATCCTCGGCATCCGGCGAGGCGCCGTGATCGGCGGCTGCCTCCTCGCGCCACATCTGGTCGGCGTCGACCATGCGTTTGCGTGCAAGCCGCTGGGCGTCGCGGTTGGGAAGGACCTCGCAATGCAGGCAGGCGTCGACCGGGAACTCGAGGTCGAGGGCGGTGAACATCAACTCCGCCTCAGGCCCGGGGAACTCGCGCTCCTCGGGGAGGGACCCACAGACGAGCATCGCCTGCCTCGACAGACCGCCCTCGCTCTCGATCTCCAAGTGCCGGCTGGCGATCCTGACCCGGTAGTCGGCATGCAGCCGCAGTAGATCCCACTGGGCCGGCTCGAAGCCGATCTCCTCACCCTCCTCATTTGAGATCGCGAGGGCCTGAGGACGATAGTTGCCGTCGCTGGTCGGATCCCCCAAGCCGCGCACGTAGGCATGACGAACAAGCCAGACGATCTCCGAGGCCAGGGCGCGCTCGGCCTCGACAAAGTCGAGGATGCGTTCCTGCATGCGCCGCTCGGCGCGTTCGATCTCGACCAGCTTCGTGTAGCGCAGGCCCCGCGGATCGTTGATCCCCACCGCCGACGAGAACCGCCGCCATGCTGCACCGAGCCCTCCTTCGCCGAACAGGCCAGCAATGCCGGAGCCCGCGTCCTGTAGGCGCACCGCGAGGTAGACGTCAGGGCGGACCGTCTGCCGCTCCGACAGGGCGTAGGCATGCGTGCGGAGCAGAGACTCGAAGCCGGCCTTCCGGCGCTCGATCTCCTCGGCGCTGCCGTGACGCCGATCGAAGGTCCGCCACGTCGATGCCACGTAATCGCGAACGGAGAAGCGGCGTGAGATTCGCAGGATCTGGAAATCCGCCGAAATCCGGTGCACCAGCCCCTCCAACTGGCCCATCACCTCGAGCTTGCGCCCGGTCGAGAGCCCTGCGTAGCTCTGCGGGCGGAGCTTGTAGACGGCCCAGGCGTCGTGGAGGTCCCGACCGAAAGCGATGTTCCCGTAGATGAACGACGGGCGCGGCTGCGCGCTGCCGTTGAGCAGACCGATCATTCGACCACCACCTCGCACCCGGCCGGTACGTGAACGACCTTTCCGCGAACCATCGGCATCGCGCCGCCTCGACGTCGGACGCGGAATCGCCGCGCTCGGGAGGCGCGCTTGCGGCGATCTCGAACCCAGGGTGGTGCACCTTCGACCCTGACCTCCCCCGGATATCGGAAGGTCACCTCTGCAGGCCCCCTGATTCGCCCCCTGACCAGAAATGACTCCCGGGCGTCGTAGGCGACAGCCACCTCCTCGAGCGGGAGAACCTCCTGGTCACGGGCAGGACAGGATGCAAGACCCGCGAGCCACCGAGGTCGAAGCGACCAACCCAGCAGCGACGCAAGGACATGATGCGGAGGCCGTCCGTCAATTCGTCCCTGCATGAGGAGGAAGGCGCCGAGGAGCGGGACCGCCAGAAACGGAAACGCCGGAGTCCAAACCTCGACTAAAGAGCCCATCAGCGGCATGCGGGAAAAGGCGAGTACACCCACCTCCAGGGCCAAGAAATAGCCGATCCCGCGCAGCGGCACCCCGTGCGGATATGGGATCCGCCAACGGTCGAAGCGGAAGATCCGGCGCTCGATCCGAAACACCCGCCGGTAACCGCGGAGCTGGATGCCTCGCGACTTGACCATCTCAGTGGACGCTCCCCGGGCTATGAGAGCCCATGGCGCTCACAGCACGAACTGGTAGATCGAGCGGAAAAGCGTTTCGACCTGCTCGGGAACCAGGAGGAACGCTCCGACGACAACTGCCGCGACCAAAATCGCGACTGCCGCCCCAGCGTTTCGCTGGAATGCCGCTACCGCGAGCGCGATCGCGACGATGATGAAAAAGAGCGGGGCGAGTTCGTTCTGCAGGAGGCTGGCGGTGCGAGAGCCGACCTGGGTTCTCGCCCCTTCTCCACCACCTCCACCGCGACCCAATCCCGCCGCATCGGCTTCCGACATCGTGGTGATCGCTGGAGCCGGCAGGCTTACGTCGGAGCTCGGAGCCGCCAAGGCGAGGCCGAGCAAACCGACGAGGAGCACTGCCGCCAGCGCGGTGATTCTGCGCATCGGTTTTCCCCTCCTCGAGGTGTGCATTTGTGCGGGGCTGATCGCATCCATCGGGATCAGCTCCGCTGGGAGATCGTCTGGACGTAGGTGACTCGCCAGCCGGGGCCCAAGCGCGGGTCAGCTGCACTGACCCGACCAATTCCGACCTCGTAGCGCAGCGTGTAGACGCCGCCAACTGGGTCGGTGGCCGTGATTGAGGCCACGACGGCGCCGCCTCCGGAGCCGTCGACCCAATCGAGCTGGTCCACGCTTTCGAGCCGCAGCCGGTTGGTGGGCAACGTAACCGTCGCAGCGTCGGCGAGATCGGCGGAGAGATTTTCGGCATCGCCAGCCAGGTAGTTCGCCAGCGCTCTCCGGACCAGCGAGGTGACTTCAGAGTCGTCGACCGGCTCGCCGTTCTCGCTGACAGCCGAGCCGGTGGTGCTCAGCGGCGGCCCGACGAAGGACGGATAGCCGGCCAGGTAGATCGCACCGCTCTTAGCGCGATCGATAGGCACCGAGAGATAGACCGGCTGGGCGGCAGTGCTGAGCTGAGCGGCGACGGTGATGATCACGCCGCCGAGGAGCGGTCGCTGGACCTGAGCGACGTTCGCCCACCGCACCTCCTGGGATCCGGCCCCCGGCGAGAAACCAGCGCCCAGTTCGAACCCCGACGAGGCGAATGCCGAGATCGCTTCTTCGCGCCGTTCGGGGTGGGCGCTATCGTAGGAGAGGTAGGCCTGGGAAAAGGCGAGCGCGAAGCTCTGCTCCGCGAAGTCCACTGGCGAGCCGGATGGCGGCGCCGTGACTACCGGGGTTGGCGGCACTAGGACCGAACGAATCCCCGCAGCGCACATGAACACGACAAAAGCGAGGAAGGCGTAGCGCGGTAACCGAGCGCGGAAGCGCCCGTGGCGAGCTGAGAACCGCACTTTGTTGAGTCGGTCCTTGAGGGGCGAGGAGCTTTTCCTTGCGGTCGACATCGCCGGCACCTAGAGCCCGAACTCGGGTGCGGTAGCGCCGTCCTGAAGGCCACCGTCACCGCTCGGCGGCGGGTTTGGTTCTGGTTCGGGCGCCACTTCAGGCCCGGCTTCGGGCGGCGGGACATATTCGGTTGGCCCCGGCAGGCTGCTGGCTTCCTGGGGTTTTGACTCCCTTTGCTCTTTAGCGGCGCGACGCTCGCGCTGAGCCTCCCGGCGCTCCCTTCCCCGCCGTGCTCGCCGCCTGGTCTTGGCACGGCGTTGCCGGACCTGCTGACGCTCGGCGGCCTGTTCGCGGCGCGCCCGCGGCTGGCCGGATGGCCGCATCGAAGCGGAGCCAGCCGACCCTGAATGCTCGAGTGCCGAACCGACAGGGTGGTCCTTAGGCGGAGAAGCGGGATCGCCATCCACCGCCGCGATCGCGACTCGCCCAATCACGAGCGCAAGGGCAGTCAACGCAGCGACGGCGATGAGACGCGTCCGCCCCGGAGAGGGCCCGCGCGTCTCCGACGATGCTCCCTCGGAGTCGCCTCGGGAGCGCTGGACCCTCTCCGCGGCGGACACGTGCTCATCGCTCTCGAAGAGCCCCCCCACCGGAGGGTCCGCGAGAGCTATTGCCGAACCTCGCCCAGGTTGGAGGTCGCCCTCGGAACTCCCCTCGCCGGGGCCGGCGCCAAGATCCTCGTCGCCGAAGGAGAAGTAATCGTCTCTTGCCATGGAAGTGGTCCTCGAAGTCGCGGTTGGTGAAGCGCGATGCCGACTCAGCAGCTGCGCGCCTCCCACACACGGGCGAGCACGTCAGCGCGCCACCCCCAAAAGACAGGGTGCTCGCGTTCGCTTCCCCGACGGGAGGATTCGCCCTCCGGCAGGGGGAAACGCTGGCTTGGTGGGACTGGATGAATCCCCCGGTCTGCTGGCGGAGCGCCGAAAGGCTCAAACCTCGTCCTAATGGCCGGACCTCGACATGCCTGAGAAATACGCCCGGCGGTGAAATTGGAGCCGCAGCTCGTCGCAAGACTGGAGGACCCTGGCGGGATTCGGATCTATTGCGTCAGGTGGGGTACCCCGGTGAGAGCTATCCTTCCTAGCGCGAGTGGCGCCACCGGCTTCAGGAGGTTCGTCATGGCGGGTGGCTCAAAACGCTTCTGGATGATCCGCCGTCATCGCGGTGGAATCGAAATACCTATCCTCGACCCCTGCGCAGTCCGGCTGTTTCATAAGGCGGGTTGGGAAATTCAGGAGCTTCCTCCAGCGGCCATGAACGATGACGACGTCCTCTCATGTCTCGCTGCGGGCCCGCGCGATACGCCGCCAAATCGCCGATAGGCTCTCCGCCTCCCAGGGAGCTCGGGATGAACGGGGCCGGGGCATGAGCCGAGAACCGGGCATAAATCAAGGGCGGCTGTTATGCCCAGCTCAGAGTTCGCCGAACTCGCCGCTGCCTCCGCTCCGGGGGATGCTCCGGTTGCCTCCCGCGGATTCACTGCCGCTCCCACCAGAAGGCGTGCTGGATGCCGGAGGTTCCGGCGCGGCTGGCTGACCCGACTCGGCCCCAAACTCCGAGCCGGTGACGCTTCCAGATTCGGTTGCTTCCGATGGTGAACTCGCCGTGGATTCCGACTGGGTGGCTCTCGATGACGACGTTCCTGAAGCCGGACTCTGGCCACCTCCACCGATCGCCGACCGCCGAGTTCCCCGAGCCTTCTTTTCGACCCGCGGGCTTGGCTTAGGCAGGGTGTCGAACAGGGCCGGGGGTTTCGCGGCCGGCGCGATCCGGGCGGGCGGACGGGTCTCCGGAACTCTGCCGCCTTCATCGTCCTGGCCCCTAAGCCCAATACCGCCGACGCCGGGCACCACACCGGCGGCGATGCATGCCCCGGCAGCGACTCCCGCAGCACATGCTGAGGCTACTTTGACTGAGGTGACGGTAAGAGCCTGGCTGACCGTAGCGTCGCCACCGGCGCCAGGCACACCTCCCGCGAACCGAAGCACGATCTCGCGAAGCCGGTCCCGCGCTGATCTCGACATCTCGCCCAGCCCGTGGGCTCCGCCTGCTGCGAGGTCGACAAGCCGCGACGGTAGCTCGCCAAGGCCGGCGAAACGGCCGGAGCCCGGCAGCTCGGTGGCAACGACCAGAGCACCGGAGACGTCGAGCAGGTAGCCGCGCATGCGCGCCTGGGTCTGGCGGCAGGCTCGGCAGTGGGCAAGGTGGGCCCGAATTTCCAGCTCCTCTGGTTCCGGGCACCTGCCTGCGACGTACCGCCGCAGCAGACCGCCCTCCATCTCCTCGCAGCGGGACCCGCCTTCGATCTTTTCGAAGGCCTCGAGGACCCGAGTGTTGGCCCGATGGATGATCTTGCGGTAAGTGCGAAGGCTCAGCCCAGGCATGTTCTGCAGGATCTCCTCGGGACTTAGATTCATCTGATGGCGCTGGCGGAAGATCAGGCGGTCGCGCTCGGAGAGCATCTGCAAGGCCTCGCGGCCGATCGCGATCGCCTCCCGCTCCTCGGCCACCTCGTCCGGACTCTCCGCGTTCATATCGCTGAGCGAGTGCACCGTGCCGATCTCCACCTCGGGTCGCTGGCCGCGCCTCCTCCGCTCGTCGATCATGCAGCGCCACGCGGTGCGCTTGATGAAGTTGACCATCTGCGGGGCCGAGAACTCGCGCTCGATCGGGTCGACGTTCTCCATCACCCGCTCAAAGGCAGTCTGGAAGAACTCCTCAGCTTCCTCCTCGCTACAGCCGGTTTTGCGCAGCTCGGCCAGGCTGCCCCGCCTCGCGGAGTCATAGAGGCCCGCGTAGAAACTGGACTCCGCGAGGCTGAGCCTCCGGCCACTGGCCGGAACGCTCAGCCTCTTTCGCGGATTAGCTGCCACCTCAGTGGTGGCTAGTCCGGGTGGGGCGCGGTCGCACCCCAGGGGGATGGGCCACCCGCCGTGCCTTCCTCGGCAGCACGATCAGGGTGAGCTTGTCGGAATTGCCCTGGAGGTAGGGGTAGCCGCTCTGATTGCGCACCTGAACGCGCATCAGATACTTGGTCGCGACATTGGTCTTGTTGAACCTGTAGGGGACGGTGAATCGGCCGCCTTCGCGGGTGCGATAGCGGCGGAAGGCCAGCCATCCCTTCCCGCGTTTGACCTGCAGCACCACCACGACGTTGTTGTTTTCGGGCCCGGGGATATTCCCGAGGAATTTGGCGCTCGACTTATTTCGAACGACCTTCTTGTAGACCTTGAAGGTCGGGTGGACAATCGTCTGGATCGTCGCCCGGTCTGAAACTTCGCGGGAACCGGACCGGTAGGCCGCAGTTAGCTCCCGGGAAGCTCCTGCCGGTATCGCAAAGCGATAGCCGCCGTCAGGGGCCGTGACCGCTAGCCCCAGGAAGTCGCGGGCGTCTTTGGTGACAACGCGGGCGAAGACGCACACGGGCGCCTCGGCGACGGCACCTGCCGCACCCGTGAGTCGACCATGGAGGACCGAGCCCTCGCCCTGACTCACGATCTCCGCGGGCATTCCTTCCTCGCCGAGACCGCTGGAGAGCACAGCGCCACCGTCAATGTCCGAACGCACGCACTCAAACGCGAGCGGCGCGGTGGTTGCGGCGCCGACGTTGCCCTCAGCGTCCTCGAGCCACAGCCTCAGCGTGTATCGACCACGTGCCCGGGGAGTCTCAAGATCCGGAATCGTCTCGATGTCTGACCCGCCGAGCGTCTGAGTCGGGACAACGACATCTCCGGCGGGGCTCAGTACCTGGTAGTGCGCGACATCTATCGGAGACCCCGCATCGACGATGTTGTGCCAGCGGACATCAAAGCCCTGCGCCACCCGTGGCGTTGCTGGGGGCGTCACCGATAGCTCCTGGGGCGAGGCCGGCGGGGTCGTGTCGTGCGGGATTGGCACGCTCGCCACCGGGCCAATGAAACCGACCTCGTCCTCGAGCCAGACGCGTAGACGGTAGTCACCTGCCGCCGCCGGACCGACCACGTCGTCGAGACTCGTTGGGTTCGTGGCGACAAGCGTTTTCGCCGGCATAACCTCCACCCCCGCAGCGTCGACTACGTTGTAGTGGACCTTCGCGATCGGTGAGCCAGGGTCGTCCGGCAGCGTCCAATGAGCCCGAAAGTGGTCCAGATAACGAGCCGGGTTCGAGCTGACAATCGAGAGCCCGCCCGGTGCGGCCGGGGGGCTGTTGTCGGTCCGCACCTGGCGCTCGTCACAGCTCTCGCCGCCCGATCCGTTCAGCCCCTGCCACTGCGAATAGTCCTGCGTGCAGGCCTGCAGGGTGTGGGTTCCGTCGCTTAGGCCGGTGGTGTCGAGGTCGAACGAGCGGTTGATGTTGTCAGCGGTCGGACAAGCATTGAAGTTGCGGGCGAACTCGCCGACCCCGTCTCTCGCGTCCCGGTTGCACTGGTTGGCTGCGATGTGGTCGATCGAAAAGCGCTCACCGCCGTCGACCCGGACGCGCTCGAAGCGGATACCCGAGCCATGCTCGGTCCACTTGTAGGTCACCGCCTGCGTGCCCTTGCTCCAGGCCCCGCCTAGGAATCCCGCCCCGGTATTGGTGAGCGAGACATGGGAGGGGTCATTGTCGTTCAGCGTCAGGATCATCGTGTTCGCATCGACCGCGTTGTAGTTCGTGCGATCGCAGCCCGCCGGGCGAAAGCAGGTCAGCTCGAACACGAATCGGCGGTAGTTGCCATAGCCGCCGAACGGCCAGAGGTGAGAGGCAAAAGTCGAGGTCGTGGCCCAGCAGACGCCCCCGCAGCTTCCGTTCTCTACCCCTGCCCCCTGTACGAGGCTGTTATTTTCCGAACCGTCGTAGCCTTCGACCCAGAAGCGGCCACGCCAGCCGTCGTTGAAGGCGTTCGGCTCCCGGGTGTAGCCGCCGGCGCCGGCGATGATGATGTCCTGAGGCACGCTCCACGACATCCGCCCGTAGGCCCCATAGCCGGCACTCCCACCCGACTGGTTCTCGGCGATTCTCAGGTAGGCGTTGTTGCCCGCCGGAAACGGTGCCGGGACGCAATAGTTCTCAAACGAGAAGATGCCGTTTGGGGTCTGCGCCGAGGTGGTGTTGGTCTGGGTTTGGTAGGAGTTGGAGCCGTTGTTTCCGGCACAAAGCACCATCCTGTAAAGGCCGGCGTTGGCCTCGCTCGCGAAGAGGCCAGCCAAAGCTATGCACGCGTAGATAAGGCAGATGGCCAGGATTGCCGGGCGTTTGAATGAGTGACCGAATACCGAGGACATACATCATCTCCTTGCATCTCATGTTCTCGTGAAGAGGCCGCACTGACCGGCCCCCTCACTCCCACGGCCGAGACGCCAGTTCTGCCACCCCTGACAGAAAAAGAGGTCTCAAGAACGCTCTCGGCATATAGGCGTAAACACTGGAGTTTTAAATAATGTGCGGAGGCCCATTTCGGACATTTGTTGAGGCTCCGGCGGTGATTTTTTGGGCTTGTAAAGCCAATCTGGTGCCCAATCGCTACCGAGATCGCCGGTTGCGTCCTGTTGTGCTTTGCCCTGACGCCAGGCCTGCCTTCGACGCACGGATCATCAGCGGGAGGAAGCGACGATGGTTATCGACCTGAAATTAGGCCGCTCCGAATGAAGCGAGATTCTTTCGCCAAGTCGTCGACCGGAGCGCCAGCTGGCCCGTCGCGAGCTCCCAGCAATGGCGCTAATCCGGGTCCGCTGCGACCCCTCTAAGCGCTATTGCGATTCTTCCCGTTGGATCATCTTTCGGAGGTCTCGGAGGCGCCGGGGGGACCCGTTCACGACAATTCGGCTGGGAAGGGCGTCTACATCGACTCCCTCGCGGATGGCGCGCGCCTGGTTGGCCGCCTGGCGCCGTTCAAGCTCGAGTGCCTCGCGATGGTTTTCGAGTTTTCTGATCGACGCGTTCACTATCGCGCGCACCCGCTCCCGGTTCACGCCGAAAATCTTTCCAATGGCTTTCAGGGTCATTGGACGAGGGTCGCCGGGATTCCGGGCGCGCAAGCGCAATATCTCGACCTCCCGATCCGTCAGGACCGTGCGGATCTCTTCGGACGTATACGTCCGCAAAGCCTCGGCGGCCTTCTCACCCCGATCATTGCGCTTCCCGGCCATGCCCCCGCCGACGGTACAGGCATCCGACCGTGCCTCGTCGCGACTGCGGCCAGTCGAGCCAAGTTTCCAGATCGGATGGGCTAATCAATGCGGGTCGTCTCGGGCACAACCTTCGACCCTCAGCCCCGAGGAATTCGATGGCACGGCGGCACCTGCTCTGGCACCAATAGAGGCGCATGATGTCTAAGGAGCGCCCCCCAAGAACCTGCGGACCTTTCTGCGGACCTCCATATCGGTAACGTGCGTAACCTCAGAGCACCTGAAGTCACCTGAGAGCACCGAGTGGAACTGAAATCACCCAAAAGCGCAAGGTTGAGGGCCTTGTGGGTGGAAACACCCGTGGAGGTTCGACTCCTCTCAGCCGCATAAAGGCATTTCCTCGCCGGCTTGCCGGAACCAGCTGTTTATTCATCGGTTCTTCAGTAAAGGGTAGGCTGCCTGCGCGAATGCGGGCGCGGGCTGCGGGAAGATGAGCGTCTCGACCCCAGGGCTCGCTCCGTTCACGGTAAGCGCCCTCGATGCGCTGGAGAGCGCGGCCGAGACCGTCGCAGGCGGCGCCGTCGGCACCTTCGACATCCTCACGGCCCTCATCGCCGGCGATCCCTCGGGAGCATGGGAGCGGGTCCAGCTACACGCAAGCTGGATCGACGTCGGCGACCGCAACCGCTTCCTGGACGCCAGCCCGGGGCCTGAGGTCGAGTGGAGCGGAATCCTCCTCACTCCCACCGCCGCCGAGGGCAT
>DASTYZ010000082.1:0-2338 GCA_035764545.1 Solirubrobacterales bacterium | reverse complement strand
TTTGCGTTCCAGCGTCGGTTACCGTCGGTGTACGAATGGCGCGCGGCGGTCGAGGACGGGGGCCTCATGTCCTATGGGCCGAGCAGGGCTGATCTCAGCCGCCGCGCGGCCACGTATGTAGATCGGATCCTCAAAGGTGCGAAGCCGGCGGACCTGCCCGTCGAACAGCCCACCAAGTTCGAGCTGGTGATCAACCTCAAGACCGCCAAGACGCTCGGCCTCACGATTCCGCCGTCGGTGCTGGCGCGGGCGGATGAGATCATCCAATGACGGTCAAGTGGAAAGTGTGGCCGGCGTCCCGACGAGACGCGTGGGGTCATAGGGGACCCGATGCTTGAGCATCGCGTATGCCGCATGGAGCCACTTCACGGCCACAACAATCAACGCTTGCTTCGCGGTCTTGCCCTGCGACGTCTTTCGCCGGTAGAGCGCCCGCCATTCGGCACTGCGCCGCACCGCGTTCACCGCGGCGAGATACAGGACATGCCGAGCAATACGGGAGCCGACGGGCGAGACGTACGGGATGGCCGACCGCTCACCGCTTTGGCGAATGACGGGGTAAAAGCCGACGTAGGCGACGAGGGCTCGAGCATTGGCGAACCGGGTGAAGCTCCCGAGTTCGCCGAGAAGCGTGCCCGCCGTGTGCGGGCCGACGCCCGGGAGTGTTTGCAGCAGGGTGGCATCGGACGGACCGCCGGCCGCCTCGGTCGGCGGCAACAGCGCTTCCACGGCCTCGTCCAGCTCCTGGATCGCGGTGGTGAGGCGTTCGTATTGAGTAAGGAGCGTCCGTACCACCTGCCCACGGGCGTGGGCGGCCTTCCCACCATACACCGAGCCTCGCACGCGATCGCGCAACGTCGTGGCATCCTGAAGCGAGAAGCCTCGGGGGCCCATGCGGCGGAGGGCCGCCGGTGTGGCCTGTGCGAGGTGATGGGCGGTGGGAAACGCCGCGAGCAGGCGGCGCGCGCGTACGGTGCTCACATCGCCCAGCGCCGTGCGGTGCTCGGGAAAAACAACATCCAGCTGGCCCACGAGCTGGCGGAGGTAGTCCTGGCGCTCACGCATCAACCGGGCCCGCAGGCGAGCCAGTTCGCGCAGACTCTGGATCTGCTCGTTGGGGACGAAGCAACCCTCGGCCGAGCCGGAACGCAGGAGACCTGCCACCACGTAGGCATCGATATCATCGGTTTTGGCTTTCCGGCGGAGGACATCGCGGTAGCGGCGCGTCTGCAACGCGTTCAGCAGCAGGACTCGATACCCGGCGTGCACGAGGGAGGCCTCGAGATTCTCCCAGTAGTGCCCGGTCGCTTCGAGCCCTACCAGCGTCGCAGCGGGGACGGCGCCCCGGGCCTGCAGGGTACGCACCAGTTCGGTGAAGCCCTCCTGTGTGGCTTCGATGGTGAAGCTCGGGCCGACGGCTTCGCCATCGGGACCGAGCACGCCAATTCGGTGGGCATGCAAGGCGACATCGATACCGACACAATATGAGGCGGACATACTTCCCCCAGGGCGCCGCAGCGGCGTCGGTTTGGGATCCGCCGGACGGGCGTCACGCACCACCGAGTCGGCATGACCTGGTTGCTGACCATGAGGGATGGAGGCACGCCTCCTCCCGGCATCCTGGATAAATGCTCCTGACTCAGCGGCCGCGACGCGACGGTCTCGTTCAACAGGTCCTCCCGAAGGAGGCCCGAGTGATTGACTTGTCAGTCGTCGTCGCCGTCCGGTCTCTTGACATACGCCTACCCGGCCCCGCTCCTGAGGAGCGGGCGCCTTCCCAGGTAGTTTCTCACTCTGTCTCTCTTTCTCTCTCATACCAGGTAATCGAGTGATGGACCGCCGCGCGCTCCTGGCGGGCTCGGTGTGTCTTCTCGCCGCGCCGCTCGCCGCTGAGTCCCAGGTCTCCGGACGGGTGCCACGGGTCGGCTTTCTCGGCTATGTGCGCACATCGTCGACCCTCGCGTTCGAGCAGGGTCTGAAGGACCTCGGCTGGGAGGATGGGCGGAACATCGTCCTCGAATGGCGATGGACTGAAGGGGATTCGGCGCGAGACCCGACACTCGCCGCAGAGCTCGTTCGGCTCAACGTCGATGTGATTGTGGCTCCTACCGAAGCGCGCGTTAACGCGGTGCGCCAGGCGACCCACACGATTCCCATCGTGTTCTGTCTGGTGGGCGACCCGGTCGCGGTCGGGTACGCGGCGAGCCTCCGGCGACCGGGTGGGATGATCACCGGCCTGTCGTCGCAGTGGTACGAGCTGACCGGCAAGCGCCTGGAGATCTTAAAAGAGACGACCCTCCAGGTGGGGCCGGTCGCGGTGCTCACGAACCCGCCCGGG
>DASTYZ010000081.1:0-11523 GCA_035764545.1 Solirubrobacterales bacterium | reverse complement strand
CGGCGCCGAGCTTCTTGATCAGCTCGCCCTTCTCATCGGAGGAGACGACGCCGACGGCGTTGGCTCCCGCTGCTTTGCAGAGCTGGACGGCGAAGACGCCGAGACCGCCCGCCGCGCCCCAGATGAGGACGTTGTGGCCGGGCTGCAGCTTGCACTGGTCGATCAGCATCCGGTAGGCGGTGAAGTAGGTGAGGCCGTAGGCGGAGGAGTCGGCCCAGGAGAGGTTCTGGGGGCGGGGGAGGAGCTGCTGCGCCTGCACTTTGGTGAACTGGGCGAAGGAGCCCCAGGTCGTCTCATAGCCCCAGATCCGCTGGCTCGGCGCCGCCATCGGGTCGAGGCCGTGGACCTCGACGTCCTCGTAGGAGGCCTGGTTGCAGTGGATCACGACCTCGTCGCCGACTTTCCAGCGGGTGACGCCCTCGCCGACTTTCCAGACGACGCCGGAGGCGTCGGAGCCGCCGATGTGGTGGCCGAACTCGGGGTGGTCGCCGTAGCCGAAGACCGAGACCGGCTCGCCCAGCGAGGCCCAGACGTTGTTGAAGTTGACGCCGGCGGCCATCACCCGCACGATCACCTCGAAGGCGCCGGGCTCGGGAACCTCGATCTGCTCGAGCTGGAAGGCGTCTTTCGGTTCGCCCTCGCGCTCCTGGCGAATCACCCACGCCGCCATCGTCTCCGGCAGCGTGCCGGGCTCGACGTCCAACTTCGCAACTGCACTCGTGTCAACGGCCAAGACTCGGCTCCTCCGCGGTTCGTCTGTACGGGCCGCGAATCCTAGATGAGACTAGGCGGCTTCGGCTTCGGGAAGCTCGGGATCGGCTTCCCGAAGCTCCGGCGCCGTGATCTCGCGCACGGTCGCTTCGACCGGCGTCGGCGACTCGATCTCGCTGCCGCGGCCGATTCCCATCTCCTCGGTCTTGCGCAGCTGCGGCAGCAGCCGTGCCTCCATCGAGCCGACCGCCGAGTTGTAGGCCTTGCTGGCCGAGGTGAGGCGAGCACCGACGGCATCGAAGTCGCTGATGAACTTGCCGAAGCGGGTGTGAAGGGTTTCCGCGGCCTCGGCGATCTCCGTCGCTCGCTCGACCATCTTCTCCTGCCGCCAGCCGAGCTCCATCGTTCGCAACAGCCCGATCAGCGAGGTCGGGCTGACGAGCAGGACCTTCTGCCTCAGCGCGTAGTCGAAGAGTTCGGGGTCGGCGGCGAAGGCGGCGTGCAGGGCAGGCTCGTTGGGGATGAAGCAGATCACCAGGTCCGGGGTCTCGCCAGGGTTGAACTGGCCCTGGTAGTCCTTCGAACTGAGCGCCCGCACGTGCTCGCGCGCCTGTCTCGCGTGGCGCTCGAGGTGGACCCGCCGCTCCGATTCGACCTCGCTCTCCTGGGCGTCGAGGAAGGCATCGAGCGGAACCTTCGAGTCGGCGACGAAGCTGCGCCCCTCGGGCAGGTGGAAAAGCGCGTCGGGTCGCAGGCGGCCGTCTTCGGTCCTCAGCGTGTGCTGTAGCTCGAAGTCGACGTGCTCGGTCATCCCGGCGATCTCGACGCAGCGCCGCAGCTGCAGCTCGCCCCACTGGCCGCGGGTCTGCGGCTGGCGCAACGCCTTCTTCAGCCCCGCCGTCTCGCTGTTGAGGTTGCCGATCGTCTGGCCCATCTGTTCAAGCATCGCCTGGGTCCGCAGGTCGGTCTCCCCGCGCCGCTGCACCTGCTCTTCGATCTTCTTCTGCCCTTCGGCGATGCGCTCGGTCAGGCTCTTGATCTCCGCCTGCCGCTTGTCGAGGGCAGCCTCGGCGGTCTTGACGTCGACCTCGCGTGCCTCCTTGTTCGCCTCCAGGAACCCCGGCAAGGCCTCGCTGAGCGCGCGGGCGGTGGCCTGCGATGCGGCCTCCTGGATCGCGGGGGCGAGATCGGGTTGCTCCAGCGGCTCCGGCTGGCGGTTGACGAGGGCGTAGATCAGCCCGGCGGCGAGCAGGACGACGGCGATGGCGAGAACGATGGTCATGGCAGCGATGCTGACAACCGATTCAGACGCCAAGCCGAAACTGAAACGCCGCTTGCAGCGGCTTCGCGGAGAGCCCCTTGGCTAGGGCAGCAGGACGTCGTTCTGGGAGGAGGCGCGGTACTTGCCGACGGTCAGGTGACCGGGCTGCGCCCCTGGCAGACCGACCGCCGAGATCGTGTAGGAGCCGGCCGGCAGGTCGACCTGGAAGCTGCCGGGGCTGCGGGCGAAGACGGTGTCCGTTTCCTCTTCGGCGGCGCCGCGGACCTTCAGTTTCACATCGGTGGGGGTCTGGTTGGCGGCGACGATGGTGACGTCGAGCGGCTTCTTCGTCTTGATCGGCGGCTCGGGGTCGTTTTCGTTCTGCGGGATCTCCTGCGTCGCTTCCGCCCGCATCCCGATCTCCAGCGGCTGCACGATCACCTGCTTGGGGCTGATCGTGACGCTGATCCGGGTCGAGACCTGCGGCCGCTGCTCGTTGGCGTGGCGGTCTTCGCCGCAGCCCGCAAGCAACGCCAACGCGCCGATAACGCCGGCCGCCGCCACCGCTCTCACTCTCCCTCGACCCATGCGGGCCTGAATCTAGCCGAAGGGGAGGGCGACTACTTCGGCCGTAACGCCATCTTCACCTACGGCGAGGGTGGTGCCGGGCTCCGCCTCGCGCCGCAGGATCGCCAGCCCGATCGCTCCGAGGGCGGGGGAGACGGCGGCGCTGCCCACCCGGCCGACCTCTTTCTCGCCCAGCCGCAGCGCCTCACCCGTTCGCGCCGGGCCGCTCAGCCGCAGCCCGCGCAGGTGCCGGTTCGGCTTGCCCTTGTAGTGGAGGCGAGCGACCGTCTCCTGGCCGATGTAGCAGCCCTTGGTGAAGCTGACCGCCTGCTCGACGATCCCGGCCTCGGCGGGCATCGTCTCGGTTCCCATCTCGGCCCCGAAGCGGGGCCGACCGGCCTCGATACGGACGATCTCCGCCGCCTCGACCGAGACATCGACCGCGCCGCCGCCACGCAGCGCTTCGCCGACCCGGCCCCGCTCCTCAGTCGGAACCAGCAGGTCGATCCCGAAGCCAGTGCCGATCGCCAGGCACTCGACCCCGGCAATCGAGATCTCTTCGCAGGAGTTCTCCGACAGCGCCGCGCTCCCCGCCACCTCGACCGACCGCGGCCCGACCAGCGACAGCAGCAGCCGCTCCTCACTGGCGTCGCGCACCTCGACCTCGCGCCCCACCTTGTACATCTGCAAATGCCGCCGCGCCGCCTCGAGTCCCTCCGGCTCCAGGTCAAGCCACAACTCCGTCCCCTCGCCCGGCCTCAAGACCCGCATATCGGCCTGCATGTGCCCCTTGCGATCCAGCAGCGCCGCATAAACCCCGTCCCCCGGCGCCACCGCCTCAACGTCATTAGTCAGCTGCCCCTGCAGGTACTCGGCGGCTTCGGGTCCACCAATGATCAACAACCCGCGGTCAGCACGCTCGACGAGGCCGCACTCCTCCCGAAGTTGCCGGTATTGCGCATCTAGCTCGATCAAAGCGTCGGTCATCTGCACCAGTCTAGAAAGGCACGCTTTTTAGACGCATCGAAATTCTGTTTTAGATGTGTCAAAATCATCAGCTCGTGCAGCCAGGAGAAAAGAAGGGAATCAGCCGTAGGAGCCTTCTCGGGGGCGCTGCCCTCGCCGCCCCCGCAGTTGCCGGCCTAGCCCTGACCCGCGGCGGCGACAGCGCGATCGCCGACCCGAACCCCAGCCACGGCTCGGCCCACGCCGGCCACAGCGAGTTCCCCCACGCAACTTTCGCCCCCGGCCGCAGCGTCGACCACGACGCCAACGGCTTCCACCCGACCGAGCTTCTCCGCGACTTCGACTACGGCCGCACCCGGCGCCTCGCCAGCGGCCGGGTCCTGCGCGAATGGGAGATCGTCGCCCACGACCGCGAGATCGAAGTCGCGCCTGGGGTCAAGTACGAGGCCTGGACCTACAACGGCCGCGTGCCCGGCCCGACGCTGCGGGCGCGGGAGGGGGAGCTGCTGCGGGTCCGCTTCATCAACGCCTCCGAGCATCCGCACACGATGCACTTCCACGGCCTCCACTCGGCGCTGATGGACGGGATGCCGGGGATCGGCGACAACCGCGGCGGCGGCCAGATCGAGCCCGGCGAGAGCTTCACCTACGAGTTCGACGCCTCGCCATTCGGCCTCCACCTCTACCACTGCCACGTCGCCCCGCTGGCCGCCCACATCGCCCGCGGCCTCTACGGCGCTTTCATCATCGACCCCAAGCAGGGGCGCCCCGAAGCCGACGAGATGGTGATGGTGATGAACGGCTTCGACACCAACTTCGACCGCGCCAACGAGGTCTACGCGGTCAACACGGTCGGCTTCCACTATGTCGATGAGCCGATCCAAGTCGGCCGCGACGAGCCGGTGCGGATCTACCTCGTCAACGTGCTCGAGTACGACGTCCTCAACTCGTTCCACATCCACGGCAACTTCTTCCACTACTTCCCGACCGGAACCTCGCTGCAGCCGACCGAGTTCACCGACACCGTCGTCCAGGGGCAGGCGCAGCGCGGGATCCTGGAGCTGAAGTTCCCCTACGACGGCGATTACATGTTCCACGCCCACGTCAGCGAGTTCGCCGAGCTCGGTTGGTCCGGCTTCTTCCGCGTCGGCGACCCCTCGCGCCTCACCGCCGCGGCCGCCGCCTCGATGTACTGCGAGCTGCCCTGGGGCAAGGGGAGGCCGGCCTGATGGAGGCAGGCGCCCGCGCCGAGCGGCCGATCGGTGGCGGCCTGCCCGCCTGGGCCCTGGGGCTGATCCCGCTCGCCCTGATCGCGGCGGCGATCGCGGTCTTCGCGCTGCTCGGCGGCCCCGGGCTCGGCGAGCGCACCGGCCCGCCGGTCGAAGAGGTGTCGATCGAGAGCACGGTCCTGCGGCCTGGGGAGATCGAGCTGACCCTGCGCAACGACGGCCCCGACGCGGTCGAAGTCGCCCAGGTCGCCGTCAACGACGCCTACGCGCCCTTCGTCGCCGAGGGCGGTCGGGAGATCGGCCGCCTCGGCTCGACGACGCTGCGGGTCGACTACCCCTGGATCGAAGGCGAGAGCTACGAGATCTTCGTCCTCACTTCGGCCGGCGGCACCGTCGAAGCCTCTATCCCGGTCGCGGCCGAAACGCCCGACGAGGACCTCGACTTCTTCGCCTTGATGGCGCTGCTCGGGATCTACGTCGGCGTCATACCGGTCAGCCTCGGGATGCTCTGGCTGCCCTTCCTGCGGAGGCTCGGCCCCGCCTGGATGGGGGCGCTGATCGCCTTCACCGTCGGCCTCCTCGCCTTCCTCGCGATCGACGCCGGCCTCGAGGGGCTGGAGATCGCGGCCGAGGCGCCGGCGGCCTTCGGCGGCACCACCCTCGTCTTCCTCGGCGGCCTTGTCGCCTACCTGACGCTGGCGGGGATCGACGGATACCTGACGCAGCGCTCCCAGCGAGACCGGCGCGCGGGGGCCGGGGCGGCCTATCTCGCCCTGCTGATCGCGATCGGGATCGGCCTCCACAACCTCGGCGAGGGCCTTGCGATCGGCTCCGCTTACGCCGGCGGTGCCCTCGCTCTCGGCGCCTTCCTCGTCGTCGGCTTCGCGATCCACAACACCACCGAGGGGCTGGCGATCGTCGCCCCCCTCCGCGACGGCGCCAGGCCCGGACTGGGCCGCCTACTCAGCCTCGGCCTGATCGCCGGCGCCCCCGCCGTGCTCGGCGCCTGGATCGGCGCCGCCGCCTATGACCCGAGCCTCGGCGCCTTCCTCTTCGGGCTCGGGGTCGGCGCGATCGCGCGGGTGATCGTCCAGATCTCGCCGGCGATGCGGGACAGTGACGGTCGCCTGCTCTATCCGGTCAGCGTGGCCGGGATGCTCGCCGGCATCGCCGCCCTCTACCTGACCGGCCTCCTGGTGTCCGTCTGATGGCGGCCGAGGGCGGGCGCGGTCGCCGCGACCCCAACACCGAAGCGATCGAGGACTACGCGAAGGCGATCTACGCGATCGCCGGGGAGCGCGAGGGGCTGGTGCTGAACGGCGAGGTCGCGCAGCGGCTCGGGGTCACCCCGGCGACGGCGACCTCGATGCTGAAACGGCTCGGCGACCTCGGCCTCGTCGAGTACTTCCCCTACAAGGGGGTGAGTCTGACCCCGGCGGGGGAGAAAGTGGCGCTCGAGGTAATCCGCCACCACCGCCTGATCGAGGCCTACCTCTCCGAGGCGCTGGGGATGCCCGACGACCGGGTCCACGAGGAGGCCGAGGTGCTCGAGCACTACATCTCCGAGGAGCTCGAGGAGCTGATCGCGGCGAAATTGGGCGAACCGCGACACGATCCGCACGGGACGCCGATCCCGGGCCCCGACCTGCTGCCGCCGACCTGGGGAGCTCGTTGACGGTCGAGGAGACGCGGGGCCGCGAGGCCGAGGTCGAGGACGTCCTCCCCGGCGAGGCCGCGGTTGCCGAAGCCGCCCGCCACTCGCTCGAGGGGCGCCGACGGGGAATACGGCGGCTCTGGCCGTTCCTCGGCCCGGCCTTCGTCGCCGCGGTCGCCTACATCGACCCCGGCAACTTCGCCACCAACATCTCCGGCGGCGCCCAGTTCGGCTACCTGCTGCTCTGGGTGGTGCTGGCGGCCAACCTGATCGCGATGCTGGTCCAGACCCAGTCGGCGAAGCTGGGGATCGCCACCGGCAAGAACCTCGCCGAGCTCTGCCGCGAGCGTTTCTCCCGCCGCACCTCGATCGGCCTCTGGCTGCAGGCCGAGCTGGTGGCGATGGCGACCGACATCGCCGAGGTCGTCGGTGCCGCCCTCGGCCTCAACCTGCTCTTCGGGATCCCGCTCTTCCCGGCCGGGATCATCGCCGGCGCCGGCGCCTTCACCATCCTCGCTCTGCAGCGGATGGGCTACCGCCGGCTCGAGGCCGGGATCAGCGCCCTCGTCGGCGTAGTTGTCGTCTCCTTCATCTTCGAGCTCTTCGACGCCAGCCCCGACGGCGGCGAAATCGCCAAGCACCTGGTGGTCCCCGGCTTCGCCAACACCGAGAGCATCCTCCTGGCAACGGGGATCATCGGCGCGACGGTGATGCCGCACGTCGTCTATCTGCACTCGGCGCTGACCCAGCGGCGAATCGTCGGTCGCAACGCGGAAGAGAGGAAGCGCATCCTCGGCTTCGAGAAAGTCGACGTCGTCATTGCCCTCTCCCTGGCGGGGCTGGTGAACCTCTCGATGATGATCGTCGCCGCCGCTCTCTTCCACACCAGCGGGCTGACCGGGGTCGAGACGATCGACGGCGCTTACGACGCGCTGCAGACGCTCGTCTCCGATCGCGCCGCGACCGTCTTCGGCATCGCCCTGCTCGCCTCCGGCTTCGCCTCCTCCTCGGTCGGGACGATGGCCGGGCAGGTGGTGATGCAGGGCTTCATCCGCCGCCGCATCCCCCTCTTCCTGCGCCGCGCGATCACCCTGGCGCCGGCGCTGGTCGTGCTGGCGCTCGGCCTCGACCCGACCGACGCCCTCGTCGGCAGCCAGGTCGTCCTCTCCTTCGGCATCCCCTTCGCGCTGGTGCCGCTGCTGCTGATCGCCGCCGACCGCGAGGTGATGGGCGATCTGGTGAACCCGAGGTGGCTGAGCGCGTTCGCCGGCGTTCTCGCCGCCTTGATCATCGGCCTCAACGCCTTCCTGCTCTTCGACCTCGCAACCGGCTGATGGAGAGACGGGCCGAGATCAGCGTCAGCTCGGAGCTGCCCGCTGACGCAGAGAAGGTCTGGGCGCGGGCAATCGACCCCGCCGGCATCAACGACGAGCTGCGTCCCCTGATGCGGATGACCGTCCCACGCGGTCTCGCCGACTTCGGTCTCGACAACCCCGAACCGGGTCACATCGGCCGCAGCTGGATTCTCCTCTTCGGCTTCATTCCCTTCGACCACGACGACCTCAACATCGTCCGCCTCGAACCCGGCCGCGGCTTCCTCGAGCGCTCGACCATGCTCTCCCAGCGCCTCTGGGAACACGAGCGCACGCTCGAGTCGATCGGAACCGATCGCTGCCAGATCACCGACCGCGTCGCCTGGGAACCCCGCCTGCCTCTCCCGGGCGCTTGGCTCCGACCAATGATCCTCGCCGTCTTCAAGCACCGTCACCGGCGCCTGCGACGTGCCCTATACCCTTCGAACTGATGAGTCTCGCCACCGACTTCCAGCGCATCCTCCAGACGCTGCCTGCCGACTGGACCGATCTTGAGGTCGACATGCGGATCGAGGACATGTCCAACTACGTGGACACCGCGGTGTCCGTGAGTCAGGTCAACGCGCAGGTCTACCAGCACCCCGAGGCGGAGGGCTGGCACTGGCGTCTAATTATCGCCCAGAGCTTTGGACACGCCGCCGCCGCCGAGACCGTCGCCGGTGTTTTGGAGAAGCTCGACCGCGAAGGTGTCGCCGGCGAGCTACGGGTTGCCGAGGTGCGCGAGGGTCGCTCTGAGGTCGTGCAGATGTGGGGGCGGCCGGAGAGCGTCCGCGAAGAGTTCCGCGAGCGCCGCTCGCTGTAGTGGCTCGCGTCCTCAGCATCTCCGCCGACCTGATGCTCGGCAGCAAAGTGACCGAGACCTTAAGCGCCGCCGGGCACGAAGTCGTTTCCTCGCCGTCGCTGGAGGAGACCACTTGGGACGGCGTCGACCTGATCGTCGCCGACCTCGACGTCGAGAACCCCGAGGCGCTGGTCGGGCTGGGGATACCGGTCCTCGGCTACTACTCCCACGTCGACGTCGAGACGAAGGAAGCGGCTGAGGCGGCGGGGGTCGACCTGGTCGTGCCGCGCTCGCGGATGGCGCGGGAACTACCCGACCTGGCGAAACGCCTGCTCGACGCTTAGCGGCCGTTCGAGCAGGCCGTGCTCGAGGTCCCAGTCCGCCCAGGCTTTGAGCACCGCTGGGTTGAAAGGCCGCGGCCGCAGGATCGGCAGCAGCGCCTCCAGTTGGGCTTGCTGTTCGGCTCGGTCGAGCTCGGGGTTGGCGTCGAGCAGGTCGTCGAGGGCCGCCTCTGGGTCTTCCCGGGTGTAGGCGTAGCCGCGGCGGGTGGCGCTGACGACGGCGTCGATCAGCTCGGGGTCGCGCTCGAGGAGATCGCGGGAGGTGGTGAGGACAAGCTCGGGGTAGGGGGGAGCGCCGTAGCGGTCGACCTTGAAGATGCGGGTGGGGACGCCCTGGCGGCGAAGGGCGACGCCCTCGGCGTTCCAGAAGCCGGTTGCGGCGTCGACCTTGCCGGCGGCGAGTGAGGCGACCGCGTTGAACCCGATCGTCACCCGGTCGACCGCAGCGGGGTTGCCGTCGTCGGCCTCGACCTCGGAATCGACCACCGCTTCGTCGGAGGGGAGGCCGGTCACCCCGACCTCGCGCCCTTCCAGGTCGCGGGGCCGTCGCACCGGCCCGTCGCGCCGCGCCAGCACCGCCGCCAGCGGGCGCTGCACGATCGGGGCGATGCCGACGAGGTCGATGCCGCGCTCGCGCGCCAGCCCGAGGTCGTGGATGTCGAGGATCGCGAACTCGACGCGGCCGGCTGCGAGCAGCTTCGGGGCGTCGGTCGATTCGCCCGGCGCCTGTACCGCGAGGTCGACACCGGCGGCGTTGTACCAACCCTGCGAGGTCGCGGCGTAGATCCCGGTGTGAACCGCGTTGGGGACGAAATCGAGGACGAGCGTCGCGTCTTTTGGCGCAGCAGCGCTCGCGCCTTCCGGCGCGCCCGGTTCAGCACCGTCCCCACCGCAGCCGGCAAGGCCGCCCAGCGCGAGGACGGTCGCCAGCAGCGCGACAGCCCGTCTCATGCGCGCCGGAAACTAATTCATTTAGCCAATGTGGGTAGACTGCCGCCGCTTACCTGATCACGGGAAATCGAGGAGGAAAGAGTGCAGGAGAGAGGTCTAGCCGCATATTTGGCTGAGTTGATCGGCACGTTGCTGCTGGTCTTCTTCATCACCAGTGTCGTCGTCCTGTTCGTTTCAACCGGTGGTCAGGCTCAGTTCGGGTCCGACTTCGCCGTTGTCGGACTGGTCCACGCGTTCCTGCTCTTCGGCCTGATCGTGATGTTCGGCGTGGTCAGCGGTGGGCACTTCAACCCTGTCGTCACGCTCGCGGCGATGGCGATTCGGCGGATCAAGCCGCTCGACGGCGCCATCTACATGCTCGCCCAGCTTTCCGGCGGTGTCCTCGGCGCGCTGCTGACGAAGGCGCTGCTTAAGGACGAGGGTCTCGCCACCAACTATGGCGCCCTCGAAGTCAGCGGTCTCCTCGCCGGCAACTTCGCCGGCTTGATCGTCGAGGCGATCGGCACCTTCGTCCTCGTCCTCGTGATCCTCACCGCCGTCTACTCGGAGAAGAGCTTCAAGGAGTGGGCACCACTGGCGATCGGTACCACCCTCGGCTTCCTGGTGATGGTCATCGGCCCGCTGGACGGCGCCGGCTTCAACCCGGCCCGCTGGTTCGGCCCCGCCCTCGTCGGCAGCACCTGGGGCGACGTCTGGCCCTTCGTCGTCGGCCCGATCGTCGGCGCCCTAGCCGCGGCCGGCGTCTACCGCTTCGTCCTTGAGCCGGGCGGCCTGCCCCCGACCGAACCGCCGGAGCATGTCCGGCCGCCGGTCCCGAAACGGGCCACCCCGACCAGCGACAAGCCCGCCAGCTAGACGGCGGAACTGTCTTCAAAGGCGCCACCCACCGGGTGGCGCCTTTTTTTGTGCCCGCCTGCCGACCCGGCGGGTGCAGTAGCTTGGCGCTGTGCGCCGGGTCACCTTCTCCCGCAACTTCACCCTCTCGCTGTCGCGCACGTGCCAGTGCTACTGCAAGTACTGCGCCTTCGCCACGCACCAGGCGCACATCCACGCGCCGGAGGAGGTCGAAAGGCAGCTTGACGAGGCGCTGAAACGGAACGCCAAGGAGCTGCTGGTCCTCACCGGCGAGCGCCCCGAGGTCAACCCGATCGTTGCGGAGCGCCTGAAGCTCTGGGGCCACGAGGACTTCACCAGCTACGTCGTCTGGGCTTGCGAAAGGGCCTTGGAGCGCGGGATGCTCCCGCACACCAACATCGGCGTCGTCGATAAGCGCGATCTGGCTCGTCTGCGGGAGGTGACCGCGTCCCAGGGCCTGATGCTCGAGAGCACCGCAGAGCGTCTGATGGACACGGTCCACGCCGGTTCTCCCACCAAGCACCCAGCGGCCCGCCTGGCCATGATCGACGCCGCTGGCGAACTGAAGATCCCGTTCACGACCGGCATCCTCGTAGGCATCGGCGAGACGCCCGAAGAGCGCATCGAAGCGCTTGAAGCCCTTGCTGCGAGCCAAGCCCGCCACGGCCACATTCAAGAGGTAATCCTCCAGAACTTCGTCCCGCACCCGCGCTACTACGGCGCCGAGGTAGCCGAGATCGCGGATGTGGCTTCGCGTGAGCGTTGGGGGGAGGGCGGGGGTACCTCCTCCAGACGCAGCTCGCCTATGGCTCATGCTGAGTGTCTGGAGGAGGT
>DASTYZ010000080.1:0-5753 GCA_035764545.1 Solirubrobacterales bacterium | reverse complement strand
GGCCGAGACCCTCAACGGCGGCGACCCGCGGGCGGAGCTGCTGCGGAAGGCGAGGCGCTGATGGCCACCTACCGCCGCCGCGTCAAGGCGAGCTTCGACGAGGAGCAGGGCGTGTTCATGATCTCGGTCGCCGCCGAACTGGCCGAGATGCATCCGCAGACGCTGCGGATCTACGAGCAGCGTGGGTTGATCGCGCCGAAGCGGTCGCCGAAGAACACCCGCCTCTACTCCCAGCGCGACGTCGAACGGCTGCGGCGGATCCAGCAGATGACCGCCGAGGGCCTGAATCTCGCCGGGGTCGAAACGGTGCTGGCGCTGGAAGCCCAGGTGCACAAGCTGCGGGCCGATAACGAGCGGCTGCGCAAACGGCTGGAAGAACTCGAAGCGAAGAAGAGCAGGAAGAACGGAGAGGAGGGCTGATGCAGGCGGACAGGTTCACGGTGAAGTCCCAGGAAGCGGTGGCGGCAGCGCAGCAGCTGGCCGCCGCCCGGCGCAACCCCGAGGTCGCTCCTCCCCATCTGCTGGTCGCCCTGCTCGAGCAGCCCGACGGGCTCGTCATCCCGATCCTGCAGAAGCTCGGCGCCGACACGGCGACCGTCGCCGCCCGCGCCAACGAGGCGGTGGCGGCGCTGCCGAAGCTGAGCGGCGAGAGCGAGGAGCCGCGCTTCTCCTCGGCGCTGGCGCAGACGATCCGCCAGGCAGAGAAAGAGATGGCGGCGAAGGGCGACGAGTACATCTCGACCGACCACCTGCTGCTGGCGCTGACCGAGAGCGCCAGCGTCCGCGACTTCCTCCCCGACCGCTCCTCGCTGGAAGCGGCGATCGCGGAGGTGCGGCCGCAAAAAGTCACCTCCCCGACGCCGGAGTCGACCGCGCAGGCGCTGGAGAAATTCGGCCGCGACCTGACCAAGGAGGCCGAGGCGGGGAAGCTCGACCCGGTGATCGGGCGCGACGAGGAGATCCGCCGGGTGATCCAGGTCCTCTCCCGTCGGACCAAGAACAACCCGGTGCTGATCGGCGACCCCGGCGTCGGCAAGACGGCGATCGTCGAGGGCCTGGCGCAGCGGATCGTCCAGGGCGACGTCCCCGAGAGCCTGCGCGACCGCCGCGTGATCGCGCTCGACATCGGCTCGCTGCTGGCGGGCTCCAAATACCGCGGCGAGTTCGAGGAGCGGCTGAAAGCGGTGCTGCAGGAGGTCCAGGACGCGCAGGGACAGATCGTCCTCTTCCTCGACGAGCTCCACACGATCGTCGGCGCCGGCGCCGCCGAGGGGGCGGTCGACGCCGCCAACCTGCTGAAGCCGATGCTGGCTCGCGGCGAGCTGCGGGCGGTCGGCGCGACGACGCTGGACGAGTACCGCAAGCACATCGAGAAGGACGCGGCGCTGGAGCGGCGCTTCCAGCCGGTCCTCGTCGGCGAGCCCGACATGAACGACACGATCGCGATCCTGCGCGGGCTGAAACCGCGCTACGAACAGCACCACGGGGTGCGAATCGCCGACTCGGCGATCGTTGCCGCGGCCACCCTCTCGGAGCGCTACATCGCCGATCGCTTCCTCCCCGACAAGGCGATCGACCTGATCGACGAGGCCGCCTCGCGGCTGAAGATCGAGATCGACTCGGTGCCGACCGAGATCGACGAGGTCGAGCGGCGGATCCAGCAGCTGGAGATCGAGCGCGAGGCGCTGAAGAAGGAGACCGACGACGTCTCCAAGGCGCGACTCGAGGCGCTCGAGGGCGACCTCGCCAACCTGCGCGAGGAGGCAGCCGAGCTGCGGACGCGCTGGCAGAACGAGAAAGAGCCGCTGGAGGCGATCAAGGCGGCGAAGGAACAGCTGGAGGAAGCGCGGCTGGAGGCCGAGCGGGCCGAGCGCGAGACCGACCTCGAGCGGGCGGCGAAGCTCCGCTACGGCGACATCCCCGAGCTCGAGGCCAAGGTCGAAGAGCAAGAGGTGCGGCTGGAAGAGGTCCACGCCGGCGGCGAGGTCCTGCTCGCCGACGAAGTGACCGAGGAAGACATCGCCGAGGTCGTCGCCAAATGGACCGGGATCCCGGTCAGCCGCCTGATGGAGGGCGAGGTGCAGAAGCTGATCCAGATGGAGGAGCGGCTGCACGACCGGGTGATCGGCCAGGAGGAGGCGATCTCCGCCGTCTCCAATGCGCTGCGGCGCTCGCGGGCGGGCTTGTCGGACCCCAACCGCCCGATCGGTTCTTTCCTCTTCCTCGGCCCGACCGGGGTTGGCAAGACCGAGCTGGCGAAGGCGCTGGCCGAGTTCATGTTCGACTCCGAGCAGGCGATCGTCCGCCTCGACATGTCCGAGTACATGGAGAAGCACACGGTGGCGCGGCTGATCGGCGCGCCCCCCGGCTACGTCGGCTACGAGGAGGGCGGCCAGCTGACCGAGGCGGTGCGTCGCCGCCCTTACGCGGTCGTCCTGCTCGACGAGATCGAGAAGGCCCACCCCGACGTCTTCAACACGCTGCTACAGATCATGGACGACGGGCGGCTGACCGACGGCCAAGGGCGGACCGTCAGCTTCACCAACACGGTCCTGATCATGACCTCCAACGTCGGCTCCGACCGGATCGTCGGCGAGCAGGTCGACGAGAAAATCCGCGAGCAGATCGAAGAGGTCCTGGCGGCGACCTTCAAGCCGGAGTTCCTCAACCGGATCGACGACACGGTGATCTTCCACCGCCTCTCCAAGGCGGATATCGGCCGCATCGTCGAGCTGCAGGTGGACCAGCTGGTCGGCCGCGTGCGCGAGCGGGGGATCGAGATCGAGCTCTCCGAGGACGCCCGCACCCTGCTCGGCAACCTCGGCTACGACCCCACCTACGGGGCCCGGCCGCTGAAGCGGGTGATCCAGAAGCAACTGGTCGACAAACTGGCGCTGAAGATCCTCGAGGGCGAGTTCCGCGAAGGCGATCTGGTCCGGGTCGACGCCCGCGAGGGGGAGGTCGTCTTCGAGAGGGCGGAGGCGCCAACCGTGGCGGCTGCGTAACGGGGCTCATCTTCGCCGCCGTTCCTGCCGAAACAAGCAGACATATAAGTGGTCTTTAGATAGGGCCTCCAAACTCAGAGAAGTTTGAGGGCCTTTCTTGAGCGCTTTAGTGCAGAATCTCGATCCCGTTTGAGCTAACTTCATTCCACCCCGGCAGATGGACAACGACCAGACTCCGATCAACGCGCAGCCGAAGCGGCGCCAGCCGCAGGCCTTCGAGGACCTCTCGCTGGCCCTGCGCGATCGCGTCTTCTGGCCGCTCGGGGACAGGTTCCTGGCGCTCAGCGACGGTGGTCGCGCGGCTGTGGCCGGCGGCGCCGTCGTCCTCGCTCTGGCGGTCGGGGTCGGCGGCTACTCGCTGAGCTCCTCCGGCGACAGCGACCCGGCGCCCGCAGCGCCGGTGGCCGTGACCAGCGCTCCGGCGCCCGAGCCGGCGCCGGTAAAAGCGGAGCCGAGGCCCGAGCCCGAGCCGACCCTGCAGGGAGCCGCCCCGGTCTTCAAGGCACCGGAGGGTGAAGACGAGGCCACCGCCTCCGCCAAGCCGACGGCGAGCGAACCGACCGCGAGCGCCTCGAGCGCGAGCACCGGCAACGCCGCCACCGACACGATCTCCTCCCGCCCCGGCGCCACCGCCACCGCCCGCCCCTCGACCGCGACCGAGAGCGTCGACGGTCCTCCCGCCGGCCCGGCCGCGATCGCCGTCGCCCGCAAGTTCGCCGACGCCTTCGTCGTCTACGAGACGGGCGCCGAGAAGGCGGAGGTCCGGCAGGCCTTCAAGGCGACGGCAGTGCCGGAGGTCACCAAGGCTCTGCTGCAGCGGCCGCCGCGCCAGCCGGCAGGCGTCGAGGTGCCGAAGGCGAAGGTCGTCAACGTCGTCCCCGCCCCCTCTCACGATGAGATCTATCCCGTCAGCGTTTCGCTGCTGCGGGTCGGCACCACCAGCGAGCTGCGGTTGGAGATGGAACAGCTGAAGAACAAAGACTGGCGCGTCATCAACGTCCTCGGCTGATGGAGCACGCGCGCAAGATCAGAGCGGTGATGGCGACCGCCGCGGCGACGGCGGCGCTGGCGGTGCCGGTCGCGGTGGCGCGGGCCGAGGCTGCGGCGACCGCGGCCTCGCCGGTCCCCGGCACCAGCCTGGAAGCGCCCGCGCCGAACGAAGCCAACCCGCCGGTCGAGGAAGGGGACGCGCTCGTCCCTCCCCCCGCGCCGGCGACGAAGACGCCACCGCCCTCCGGCGGAGTCAACGCCGGTGCCGACGACGCAACTGAAACCGAAGCGCCGGAAGCAGCCGAAGCGACCCCGGACGCCGGCGCCGTCCCAGCCCCCGCCGCGGCCGGAGCCCCCTTCTCGATCCCGTCGCTGCCGGCCTCCAGCTGCGCGATCAGCGGCGTGCCGCCGGTCCTGATCCCGATCTACCAGCGCGCCTCCGAACAGTACGGGCTCGGCTCCCAGGGCCCGGCGATCCTGGCCGGGATCAACGCGATCGAGACCGGCTTCGGCCAGAACCTCGGCCCGTCCTACGCCGGCGCCGAAGGCTGGATGCAGTTCATGCCGGAAACCTGGGCGATGTACGGGGTCGACGCCAACGGCGACGGGGTCAAGGACCCGAACAACCCCGAAGACGCGATCTTCGCCGCCGCCCGCTACCTCAGCGCCGCCGGCATGCCGGAGGACGTCTGGGGCGCGATCTTCGCCTACAACCACGCCGACTGGTACGTCGAAGACGTCCTCGCCAACGCCGGCTGTTACGCGGGCGAAGTCGGCAGCAGCTACGCCACCCTCTCGCTGGCGCCGAAGATCCAGGTCTTCCGCTGCACCCCCGACGAGGACTGGAAGAAACAGATTCCGGAGGAGTACCTGGCCGCCTTCGAGGCAGCCGCCGGCCGCTACGAACTCGGCAAGCGCGGCGTCTGGACGCTGGCCGCCATCGCCCGCCTCGAGTCGAACTTCGGCCGCGGGATGAGCAAAGCCCAGCTGCGGACCTACGGCCCGCTCGGCCTCGACAAGACCGAGTGGAACGGCTACGCGGTCGATGGCGATGGCGACGGCCGCATCCGCCACTCCGACCCCGACGACTCGGCGGCGACGCTGGCTCGACTGATGTGGTCGCGCGGCAGCATCGACGCCGGCGTCTTCACCCACAACCAGGCGGCCTGGTACGTCGACGCGGTCTCCCACGAGGCCGACACACTGGCCGGCAAGTGCGCGGTCTCAACCGAGGACTGGACGATCATGCTGCCCGGCAGCGTCGCCGCCCAGATCAACTGGCAGAACCTGACGCTCTCCAACGACATGGAGCTGCAGGACATCCAGGCGGGCATGCTCGACGAACGGGTCACCGGCCTACTGGCGCTGATGACGCAGGACCACCAGATCACGATCACCTCGCTGCGCTCCGACCACTCGCAGATGACCGCCTCTGGCAACGTCTCCAACCACTTCTACGGCCGCGCCATGGACATCGCCGCCGTCGACGGCGTCTCCTGCACCGACACCTCCACCACGGCCCCCTGCGCCGAGCTCGGCTACGCCCTAGCTCAGCTGTCTGAGCCGCTCCACCCCACCGAGCTCATCTACTGCTTCGACCTGGACGGCGTCGGCCCAGCCTTCGCGCTGCCGGACCACTGCGACCACATCCACGCCGGCTTCTACGAGTACTAAGAGCGGCTCGCGAGAGGGGGCAGGGGTGTCCCTTCTGGACGCAGCTCGGCGGAGATCGTTCTGCCGGCTGTCGCCCCGGTCGTT
>DASTYZ010000079.1:0-25005 GCA_035764545.1 Solirubrobacterales bacterium | reverse complement strand
CTTCACTGCTCTCCGGCCTGGCGTCAAAGCTCTCGCCGAAACCTCGCCAGTGATCGCCGAATCGCTTCACGCAGGGATCCCGGTTCTCAATGCCTCTCCAGTCCTCAATAACCAGCTGCAGCCAACGGCAGAAGCGTTGGTCGACTTCCAAGAAGCTCCAGGTGTCTTCAACGGCCTCGACCTACTTACTGACACGAATCGAATTCTTAAGCCTGCTCTGAACTACATCGTCCCAAGCCAAACGGTTTGCAACTACTGGTCCCTTACCTTCAATGAGATTGCAAGTGCCGGTAAAGAAGGAAATAGCAACGGACATTGGCTCCAGTTCATTTCGTTTGCTCCTCCGGAAGGTCCAAATAGCGAGAGCACCTTTGCCAGCGCCCCTGCAAACGACCCGGCTAACAGGGAAAGCCATCTTCACTACAACCCCTATCCAAAAACGGCCGCACCTGGTCAGGGCAATGTGTGCGAAGCAGGGAACGAGAAATACACGCCGGGCAAAACGATCATCGGAAACGCTCCGGAACTCTGGGGCACGGACACCCGCGGGCAGGTGAAAAAGTGAGCCGCCTTCCCGAGCGTGATCGCCGCGCGGCGGCCTCCGGTTCCGGTCGCATCAAATGGCGCCCATCCAACGCCTTGATCGCGATTATCTTCATTCTGATCTTTACGATCGGGCCGTACCTCGCGTTCACCAAACATGTGCCCTTCACGGGTTATGGATACGAACTGAACGCAACGTTCTCAAACTCGGCGAACATCGCGAAGAACTCGCCGATCCGGGTCGCCGGCGTCGATGTCGGCAAAGTGATCGGCACCGAGCGGGATGGCAATAACACCAAGGTCACCTTTACCGTCGACGACTCCGGCCAGCCGATCCATGACGACGCTTTCGCCGCGATCCGGCCACGCATCTTCCTGGAGGGCAACTTCTTCATCGAACTCGACCCTGGCAGCCCCAGCGCGCCGGACATGGACAGCGGCGGAACGATCCCGGTCAGTCGCACCTCGACGGCCGTCCAAATCGATGAAGTCCTAAGTGCCCTTCAGACGCCCGTCAGGGCCGATCTGGGCCGACTGCTTGAGGGCTATGGAAAAGCGCTCAACCACGAACCGACTGCTGAGGAAGACGTGACGCAGTTGCCTGAGGTGAAAGGGCGGACTGGCGCTCAGGCCCTCAATGGGGCGCTCCAGTACGGCGGCGACGCCGGCCGCTACAGCGCCCAGGTGACTGACGCACTGCTGGGCACCCAACAACGCGATCTAGCCCGCTTGGTCGCCAGCTCCGGCCGGGCCTTCGGGGCCTTCGCTAGCCGCCAGCAGGACCTACAGGGCCTGATCGAGAACTTCGACATCTTCACTGGTGCTCTCGCTAATCAGTCCACGAATCTGAACGCGACGATCCGGCTGCTCGCGCCGACTCTCAAAGTCACCGAGGCGTCTCTGATCAGCCTCAACCGAACGCTTCCGCCGTTGCGTACCTACGCCATCGAGTTGCGGCCGGCTGTAGCCGAGCTCCCGGGATTGATCGACGCTTCGAAACCTTGGCTTGCGCAGGTGCGGCCACTGCTCTCTGGTCGCGAGGCAGGCGGAGCGGTCAAACTGCTGAGCGAATCGACCCCTGCTCTGGCGGGCGCCGCCCAGGCGAGCAAGAAGGTCACCCTGCCGCAGCTCAACCGTCTCAGTCTTTGCACCACGAAGGTCATGGTCCCGACTGCCAATCAAGTGATCAACGATCAATTCAGCACCGGTGGCCCTAACTACCGCGAGTTCCTCTACAACCTCGTGAACTTCGCAGGGATGGCGCAGAACTTTGACGGGAACGGACCTTATGCGCGGGCTCAGGTGGGAGGCGGAGATGTGCTTGTGGGCGAACCCAATCCACAAGCTAATAAAGCGACCGTCAGCGACAAAATCAATTACGCGCACACGATCGAAGACCCCCATGGCACGCAGCCACAGCTAGGAGGGAAGCCTCCGCATAGATCGGATGTGCGCTGCTACACGAATCCGGTTCCCGATGTCAACGGTCCGCTCGGTCAAGTCGGACCCCCCTCTCCGTCAGTTGCGGGGGTGAATCCATGAGCGAGCCGACTGAAAACGTGAGCCGCTTTAGGCATTTCCGTGCCTGGCTCGGACGCCAGGCACGTGGCCACCGCAAAGACACGATCGCGATCTTCGTCCTCGCGATCGCCGGTATCGCGATGATGCTTGGGATCTTCACCCAGCAGAAAGCCTCGCTGCCGGCTTGGCTTCCGGTGGTAGGCGAAGAATTCGACCACATTAGCGCCGAGTTTTCGACTGCTCAGGCGGTGACCCCAGGACAGGGTCAGGCAGTCGACATCGCCGGAATCCAAATTGGCAAGGTTTCTTCCGTTGACCTCGAAAATGGCCATGCCGTCGTCGGTATGGACATCGAGCCGAAGTACATGGAGCTGATCCATCCTGACGCCAGCTTCCTGCTGCGCCCGAAAACGAACCTCAACGACATGATCGTCGAGATTGAACCGGGCACTGCTAAGGGGCAGGTTGAGGACGGCGACCATTTCACGCTGACTCAGACCGAACCAAACACCAACCTCGATGCCTTCCTAGCAACGCTCGACGCCGACACGCGTCAATACATCCAGCTTCTGGTCGCCGGCGGCGCTCAAGGAATCGGCGGCCGCGGCAAGCAGCTTTCAAACGCCTTCCGGCGCTTCCAGCCCTTCGTTCACTACACCGCGAAGCTGAACAAAGCCGTCGCCCAGCGCCACGTGGCGCTCTCGCGCGTGATCCACAACTTTGGCCTCGTTACCGAGGAACTGGCCCGCCACGATGCGTCGGTCAAGCGCTTTGTCACTTCCTCCAAGGCCGCCCTCGGTAACTTCGCGAATCAGCAGGAGTCGGTCCAGGCTGCCTTCGAGGAATTTCCTTCGGCGCTGCAGGCAGCGAACGCCGGCCTTGCCAGCTCTAACCGGTTTTCGCAGGCTGCCTACCCAACTCTGATCAAGCTGATTCCCCAAGCTCAGGCGCTGACGCCCGCTTTCCGGGCGACCGAAAAACTCTTCAAAGAAACGACCGTCCCGATCCGCGATCAGATCCGCCCCTTCACCCGGGAAATCCGTCCCGTGCTCGAGCACGGAGCTGAAGCTGCGAAGCCCTTCGAAAAGACCGTAAAGAACTTCGGAAATTCGCTTGGCGGCTTCAACTCTTTCCTCAACCAGCTCGCCTACAAGCCCAAGGGATCGAAGGAGAGCTATCTCTTCTACCTCCCTTGGCTTAACCACGATTTCAACGCCGCCTTCAACTTGCAGGATGCTGGCGGCCCCATCCTCCGCGGGCTAGTGGAGATCTCCTGTACCGGCGCCACCCTCGGATATGGCTTTGTCAATCAACTTACTCTCCAAGAACGGTACTACCTCCAAACCCTGCTCGAAGTCATCAATCTTCCTCGAGCAGAGGAAATACCGGTGTCCTTCGCCACTCCTGAAAACAGCGGTCACTGCGAGTACACCGAAGCCCCATGAGCAAGCGCGCCCCCAGCACTACGCAGCTCCTCGTCATCACTGGATTTGCGCTGTCTTGCTTCGGAATCCTTCTCTTCCTATGGGTGACCTTTGGCGGGCCGACCCCGTTCAGGGCCAAGACCTATGAGGTCAAAATCCCATTCACCGAGGCTACCCAGCTCGCCGAACAATCTGATGTGCGGATCTCCGGCGTCAATGTCGGCAAAGTCCAGAAGATCGAGCTGGCGCCGAACGGTAAGCAGGCATTGGCAACGACCGCGATCGACGCTCAGTATGCGCCGTTGCCCGAGTCGACCCGGGCGATCCTCCGCACGAAAACCCTCCTCGGAGAGACTTACATCGAACTAACGCCCGGATCGCGCGAGGGACCTGAGCTGGAGGACGGCGGAACCCTCCCTGAGGCGAACATCGCCGAGTCGGTCCAGCTCGACGAGATCTTCCAGACCTTCAATCCTCAAACCCGCGCTGCCTTCCAAGAATGGATGCAGGAAGCGGCAGTGGCGATCAACGGCCAGGGCCAGAACCTCTCTTACGCGATCGGCGGCCTGGAACCCACCTTCACCGAATTCGACAAACTCTTCCGTGTTCTCGATAGCCAGCGGCTTGCGGTCGGGCAGCTCTTCCGCAACGGCGCGACCACCTTTGACGCTCTCCGTGGCCGAGAAGGGCAGCTGGCCGAGCTGATCAAGAGCTCCAACGCCGTTTTCGAGACGACCGCGCAGCGTGACCGCGACATCGAAGCGCTGTTCCGGGCCTTCCCGACGTTCCTTGATGAGTCCCGCACCACGTTTAGCCGTCTCAAAGCGTTCTCGCTGAACGCTGACCCGCTGATGCGGCAGCTCGTGCCGGCCGCGGAAGAGCTTTCTCCGACGCTTGTTGCGATTTCAAAGTTGGCACCCGAAGCCAAGGGGTTCTTCGAAGGACTGGGCCCAGTCATCAAGCGCGCGCCCTCCGGATTCTCCGCCTTGCGTGAGATCTTCCGCGACGAATTCCCGCCGCTTCTAAGAGCCTTGGACCCGTTCATTCGAAACCTGAATCCGATTCTTGTCGGGCTAAAGCTCTACCGGAGTGAGGTGACTTCCTTCTTCGCCAACCTGGCTGCGACGTTCAACGGCGAACTTGTGAGTCCGACTGGTGAAGAAGAAGGTGAAGCCCCGCGCTATCTGCGGGTCATCGGCCCGATGAACCCGGAAACCATTGCAACCTATCCACGCCGACTCGCAATCAATAGGAACAGCGCATACAGCCCCCCGAAGTGGGCGGACGATCTCACCTCAGGCTTGCCGAGTTTCGACACCCGCAGCTGCACGACCGGCATCGTTGCGACTCTCAATCCGAGCTCCGCAGAAGCCCCGGCCTTCAAAGAACGAGCCGTGGAGACCAAAGGCGAAGGCGAAACCAAAGCTAAATCACAAGAGGAAAGCGCCAAACTCCTCTTCGAACGAATCCAGCAGTACGCCTTCGCTGGTCAGACCAGCACGTCGGCCATCGCTGCCCCGACCTGCAAGCAGCAGGAGCCGTTCAAGCCGATCTACGGCAGCGGCCCCTCGACGCAGTACCAGCACACGTTCGAACAGCCGCAGCCTTAATCCCCTCAGGGGTTAGCAGGGGCGGGTCTCAGGGGTCCCGGTCACGATCGAGGTTCGCCGCTTCCACTTCCCAACCCGAGAAGTTCGCGGTGTCCGGTTCGATCGCGTGGCGGACCATGGTCAGCGCCTCCTCGGCCGATTTCGCCTCGACGCCGACGGTGTAGATGGGGCGGCCGGTGCGGACGAAGCCGGTCTCGGGGGTGCCGGTGACGATCGAGGGCTGGCTGTCTTCGACGCGGATGCCGGCAGCAGTGAGCCGGTCGCGCTCGTGACCGGTGAGCATGCCCTTGAAGCGGACGTGGAAGCTGGGCATCGGCTCACCCTACCCCCCGGCAGAGTGAGCTGGCCGCCCGTTCTAAGTGTTCTTGTGGGTGACGCTATGGGCGCTCGTAGCGGAGGATCGCGACGCCGTCGCCGACGGTTCTCGCCTCGGTCAGCTTCAGCGGCCTTTTCGCCTCGCCCTCGGGGAAGAGCCGCTTGCCCTTGCCGAGGAGGACGGGGAAGACCATCAGGCGCAGCTCGTCGACGAGGTCGTGCTCGACGAGGGTCTGCACCAGGGTGGCGCTGCCGGCGACGAGGACGACGCCGTCGGCTTCGTCGCGGACCTGGGCGATCGCCGCGGCCGGGTCGCCGCTGAGGACGGTCGTGTTCTGCCACTCCGCCCGCTCGAGCGTGGTGGAGACGACGTACTTCGGCATCTCGTTCATTTTCTTCGCGAAGCCGGCCTCGTCTTCGCGCTCGGGCCAGGCGGCGGCGAAGCCTTCATAGGTGACGCGGCCCAGCAGCTGAGCCTCGGCCTCGAGCAGCTCGTCCATCTTGAATTTGTCCCCGTCGGCGCCGCGGTCGAAGTCAAAGGCCCAGCCGCCGCGGCTGTAGTCCTCAGAGCCGCCCGGGTCCTCGATGACCCCGTCGAGCGAGATGAACTCGGTGACAACGATCTTTCCCATCATGTCCTCCTTCTGTCGCGGACCCGGCTCTCTTCCGTGCCCCTTTTACTCTGACGACGAACGGGAGGGGGCGAATTCGACAGGGGATTTGGCAGAAGGGGGCTTGTGTGACGGAGGCCAGGTTTCGGTCCCGACCAGGCGTGGGTACCGAGCTTCCCGTACCGAAAAACGATTACGAGGTAGGGGATTCGCATGAAGTCGATACCAGTCGCCTGCGCGCTGTTTGCGCTTGCTCTTTTGCTGCCGGCGGGTGGGCAGGCAGCCACCTTCACCGTCAACACCACCGAAGACACCAGCGTCGCCGACGGCTGCACCGTCGACCCGGCCTGCTCGCTGCGGGACGCGATCGCGGCGGCGAATGGGTCGGGTGATCCGGAGGACGTCGTTGTCGTCCCGGCCGGCAACTACTCGATCTCCAGCGGCGAACTGACCCTCAGCGGCTCCGGCACCGTTGTCGTCCGCGGCGCCGGCGCGCGCAAGACGGTGGTCGACGCGCACCAGACCTCGCGGGTCTTCAAATTGACCGCCGACCTGAACGTGCTCGAAGGGCTGACCGTCACCGGCGGTGCCACCAGCGTCCTCGATGGCGAATTCCCGGCGGGGGACGGCGGCGGCATCCTCGCCATCGAAGCCGGCGAAGCGGTCCTGCGCGGTCTCAACGTGACCGGCAACGTCGCGACGCAGAACGGCGGCGGGATCTCGGCGCCGCCGGAGAACATGCAGCGCTCGGCGGTGACGATCTTCGACTCGACGATCTCCGGGAACAAAGTGACGGGCGGCGTCGCAGAGGCGCTCGGCGGTGGCGTCTACGTCCTCGGCAAGTTCTCGATGACCAACTCGACTGTGGTCGGCAACAGCGCTGAGACGACGGGTGCGGGCGCGGTCCAGGGCGGCGGCGTCCTCCTCGCGATCGACCCGAACAGCACCGCACCCAGCGAAGGGACCGTCGTCAACTCGACGATCGCCGGCAACAGCGTCGGCACCGGCGGCGTCGCCGGCGGGCTCGCCGTCTACAACCCGATGCCGATGACCGGCGGCTCGGCCGCGCTGGCGGTGAAGAACACGATCGTCGCCGGCAACACCGCGCCGACCGGGCAGAGCGACTGCGCTCTCGTCGCAATGGTGAGCAGCGACCACAACATCTCCGGCGACGGCAGCTGCATGTTCACCGACGCCGGCAGCAAGCAGAGCACCGACCCGCTGCTCGGCGGGCTGCAAAACAACGGTGGCGAAACCGACACGTTGGCGCTGCTGGCCGGCAGCCCGGCGATCGACGCCGGCACCAACGATGGCTGCCCGGCGACCGACCAGCGCGGCGTCAGCCGGCCGCAGGGGCCGAGCTGCGACATCGGCGCCTTCGAGTTGGAGCAGCGGACCGAGCCGCCCGCGGCCGCCGCGGCGGACCTGCGGTTGAAGGTGAAGCCGAAGCCGAAGCGGCCGGAGGCCGGTGGCAAGCTCGCCTTCCTGATCACGGTCCGCAACGCCGGTCCGAGCGGGGCCACCGGCACGGTCGTCAAGGGCACGGTCCCGGCGGCGACGACGAAGGTGAAGGGACCGAAGTTGGGCGGCAAGCCCGGCTGCAAGCTGGCGAAAGCGAAGAAGGGCAAGCGCCGCTTCACCTGCCGGCTCGGCACCGTCGCCGCGGGCAAGGCGAAGAAGCTGCGGGCGGTCGTGCGCCCGGCCGACACGGGCAAGCTGCGGGTGCGCGCCCGGGTTCGCTCCGGCGTCGCCGACCCGAACCTGAAGAACAACAAGGGACGGGCGGGGGTCAAAGTCCGTCCCTAGCCCCAAAGGTTTTCCATAAGCGGCACTCCCGCGTCTTGTTCGGTCGAACCTCCCTCGGGAGGTTTCGGCCGTGCCGCAGAAACCGATCCGAGGACGGCCGCGCTTTCATCTTCGTGCCGAAGACGAGGTACGAAGAGGTCAACCCACCGTGGTTGCTGATGCGGGTGCTGCGCAAGGAGTTGGATCCGGAGGCGCGCTATTCTGTCCGACAGAATGTTTGGTCCGAGGAAGCCAAAATCAGCTTCGCCCGCTCAGCCACCAAGCACCGGATCTCCCGTGAGCGTTCGCTGTACATCATCGAGCACTGCGGCTTTCAGATCGTCGAACGGCGGCGAAACCCCGCAGACACGGGGGTCGACAGGCGGATCGGCTTCTTCGGCGATGATCTCGAGGGTGTCGCGCTCGAGGTTGTTGCGGCAGAACGGGATGAGGAGGATTTCCTGGTGATCCACGCGATGAACCTGCGTGATCGCCACCTCGGTTTCTATGAGGAGGCGCGTGCATGGCGAAAAAAGTGAACAAGCGCGACGAGAAAGCAAAGGAAGAGCTGCGGTGGGTGACTGACTCCGGCACGGTGATCACGGAGGAGGTCGCCGAGCAGATGGCCGAGGAATTCGAGCGGGACGGCTTCGACCCTGCCAAGGTCGAACGCCGATACGTCGGCCGCCCCTCGCTCGGTCCCAATGGCCTCTCCCCCCGCGTCAGCTTCCGCGTCTCTCCGGAGCTCCACAAAGCAGCGTGGGCCCGGGCCGACAAGGAAGGGCGCTCACTCAGCGAACTGGCCCGCGAGGCTTTCGACCGCTTTATGGACACGGATTCCTAACCGAGCGGTACGGTTCATCCATGGAGCGCGATGCGGCGCTTGAGGCTGTGTTCATGCCGGTGCAGCCGGCGAGCACCTTCGAGGAGACGGTTGAGCGGCTGGGGAGCGCGATTCGGGCCGGGCTGCTGACGCCTGGGGCAAAACTGCCGCCGGAGCGGGAGCTGGCGAAGCAGTTGCGGATTTCACGTTCGACGCTGCGGCAGGCGCTGACGGCGCTGGTGCAGAGCGGGCACCTGGTCTCGCAGCGGGGGCGGACCGGCGGCACCTTCGTCGCCGAGCGGCCGCCGCTGACCGAACCGGGTGGGGAGCCGCTGGACCAGGGCGCCTGGGCGGTGCTCGATTACCGGCTGGCGATCGAGTCCGGCGCGGTGCTGCTGGCGGCTGAGCGGGGAAGCGCGGAGCAGTTTGATCGCCTCGATGAGCTGGTGGCGAAGATGGACGACGAGCTCGAGGACTTCGAGGAGTTCCGCCGCACCGACATCCGCTTTCACATCAGCATCGCCGAGGCTGCACGCTCGCCGCGACTGCTGAGCGCGATGACCGACGCGCAGTCGCAGATGAGCGCCTTGATCGCGCTCATCGCCCATCCGCCGGAGGTGCTGACGCGCTCCAACGAGCAGCACGCGCGCATGGTCAAGGCCCTGCGCAAAGGCGACGGCCCGCGGGCGGTGCGGGAGATGCGCGAACACACCGAGGGAACTGAGCACGTCCTCGCCGGCCTGCTGCCGGCACCGCTCGCGCTCGAGCGTCCCGCCGCCTAGGCAAGGCGACTTAGTGAACCAGTGGTCGACTAAGTCGCCTCAAGCTCTGACCCGCTCGCCCTTGGGGTCGAAGAGCGGCTCCTGCGCGACCTCGCCCTCGACCCAGCGGCCGAAGATCTCGACCTCGACCGCGGTCCCCGGGTCGCTCGCCGCGGGCGGCAGGTAGGCGTAGGCGATCGAGCGCTCGACGGTGTAGCCGTAGCCGCCGGTCGTCACCCGGCCGACGATGTCGCCGCCGACCCGGACCGGCTCGTTGCCGAGGGCGATCGAGCGGGGGTCGTCGAGGGTGAGGCAGCAGAGGCGGGAGCGCGGTCCCTGCTCCTTTACCTCGATCAAGGCGCCGTCGCCGATGAAGCCGCCCTCCTTGTCGAGCTTGACGCAGAAGCCGACGCCGCCCTCGTAGGGGGTCTCGTCCGGGGTGATGTCGGCGCCCCAGACGCGGTAGCCCTTCTCGAGCCGGAGGCTATCGATCGCCCGGTAGCCGCCGGCGACGATCCCGTGCGGCTGCCCCGCCTCCCACAGCTCCCGCCAGAGCCCGAGCCCGTACTCGGTCGGGCAGTAGAGCTCCCAGCCGAGCTCGCCGACGTAGGTCACCCGCAGCATCCGCACCGGCACGTTGCCGACCGTCGTCTCCCGCAGCGACATGTACGGGAAGGCCTCGTTGCCGAGGTCCTGCGGCGTCAGCGGCTGCAGCACCTTGCGCGACCGCGGTCCCCAGACACCGAAGCAGGCCCAGCGCGAGGTGACGTCGTGAATCCGCACTTCGTCGCTACCGGGAGAGTGGCGTCGCATCCACTCGCGGTCGTGGTTTCCGAAGGCGGTGCCGGTGACGATCGAGAAGCGCTCCTCGGCGAGGCGGGCGACCGTGAAGTCGCACTCGATCCCGCCGCGCTGGTTCAGCATCTGCGTGTAGGTGATCTGGCCGACGTCGCGGGCGACGCGGTTGTCGCAGAGGAGTTCGAGGAACGTCTCCGCGCCCGGCCCCTCGATCTCGAGCTTGGCGAAGGAGCTCTCGTCGAAGAGCGCGACCGCCTCGCGGGTCGCCCGGTGCTCGGCCCCAATCGCCGGCGACCAGTGCCGCCCTGCCCAGCCGCGCGGCCGCAGCCCCTCGTCGCCCGCGGCGGCGTTGCGTTCGTACCAGTTGACCCGCTCCCAGCCGGACTTCTCACCGAACGCGGCCTCGCGCTCGCGGTGCCAGGCATTGGCCGGCGAGACCCGCAGCGGCCGCCCCGCCTGCCGCTCATGGTTGGGGTAGCGGATGTCGTAGTAGGTCTCGTAGGTCTCCTTGATCCGCGCGTGGGTGTAGGCGGGGGAGCGGTACTGGGCGCCGAAGCGGCGGATGTCCATGTGCCAGAGGTCGAGGCTCGGTTCGCCCTCGGCGATCCACTCGGCGACGACTTTGCCGATGCCGCCGGCGCCGGCGAGGCCGTGGGCGCAGAAGCCGGCGCAGACGAAGAAGCCGCCGACCTCGGTCTCGCCGAGGCAGAACTCGTTGTCCGGCGTGAACGCCTCGGGGCCGTTGATCAGTTTGGTGACGGTGATCCGGTCCATCGCCGGCACCCGCCGCTTCGAGTTCTCGGTGATCTCCTCGAACCGCTCCCAGTCCTCTTCCAGCAGCCGCCCGTTGAAGTCGGCCGGGATCGCCTCCACCCGTCCCGTCCCCCCGGGCAGGAACGCTGGCTCGCTGCGCCGCTCGTAGCCGCCCATCACCAATCCGTCCCCGTCCTCGCGGTAGTAGACGAGCAGGTCGGGATCGCGCAGGGTGGGGAGGTGCCGAACGCAGTTGTCCCCGGTATGCGGGGACAACTGCGTTCGGGTCGCCGATGCGCGCCCGGCCGCGGCGACCTCGTCGTGCGGCTGGGTGACGAGGTACTGGTGGGACATCGGGATCAGCGGCACGCGGACGCCGGCCATGCGGGCGATCTCGGCCGCGAACATGCCGCCGGCGTCGACGACCACCTCCGCGGCGATGTCGCCGCGCTCGGTCCGCACCCCGCGCACCCGCCCGTCGCGGACGTCGATCCCGGTCACCCGCGTGTTGGTGAAGATGCGGCAGCCGCCCTGGCGGGCGCCGTCGGCGAGGGCGTAGGTCAGCTGCGCCGGGTCGATGTAGCCGTCGGTCGGCAGCCAGGCCGCCCCGAGCACGCCCTCGGTCGACATCAGCGGGAACATCTCCTGCGCCTCCTCGGCCGAGATCAGCTCCAGCGGCAGCCCGAAGGTCTTCGCCCAGCCAGCCTGGCGGCGCAGCTCCTCCATCCGCTCCTCGCTCGAGGCGAGCCGGATGCCGCCGCACTCGACCCAGCCGGGGTCGAACTCGGACTCGTCCCCCAGCCGCCGGTAGAGGTCAACCGAGTGCATCATCATCTTCGTCAGCGAGACCGAGCCGCGCAGCTGCCCGACCAGCCCCGCCGAGTGGAAGGTCGAGCCGGAGGTGAGTTCGGAGCGCTCCAGCAGGACGACGTCGTCCCAGCCCAGTTTCGCCAGGTGGTAGGCGAGCGAGGCGCCGCCGACGCCGCCGCCGACGATGACGCAGCGGGCCGCGTCGGGCAGCTCAGCCCGGGGCACCGCCGGCTTCCTCCAGCAGCCGCTCCAGCCGCCCATCGGCCGCGCTCTCCCGCATGCGGTCGAAGTGCTTGCCGCAGTAGTCGGCGAAGTCGAAATCGATGTCGGAGATGGTCCCCTGCAGCGCCCCCCACATCGCCTCGCGAAAATCGGACATGAAGCGCATCAGCCGCAGCGAGGCGAGGCGCGGCTCGCTCACCGCCGCGCCGAAGTAGGCGGTGAGCAGCTCCGCCTCCTGACCCTCGTCGAGCTCGTTGTTGACGGCGAAGTTGCCGAGGTCGAAGTAGCGATCGTTCATCCCGGCGTACTCCCAGTCGATGATCCTGATCCCCTGCGGCGAGCGGATGAAGTTGGCCGAGAGGAGGTCGTTGTGGCAGGGGACCGGCTCGTGCTCGGGGCCGACCAGGACCGCTTCGATGCGGTGCGCCGCGGCCAGCGCCCACTCGTACGAGCTCGGCACCTCGGCGCCGCGGTCGGCGATCCGCGCCGCGTAGGTCTCGACGATGCGGAAGCTGGAGAAGGCGACCGGCAGTTGCTCCTCGCAGGCGTGCAGGGTCCGCAGCGCCGCCGCCACCTCGCCCAGCGCCTCCGGCCCGCGCAGCTCCTCGGCCTCCATCGGCTCACCGACGACGAACTCCGTGACGAGGCAGGGCGGGTCCTCGAGCATCGCCACCACCGCCGGCCCGACCCCGGCCCGCGCCGCCATCTCCCCGGCCGCGCGCTCCGCCACCCGGTCGATCTCCAGCAGCCCGGTGTCCTTGCCCGGCAGCCGCACGACGACGTCCTCGCCGGCGAAGCGGACGCGGTAGTTGCGGTTGGTGATCCCGCCCTCCAGCGCCAGCGGCTCACCTTCCAGCTCGCCGAGGCGGGCGGAGATCGGACCGAGGGTGTCGGCGAGGGAGGCCACGGCGTGACGAGATTCTCCACCGCCATTGACACGGGTCAAGGGCGGTTCTAGGCTCGCTTGCAACCTTATAGGTCGGTTCGTTGAACCTTTTAGCCGCGAGCTTGGGAAGCTCGAGGAAGGGAGAAGGTCGATGGAGAGCAGTGTTTCGTCCCCCAATCGTGACGAGCAGCGACTAGCCGAACTCGGCTACAAACAGTCGCTGAACCGGGCTTGGAGTGGGTTCTCCAACTTCGCGATCTCGTTCACGATCATCTCGATCCTCGCCGGCTGCTTCACCACCTATGGGCAGGCCTGGAACAACGGCGGCCCGATCGCGATCTCGATCGGCTGGCCGCTGATCTCGATCCCGATCCTGATCATCGGCTTCTGCATGGCCGAGCTCGTCTCCAAGTACCCGACGGCCGGGGGGATCTACTGGTGGTCCGGCCGCCTCGGCGGCCCGATCTGGGCCTGGTTCACCGGCTGGTTCAACCTGATCGGCCTGGTCGCCGTCCTCGCCTCAGTCGACTACGCCTGCGCGACCTTCCTCAACGTCATCCTCGGCCTCTACGAAGTGAACCTGCTCGGGGTCAACTTCGGCGACGAAGTCCACATCCTCGGCGAGGTCTTCCTCTTGTTCGCGTTGATCCTGACGGTCCACACGATCGTCAACGTGCGACGAACGCACATGCTTTCGCTGGTCAACAGCATCTCCGTCTGGTGGCACGTTGTCGGCGTCGCCGCGATCGTCATCGTCCTCATCGTCGTCCCTGACGGACACCAGAGCTTCAGCTTCGTCTTCGGCCACCGGATCAACAACAGCGGCTTCAGCGACGGCATGTACTGGTTCTACGTGTTGCCGCTCGGGTTCCTGCTGACCCAGTACACGATCACCGGCTTCGACGCCTCCGCCCACATCTCCGAGGAGACCCACGGTGCCTCGGAAGCGGCGGCGAAGGGGGTGTGGCGCTCGATCTTCTACTCGGCGCTGATCGGCTGGATCGTCCTGCTGGCGATCACCTTCGCGGTGACCAACGTCGACGGCGCCAACGAAGCGCTCGGGTTCGCGCCGACGCTGCTGGTCGATGCGCTGGGCTCCGGCTGGGGCAAGTTCGTCCTCATCATCTCCGTCGTCGGCCAGCTCTTCTGCGGCGCCGCCTGCCTAACCAGTGCCTCGCGCATGTGTTACGCCTTCTCGCGCGACGAGGGCTTCGGGAAACGGTTCTCCAGGAAAATCTCCACCGTCAACAAAGAGCGCGTTCCCGTTTACGCGGTGCTGATGATGGCGACCCTGGCGCTGCTGATCACCCTGCCGGCGTTGAAGGGCAACGGGGAAAACGTTCCCTTCGCCTTCTTCGCGGTCGTCTCGATCGCCGTGATCGGTCTCTACATCGCCTACGTGATACCGATCTTCCTGCGCTGGCGGGTGGGTGACGACTTCGAGCCCGGCCCGTGGAACAACGGGCGCAAGTACAAGTGGATGAACAGCTTCGCGACCTTCTGGGTCGCCTTGATCACGGTCATCTTCTGCCTCCCGTTCACGCCGCTGGCGGTGCCGTGGAACGACGAATTCACCTGGGAGTCGTTCAACTACGCGCCGCTGATGGTGGCGGTCGTGATCACCGGGGCGGCGATCGGGTGGTTTGCCAGCGCCCGCAAGCACTTCACCGGGCAGGTGCGGGAGACCGAACTCGAGGAAGCGCTCGGGCCCGAGCCGGCGGTCGGTCCCGGCAACCCGTGACCCCGGCTGCGTAACGTTCTGCGGGTGACCGTCGAGGAGCTGAAAGATGCGGTCGCGGACGGCACGGTCGACACCGTGCTGCTCGCGATCGCCGACATGGAGGGCCGACTGCAGGGCAAGCGGCTGACCGCGAGCCACTTCCTCGGGGACGTGCTCGAGCACGGGGCCGAGGGCTGCAACTACCTGCTCGCGGTTGACGTCGACATGGAAACGGTCGGTGGCTACGCGATGTCCTCCTGGGACACCGGCTACGGCGACTTCGAGATGGTGCCGGACCTGGAGACGTTACGGATGGTGCCGTGGCTGCCGGGGACGGCGATGGTGATGGCCGACGTGCAGTGGTCCGACGGCCGCGAAGTCGCCCCCTCGCCACGGCAGATTCTGCGCCGGCAGCTGGCGCGGCTGGAGGAGCGGGGGATGAGCGCGAAGGCGGCGACCGAGCTCGAGTTCATCGTCTTCCGCAACACCTACGAGGAGGCCTGGCGCAAGGGCTTCCACGAGCTCGAGCCGGCCAACCTCTACAACATCGATTACTCGCTGCTGGGGACCTCGCGGGTGGAGCCGCTGATCCGGCGCATCCGCAACGAGATGGCCGGCGCCGGAATGGAGGTCGAGAACTCCAAGGGCGAGTGCAACCTCGGCCAGCACGAGATCAACTTCCGCTATCGCGACGCGCTGGGCACCGCCGACGATCACGCGATCTACAAGAACGGCGCCAAGGAGATCGCCGCCCAGGAGGGGCACGCGATCACCTTCATGGCGAAGTTCAACGAGCGCGAGGGCAACTCGTGCCACATCCACTGCTCGCTGGGACGGGAGGACGGTTCGAACGCCTTCGCCGCCGACCAGCAGCTGTTCGAGCGCTTCGTCGCCGGCCAGCTCGCCTGCATGCGCGAGCTGACGCTGATGTACGCGCCGCACGTCAACTCCTACAAGCGCTTCGCTAAGGGCTCCTTCGCGCCGACCGCGATCGCCTGGGGGCGGGACAACCGCACCTGCTCGCTGCGGGTGGTCGGCCACGGCGAGGGGCTGCGGGTGGAGAACCGGCTGCCGGGCGCCGACGTCAATCCCTACCTGGCGCTGGCCGCGATGATCGCCGCCGGCCTGCACGGTGTCGACGAGGAGCTGCCGCTGGAGGAGGTCTTCGAGGGCAACGCGTACGAGAGCGACAAGCCGCGGGTGCCGTCGAACATCTACGAGGCGCGCGACGCCTTCGCCGCGAGCAGCGTCGCCAAGGAGGCCTTCGGCGGCGAAGTCGTCGACCACTACCTGAACCGGGCCGGGGTCGAGATCGAGGCCTTCGAGGCGGCCGTCACCGACTGGGAGCGGTACCGGGGCTTCGAGCGGCTATGAGCGCGGCGGCTGGCAGCGGCGCGCCGGCGATCGGGATCTGCGCGGCGGTGGAGAAGGTGAGCTGGGGGGTCTGGGACGGTTATGAAGTGACGCTGGCGCCGCGCGCCTACGTCCGTTGCGTGCAGCGGGCAGGCGGGATCGCGATTGTGCTGCCGCCCGACGAGGCGGCGCTCGCCGAGCCGGACCTGCTGCTCGATCGGGTCGACGCGCTGATGCTGGCCGGTGGCGCTGACATCGACCCGTCGAGCTACGGCGCCGAGCCGCATCCCGAGACGAAGGGCACCTGGCCCGACCGCGATGCCTTCGAGCTGGCCTTGGCGCGGCGGGCGCTGGAGCGCGACATGCCGGTGCTGGGGATCTGTCGGGGGATGCAGCTGCTGAATGTGGCGCTGGGTGGGACGCTGGTCCAGCACCTGCCGGAGAGCCTGGGGGCGGAGACGCACCGGACCACCGCCGGCACCTTCAGCAAGCACCACATCCGGCTTGAGCCGGAATCGCTCGCCTGCACCGCCGCGGGTGTGGAGAGCTTCGTCGTCTGGTCCCATCACCACCAGGGCGTGGACGAGCTCGGCGAGGGCTTGCGGGTGACGGGGTGGTCAGCCGAGGACGATCTCCCCGAGGCGATCGAGCTCCCCGGCAAGCACTTCGCGCTCGGCGTCGTCTGGCACCCCGAGGAGGACGAGAGCTCGAAGGTGATCAGCGCTCTCGTCGAGGCGGCGCGTGTCGAGTTAGGTGCCCAGGGGGGACCAAAAGTCGACACGGGGGTCAGCTCATGAGCGCGATCGAGGTGATCGAGCCGGCTACGGAGCAAGTGATGGCCGAGGGGCCGCGCGCCGGGGCAGAGGAGGTCGATGCGGCGGTGGCGCGGGCGAAGGCGGCGTTCCCGGCGTGGCGGGCGGTGGCGCCGGCGGATCGGGCGAAGCTCTTGCGCGATCTTGCCGATGCGATCGAGGCGCGGCAGGAGGAGCTGGCGACGCTGGAGGCGCGGAACGCCGGCAAGCCGATCGGCGACGCACGGGGCGAGATGGGGATGGTGGCCGAGACCTTCCGTTACTACGCCGGCGCGCCGGAGCGGCTGCTGGGACAGACGATCCCGGTGGCCGGCGGCGTCGACATGACCTTCCGCGAGCCGCTCGGGGTCGTCGGCCTGATCGTCCCTTGGAACTTCCCGTTGACGATCGCCTCCTGGAAGGTGGCGCCGGCCCTTGCCGCCGGCAACTGCGTTGTCCTCAAGCCGGCGGAGCTGACGCCGCTGACCGCGCTGGAGCTGGAGGTGCTCGCTCTCGATGCCGGTCTCCCCGAGGGAGTGCTGAACGTCGTCGCCGGGCCCGGCAGCGTCTGCGGGCAGCGCCTCGTCGAGCACCCCGACATCGCCAAGATCGCCTTCACCGGCTCGACCGAGGTCGGTCGCGGGATCGCCGCCGGCGCCGCGCAGACGATCAAGCGGGTGACCCTGGAGCTGGGGGGCAAGTCGGCCAACGTCGTCTTCGCCGACGCCGACATCGAAGCGGCCGCAGCAGCTGCGCCGATGGCAGTCTTCGGCAACGCCGGCCAGGACTGCTGCGCCCGCTCGCGCATCCTCGTCGAGCGCTCCGCCCTGGCCGACTTCCTCGCGGCGCTGAAGCCGGCGGTCGAGGGCATCGCGGTCGGCGACCCGCTGGAGGACTCGACCCAGATGGGGCCGCTGATCTCCGCCGGTCAGCGCGAAGCCGTCGCCTCCTACGTGCCCGACGACGCCCCGGTCGCGATCCGCGGCAACACCCCCGACGGCCCCGGCTACTGGTTCCCGCCGACCGTGCTGGCCCCGGTCGCCAACGACGACCGCGCCGCCGCCGAGGAGATCTTCGGCCCGGTCGCCTGCGTCATCCCCTTCGATTCCGAGGAGGACGCGGTCCGCCTCGCCAACGAGACCATCTATGGCCTCTCCGGCTCGGTCTGGACCCGGGACGGTGCCCGGGCGCTGCGCGTTGCCCGGGCGATCGACACCGGCGTGATCTCGATCAACTCGAACACCTCGGTCCGCGTCTCCACCCCCTTCGGCGGCTTCAAGCAGTCCGGCGTCGGCCGCGAGTTGGGCCCCGACGCGCTCGAGCACTACACCGATGTCAAGAACGTCTACTACGCGACCGAGGGGAGCTGACGATGGCGAGGCTGGCGGGCAAGGTTTGCGTTATCACCGGGACGGCGAGCGGGATCGGAGCCGAGTCTGCGCGCCTCTTCGCCGCGGAGGGGGCGACCGTCGTCGGCATCGATCTCGACGCCGAGCAGGCGGTCGGGGCGCTGACGATCGCCGCCGACGTCGCTAACGAGGAGCAGGTCCGCTCCGCCCTCGCCGAGGCCGCCGGCCAGTTCGGCCGCATCGACGTACTGATGAACAACGCCGGCATCAACCCCACGGACGACGGCTCGGTGCTGGAGACCTCGGTCGAGTCCTGGCAGCGGGTGCAGGACGTCAACCTGCGCAGCGTCTTCCTCTGCTGCAAGCACGGCATCCCGCACCTGCTCGAGAACGGCGGCGGCTCGGTCGTCAACGTCGCCTCCTTCGTCGCGACGATGGGCGCTGCCGTCTCGCAGATCTCCTACACCGCCTCGAAGGGAGGCGTCCTCGCCCTCAGCCGAGAGCTCGGCGTCGAGTTCGCCGACCGCGGCGTCCGCGTCAACGCCCTCTGCCCGGGCCCGGTCAACACCCCCCTCCTCAAGGAGCTCTTCGCCAAGGACCCCGACCGCGCCGCCAAGCGCCTCGTCCACATCCCGATGGGCCGGTTCGGCGAGCCCGACGAGATCGCCAAAGCCGCCCTCTTCCTCGCCAGCGACGACTCCACCTTCGTCACCGCCAGCACCTTCCTGGTGGATGGCGGCCTATCGGCCGCCTATCTGACGCCGGTTCAGGTGGACTGAGCGCCCCCCTTCAGATATGCAAAAGAGGGGCCCCGGACATTTCCGGGGCCCCTCTTGCAACAACTTCGTAGCTACAGGACGATCAGGAGTACGAGATCGTCACTGCCGCGCCAGCTGTGGTCGTTCCGGACGCGAGGGTGTTCCCTTTGTAGGTACCGTTGGTGCCTGTGCCGGTACCGCAGGTGAACCCTTCGTGGTGGTAGTGGATACCACTCAGGTTTGCGGCAATCGAGATGCCGGTGCCGCTGTTGGTGTAGCTGACCGATTTCAGACCGGTCTGCGGTGTAACAGTGATTTTGCAGCCGGCGCCGGTCACGGTGATCGCTTTGCCAGCGGGGCAGATGATGTCAGCGGTGCCATTGGAATACAGTTTGTATTTGCATTCATTGTGAGCAACCGTTGCGCTGATTGTCGACCCGAAGATGATGATGTGACAGCCCGAGTAGACAGGTGTAACTTCGATGCTGGCAGCTGTCGCGGTGGTCTGGTTACCCGTGAACGTCGCTTTTTCGCATGTAACTTCGCCAGCTGTGCTGGTGAAGACGTGCGTGGTCGTCTGCGACGCTGAGATTTTGGTCGAGCCAGCCGAGGTCGAATGGAATTCTGCAGCGGAGGCAGCCGAGGCGGACAGGGCGCTCATGGCGAAGATCGCGACGAGAGCCAGCCCGATGCTCTTGAACTTGCGAGTCATCTCTTTCCCTTTCGTGGTTCGTCCCTGTATTGGAACGAGGAAGGAGTGATAGATGGCAAGGCCCTTTCGATCAAAAGTTGCTGTGCAGAAGACCCTTCGGCGAGCTTGGAAAGCATTGACGAGTCTGAAAATCCCCTGGAAACGGTGTTCGACTGAATTATGCGGACGTCGATCTGTGGCTGGTTGCATTGCGCGCGTCAGCGCTTCGGCGGATGCGGAGATCGCTCACGTGCGCTGACCCGCGGCATCCAGCCAGCGGAGGCAAAGGTCGCGGCCGAGCGCGTTGAAGGCTCCGATCTTCTCCTCCGTCTCTTGCCCGAGAACGGCAGGATCGATGCCGATCCGAACCGCGTCAGGGTCGGCCTCGTAGTCGTCCACCCAGTGCAAGGCGTCCGCTCGGCTGACCTCGGGGTGGAATTGGGTCGCCCAGGCGCGCTCACCGATGCGGGCCGCCTGCAGGCAGACCTCGCTGCGGGCGAGCGGGACGGCACCGGGGGGCAGCGGGAACTCGTAGCTATGCCACTGGAAGGCCTCGAAGGACGGAGCAAGCGGTCCGAGCAGGGGATCGTCTCCGCCCTCCCGCGTCACCTCGACCTGGTGCCAGCCGATCTCGGGGCGAGCTGCACGCCGAGGCTCTGCCCCTGCGGCTTGCGCCAGCAACTGCCCGCCGAGGCACAGTCCAAGCAGCGGCATCTCCCGCTCGAGCAGTTCCCGCAGCAGCGCCTCCTCCTCGGCGATCCAGCCGTGCCGCCTGCCTTCATCGACATTCATCGCCCCGCCGAGGACGAAGACCGCGTCGTAGCCGAGGGGGTCTGCCGGCGGCTCCGGCCGCTCGGCCAGAGTCCACTCATCCAGCTCCCCACCAGCTGCGCGGATCGCCTCGGCGAAGACGCCGGGGCCGGCGTCGCGCTGGTGGACTATCGCCAGGACTCTCAAGCTGGGAACATCTTCGACCATGAGGGGACGGGCGGCCATCGTCGTTGTCGTGATCGCGCTCGCGACCAGCGGCGCAGCCGCGACCGCGACCTCACCGATCGTCATCGGCGAGGTACTGCGGGTGGACGTCGGGTTCGGTATCAGTCCCTCGGCACTTCCGAAGAGAAAGCCACGGTCGGTGCGCCTGGCCCTCTCCGCAAGGGTCCGAACCGACGACGGCTCCCATGTCCCCGCCCTAACCGAGATGGAGCTCAAGCTCGATCGACATTTCTTCTTCGATCTGCACGGCGTACCGGTCTGCCGAGGCGGCGGCCGCGATGTCCGGAGCGAGGTGCTGGAGGGGTGCGAGGACGCGATCGTCGGGCGCGGGACCGTCGAGGTCGAGGTCGCGTTCCCGGAAGAGCCGCTGATGGCAGTGAGCGGCTCCCTGAGGATCTACAACCGCGGCCACAAGCCGGGCGGGGCCAACCTCGCCGCGCGGGCCTACTTCCCCGCGCCTGTCACCGGCGCCGTTCTGGTCCCGGTGGAGGTCCGCAAGATGCCTGGGGGACGCTATGGCTGGAGGGCGCGTCTCGCGATCCCGAAGATCGCCGGCGGCTACGGTTCGATCACCGCCTTCTCAGCGCGAATCGACAAGCGGATCGTCTCGGCTACCTGCGGCGACGGAAAGCTTCAAATCGGCTCGGTTTCGACTTTCGCCGACGGGATGCAGCACTTCATGACCGCGATCCACCTCTGCTCCGTCGCCCGACCGGCCTCCTGACTCAGCCGCAGCTGAAGAGGAGCTTCTGCCACACGTCGTCGTCGAGGTAGGACTGGGCGGTGCCGCGGTAGAAGTGCTGGGTCGCGCCGCGGACCTGGCGGGTCTCGACGAGCTCGATCATCCCCAGCTTGCGCAGGACGCGGACGTGGTAGGCGACGTAGCCGACCACCTCGCCCTGCTCGGCCGCGATCTCGGTGGGACTGGCGATTCGCTGGCTGAAGGTGGCAAGGGCGCGGGCTCTGACCGGGTGGGATATGGCCTTGAGCAGGATTGCGGCGTCGGGACTGTCGCTCGTTGCCTGGTCCGGATGCTGCTGGTTCTTTCTGTCAGCCCTTGCGATGCGTTCAAGCCTATTAAGAGCAAACGACAGTACTTTTGCATCAGGCCTGGCGAGCGAGCGCAAGCGCCTGGTGCCGCATCTCCTTAGGGGTCTGGGCGGTGGCCACGCTGGCGACAGCGGTTGGGTCGTCGCCATCCAGGGCCTGCTCGCCGACGATCAGGTGCAACGGCTTGCCGTTGTCGGCGCTGCGGTCGGCGATCTCGCCGACGATCTTCCCCGCGAAGCTCTGCGCGTCGAGCCGGCCCTCGCCGCTGATGATGGCGTCCGCCGCGGCGAGCCGGCGGTCGAAGTCGACGGCGTCGAGGACGAAGGTGGCGCCCGGGCGCAGCTGGGCTCCGTAGGCCCAGATCCCACCTGAGAGCCCGCCGGCGCAGCCGCTCATCGGGATGCCGCGCGGGTCGCGGGGGAGTTGGGCCGCGAGCGCGTCGAGCCGCGCGGTGAGCCGCTCGACCGCGACCGGGTCGGCTCCCTTCTGCGGCGCGAACAGCCGCGCCGCGTCCTCGAACGGTGCGCGGACGTCGCAGAGCACCTCGACCCGCCCCACCTCACTCAGCGCTCCGCGGTCCCGCAGCGCCTCGATCGCGCCGCGGCCGCCGTCCGTGGTGGCGCTGCCGCCGACCGCGACGAGGATGGTCCGCGCGCCGGCTTCGACCGCCGCCGCGATCAACTCGCCGGCCCCGTAGGTATCGGCGCCCTCAGGGTCGCGCTCCTCGGGCGCGACCAGAGTCAGCCCGGAGGCGCGAGCGGTCTCGACCACCGCGGTCTCGTCGTCGAGGAGCGCGAACTCGGCGACGACCGGCCGCCGCAGCGGATCGCTCACCTCCACTTGCCGTCGCTCTCCCCCCAGCGCCGCCAGCAGCACGTCCATCGTCCCTTCGCCGCCGTCGGCGACGGGACACTGGTCCGCCTCGGCGCCCGCCTCCTCGACCCCGGCCGCAATCGCCGCCGCGACCTCGCTGGCGTCGAAGGTCCCCTTGAAGGAGTCCGGTGCGACGAGGAACCGCACCGACCGAGCCTATTCGGGCGCCGGGACCTGCGAGGCCATTTGCGCGTAGCCGGCGACGCTGGGGTGGATGCCGGTGTCGCCGCTGATCACCCACGGTTCGCCGCCGCCGGCCGGCCCCTCGCAGAAGGAGAGCGGGTGGAGGACGTCGAGCTCGTCCTGGGTCGGGGTCGACTGCACGCTCGGCCCGTCGACCTCGTAGCCGAGGCGCGAACAGGAGAAGTTGGAGGGGTAGACCGGCGAGATGTCGATGCCGACGTCGAAGTGGGGTGGGCTCACCACCTGCAGGCGCCGCGGGTTCACTTCGGCGGCGACGGCGGCGATTTCGCGGTTCAGCAGTTTCCCCATCTCGGCGATCTGGGTGGCGCTGTAGGCGAGGGCGACCGAGGGGACCGAGAGGTGGTACTGCATGAGGAAGATCGTCGCGTCGGTGTTCTTGACCAGGTCGGCGTAGAGCGCTTTCAGGTTCGCCTGCAACTTCACTTCGGCAAACGCCGCTTCGACGCATTCGCGGTAGCCGCCGAAGATGTCGGAGGAGACCGCGCAGTCCATGTTGTCGACGCCGAAGAGCATTTCCGAGAGCAGCGGGTTCGCCCCGATCGTCATCAGGACGTAGTCGGGGTCTTCGGCCTCGAGCCGTTCCGTCGTCGCGTGGAATTCGCCCCCCGGCGCCCAGTCAGACGGTTCCGAACCGCTGACCGCGTAGTTCGCGTAGTCGGTCAGCCCGTGCTCATTGGCCCACTGCGCCGCCCAGGAGACGTTGTTGGCGAGACCGAAGTCGGTCGCGTATTCGACCTCCGGCTGCTTGTTGCTGGTGACGATCGAGTTCGAGGAGCAGGCGTCGTCGTAGCCCTGCGCCGGCGGCCGGCAACCAAACAGCTGCTTCAGCTTCATCGGCGTCGCGTTGCTGAAGTAGCCGAAGCCGGCGGTGACCGAGTCGCCGAGGGCGCGAACCCTGACATCGGGGGCGATGCTGCTGACGGTCAGCCGCACCTGCCCGCCGGCCGGCAACAGCAGCGAGTCGGCGCCCCGGAACTTCGGCCCCGACCGGTAGACGAGGCTGTCGCCCTCGACATGAGCGGAGCCGTGCTGCGGTTGACGGGCGACCCGCCAGCGGACCTGCGAGGTGCAGGCCGGCAGCGGCATCACGGTGCGTTGCCCCGGTCGCGTCCGCACCGCCTCGACCGTGCTGCAGAGGGCCCTGCCTCCGCGCTCGAGCGTAAGCGTCTGCGAGGAGCGGGCGCCTCCGACCGCGACCCTGATCGGCATCCCCGCCCGGACAACCTGGATCGGCAGGTAGAGGCGATGGACGAAGGTGAACCGGCGCCGCCGCTCGGGTCGGCGCAGCTTGCCGGCACTGAGAGCGAAGCGCCGCGCCGCGCGCGCGATCGGTTCCCCCGTCGCGTCGAGCGCCGTCACCGCCAGCGGCGCCTTGCGTCCCGCCATCCGGATCGGGTAGCTGACCGAGACCAGCACCGCGGGACGACCGTCGGCAGCGGAGCCGAGCGCGACCTTGCCGATCTCCACTCTCTGCGGCGGCGCCTTGGCGATGGCCGCAGCCGGACAGAGCGCCGCGACGAGGAAGAAGAGCAAGACGCTATTGCGGTTGGCTCGCACGGGCCGCATCCTACGATGAGGCCGTGAAGGAACTCGACGAGTATGAGCGCAAGCGGGACTTCGGCAAGACCTCGGAGCCCGCCCCAAAGCGGCGCAAGAAGAAGGGCGCCGCCCCCCGCTTCGTCGTCCAGGAACACAGCGCCCGCCGCCTGCACTGGGACCTCCGTCTCGAGCACGAGGGCGTCGCCGCATCCTGGGCGATCCCCAACGGCATCCCGGAGACCCCGGAGGAGAACCGCAAGGCTGTCCACACCGAGGACCATCCACTCGAGTATCTGGAGTGGGAGGGGGAGATTCCAAAGGGCGAGTACGGCGCCGGGACGATGAAGATTTGGGACGCTGGCACCTACGAGCTGGAGAAGTGGGAGCCGGGGAAAGTGATGGTCGAGTTCCACGGCGAGCGGCTGCAGGGTCGCTACGCGCTCTTCCGCGCCGGCAAAGCCGAGAAGGACTGGATGATCCACCGGATCGACCCGCCGGCGCGCGAGCGCGACCCGTTCCCGGAGAACGTCGTGCCGATGCTGGCCCGGCTCTCGGAGCTGCCGCGCGACGACGGCAAGTGGGCGGTCGAGGTGAAGTGGGACGGGATCCGCGCGATCGCCTACTGCAAGCCCGGCCGGGTGGAGCTGCGGACGCGCAACCTCAATGACGTCAGCGTCCAGTACCCGGAGGTGCGGCGGATCGCCCGCGCGCTCGGCTCCCACGAGGCCGTCCTCGACGGCGAGCTCGTCGCCTTCGACGCCGACGGCAAGCCCAGCTTCGAGCGCCTGCAGCAGCGGATCCACAACACCGACGAGGGCG
>DASTYZ010000078.1:0-2720 GCA_035764545.1 Solirubrobacterales bacterium | reverse complement strand
TGACCCCGCAGGCCGGCGAGGCGAGGGCGCCGAACAGCGCCTGGTCGTCGAGCGGGTTGGCGATCACCGCGAGTAGGGCGCAGACGTCAGAGACCTGCTGCTGGGACCAGTAGCCGCGGCCGCCAACCACGTAGGGCCGCAGGCCGGCGCGGGCGAGCGAGTCCTCGTAGGCGCCGAGGTGGGTGAAGGCGCGCAAGAGGAGGACGATCTCGCCGCGGCGGACGCCGCTGTCGACGAGCTCGCGCAGACGCCGCGCCAGCGAGCGCGCCTCGGCCAGGTAGTGGGGAGGGGTGCCCGAGTCGACCGCCGGCTCAAGGTCGAAGTCATCCCAGCCGGCCTTCCGCGTCAGCAGCAGCTCGACCGCGGTCACCCCGTCGCCCGGTGGCGGCCCGTCCGGCGCCAGGCCCACGCTCAGCGGCTGGTAGGAGTCGCCGATCAGCTCGCCGCCGAGGGCGTTGACCGCGCCGATCACCTCCGGTCGCGAGCGGAAGTTGCCGCTGAGCTCGATCGTCTCCCCCTTCGGGTCGGCGCCGATCTGCTGCCGCTGCTCGCGGAAGACGTCGAGGTCGGCGTGCCGGAAGCCGTAGATCGACTGCAGGAGGTCGCCGACGACGACGAGGCTCGTCTCGGGCCCTCGCAGCGACTCGATCAGCCGCAACTGCAGCCGGTTGGTGTCCTGGAACTCGTCAATCATCACGTGGCGGAAGCGGGCGCGGTAGCTGCGGCCGACCGCGTCTTGGTCGAGGAGCCCCGCCGCCAGCAGCTGCAGGTCCTCGAAGTCGAGCCCGCGCCGCCGCGCCTTCGCCTCCTCGTAGTTGCCGGCGAAGATCCGCAGCAGCTCTTGCATGTGCCGGTAGGCGGTGCCGCCCTCGCCCGCCTCCGCCACCCGCGCCAGGGCGTCGTCGATCGCCTCGCAGTACTCGGCCATCCCTTTCGCCGTGCTCTTGCTGCGCAGGGTCGCCAGCTCGTCGACGCCGATCTGCTCGCCCCGCGCCCGCAGCAGCTCCAGCGCTCGCTCCACCTGCGGCCGCGCTTTGCTGCTCTCGCTCAGCTCCGCCAGCGTCGCCGCCGCGACCTCGGCGGCTCTGCGCAGCGCCGCGGCCGCCTCGGCGGGCGGCGGCTCCGGTAGCCGCGGGGTGCGGGCGCCGCGGCTTCGCAGCTCTTCGTGGGCGTCGACGACCATCTCGCGCAGGGCTTCGGTCCCGTAGGCGGCGACGGTCTCCTCTCGCTCCGGGTCACCGTCGCCGACGAACACCTCGAGGGCGTCGTCGAAGGCTTCGCGGGCGGCGCGGTCCGCCTCGGCCGGGTCGAGGACCGAGAAGCGGGGATCGACGCCGGCCGCCACTGGGTGCGCTGCCAGGACCCGGTGGCAGAAGCCGTGGATGGTGGTGATCCAGGCACCGCCGATGCTCGCCAGCAGCTCCGCGGCGCGAGCCGAGCCGTCGGCGGCGCGGCGCGCCAGCTCGGCGCGGACCCGCTCGCGCAGCTCCGCCGCCGCTTTCTCGGTGAAGGTGATCGCCAGCACCGCCTCCGGCGCCACCCCGCGGTCGCAGACGAGGCGGCAGTAGCGGTCGACCATCACCCCGGTCTTGCCGCTGCCGGCCCCGGCCTCGATCAGGACCCGCGGCGCCGAGGCGACGATCGCCGCCTCCTGCTCCGGCGTCGGCCGTCGCGCCTCGGTCCGCTCGCTCGTCGCCGTGCTCACTGTTCCTCCGGTTCGCGTTCTTCGTCGATGACGGGGGTGCGGTCGCGCCGGCAGATCGGGGCGAGGGCGCAGTAGCGCGGGCAGACGTCGTGGTTGCGCAGGCCCTCGCGCGGCCCCGGGTCGCGGGTGATCTCGCCGCTCCGCATCCGGGCGACGATCTGGCTCGCCCGCGCCCGCGCTCCCTCGATCTCAGCCGCGAAGCCATCGCGGTCGAGGACGTCGGTCTTGACCAGCGGGTAGGTGCCGATGTCCTCGCGCTCCTCGTCGAGGACGAAGCCGCGCGGCGCCCGCGTGCTCGTCCCCCGCAGCGGGTGGTAGACGGCGCCGACCGGCGTCAGGCCCCACTGCTCTTCGGCGGCGAGCGCGTAGAGGGGCAGCTGCAGCTTCGCTTCCTCCTCGAACTTCGCGACCGGCGTCACCCTGCCGGCGACCTTGTAGTCGTGGATCAGCGCCCGCCCGTCCGGGGTGCGGTCGATGCGGTCGATCGCGCCGTGCAGAAGCCAGTCGTCGATCTCGAGGGCGGGCCGGTCGTTCTCCTCGCCCTCGCCGAAGCTGGCCTCGAGCAAGGCTGGCTCGAATGCGCTCTCGCGGCCGGCTTCTTCGTCGAGGAAGCGAGCCAGCAGCCGTTCGGCGCCGCGCTTGATCGCGCGCTCCTGGGGACTGGTCCCGAAGCCCGCCTCGCCCGCAAGCTCGGCGACGAGCTCCGCTGCTCTCGCCTTCCAGGCCCCGACCGTTCCCGCGGTGGGTCGCTTCCCTCCGCCCGGGCACTCACGGAAGAGGCGGTCGAGCGCGTCGTGCACGAGGCTGCCCTGGACGAGGCCGTCGGGGACCGGGTCGAGGGGGAGGGGGCGCAGCTCGTGCTCGGCGAACCAGATGTAGGAGCAGATGTCGAAGCGCTCCAGGGTGGTGCCGCCGAAGGGGCGGCGGGCGCCGAGCCGCGCCAGCACCGCCGGGTTCCGCAGCGGCCCCGGCGCTCGCGAGGCGCGCTCGGCCGCCGCCGCGGAGCGCAGCTGCG
>DASTYZ010000077.1:0-2070 GCA_035764545.1 Solirubrobacterales bacterium | reverse complement strand
AAGATTCGACAGGAAGCTAGCCGCCACTTTGGAAGAGCAGGAAGGAGCGCGGTCTGCTCTCTCGCTCTGCTCGGCGCCGGACTCCTCCTTAGGCGAGCAACCGGACCGGATCTAACGGCCCTTTTCCTCGCCGTCGGGTGGCTAGTCGCCCGGGACGCATGGCGGCATCGGAGGCTCGGTGTTCGCTTCCGATCTGGGGCAGTCGCCGAAGAGCGGGTCGGCTCGCGGCTGTGGAAGCTGGAGGAGCTGGGCTGGCTCGTCGAGCACAATGTTCCGAAGGGTGGAGGGGGGGACATCGACCACCTCGTCCAATCCCCCGCGATCACTTTTGTCGTTGAGACGAAGGCCGGATGCGGACGGCCCGGGGATCTCGATCAGGTACGCCGCCATGCTGACTGGGCAAGGCGCAGGTTCGGGTCCTCGCGAACCGTCATTCCCGTGGTGTGTCTGCAGGGCTCAGGGCTTCGACCGGAATCGGCAGGCGGGGTCTATCGGGTCGGAGCGGCCCACCTTGTCGACTTCATGTTGGACCGGGGCTGAGTTCCGTGGCGGGTGGCCACTCGCTGAACATCAAGCAGGGCCCCGGCCCTCGTAACCGATCCCATCCCGAGCGGATTCGACCAGGCCAGCTGTTCTTCCCCCGACACGGCGATCGTCGCCTTCGGTTGGTCGTCCAGCGCGTGGAGGGCGAGTGGGTGCGTGTCCTCCGCGAGGACGGTTACAAGGGCAGCGTGTCTCTCGATCGCCTGCTCGCCCGCAATGAGGCTGGGGATGGGCTTCACTACCGATTTCACGGCTGGAAGCACCTGCCACGCGGGTACCGGACGGAGATGTGTGTGGCGTGGGTCTCCGCGCAGCGGAGCGTCTGCGGGCTCGTCCTGCCCGAGTGGGATCCCGAAGCTGAGGTCGAAGTATCGGTTTCGGAATTGCCGGCTGGGCTGCGTCGGGCGGGAGCAGCAGGAACCTGCCGCGCCGACCTGACCGCCCAGAGCGCAGCCGCCCTCGAAATCCATTCGTGCAGCACCCGCGCGGTTAAGGGAGTTTCGCGGGTGGACCTTGGATCGCATCCCGAGGTACTGGCTGCCGGCCAGGAGTATCGACGTCGATCGGATCGGAGAAAGTACCGGTTGCTTGATGTCGACCCCGGCTCTCCGACCGTGCCGGCATGGAGTGGAGCCCGGATCGTTCGGCTGGACGCTTCACGATTGCTCGCCATTCGCCCCAATGGGGAGGGCATGCATTACGAGTACCTCGGCGGGGGGGTCGCGGCCGCGCGGCGGCGCCGACACCGCCGCCGCTCCCGATAAGCGGACACGCTCCCCGGGGCTATTCCACCTTGGGGATGATCGCGGCCGCAAGCCTCCTCAGCGAGAGCCCAACCGGCCTGTCCTTGTCCTCGGTCACGTTGATGGCAATCAAGGTTCCGCTGTCCCGGTTCCACCAGAGCGCCCTCAGTTTTCGCGTTCCGCCGACCGGCGCCTGGTAACCGAGCGCGGATTCGAAGTCAAAGGTCGGCGGGGCGAACTTCCTCCCCTTCAGCGAACCTTCGATGAACTGGGCCCTGGCTCGGTCTTTCAGGGCGGCGAGCTTCTTGGGGAAGTTGCCCAACCAAACTTCCGAGGAAGGCCCGGAATCCGCGACCCATGCTTCGATGTCGTAGGTGGCCACCGTGCCGGCGGCTAATCCTGCGCGCTGCCGCGCCTTGGTGGTCGGTTTCGCACCCTTCCATGCGAATGCCCGGCAACGAGTCTGGACGACGCCCGCCGGGTTGCCCGGTGCCTTAACGACGGTTTTGTGTTGGACCGAGTTCGTCAGATCAAAGGCCCGCGCCATCGTGTGTTGGCTCGCCAGTCCGCAAGCATCGGGGTTGGCGGCCAGCGCTGGCACTGCCGTAATGGCCGATGCGGTAAGCGCAGCGATTGCGGCCAGCCACCTGAAGTGTCTGAAGGCGGGTGCCCAAGGTCGTGTGTTCATCTCTCTCCTCTCGCCGAGCTATCGGGGGGCAATTGAATCAGGTGCATCCGTCCAAACCCGTCTAGCCTCGATTGGTAGCGCTCCCCGGAGCCCGCC
>DASTYZ010000076.1:0-24435 GCA_035764545.1 Solirubrobacterales bacterium | reverse complement strand
GGCTCGGACTCCAGCCCCGACGGCAACGAAGACGAAGACCTCGTTGTCCTCCGCTACACGTCAGCGGGAACTCCGGACACCGACTTCGCCCCCGGCGGCATCCGCCGCTTCGACCTCGGCGGCAGGGAGGAAGCGCAGGCCGCCGTCTGGGCCGCGGATGGCTCGGTGATCGTCGGCGGCTCTGCCCGTTCGCCGGGTCCCTGCTCCGAGGGTTCGGGTTGCGAGGAAGCGCCGGTGCTGGTCGGCTTCGGTCCGGACGGCGATCTCGACCACGACTTCGGCAGCGATGGAGTGCTGAGGCTGGCGGCCCTCGCCGGTCCAGCGGAATACTCGTGGGGCAGAGACGTGGAGGACCTGGCGCGCCGCCCCGACGGCTCGATCGTCGCGGCCGGCTCCGCGCCGCCGAAGGGGACCACCGCTTTCCTTGCCGCTGTCTCGCCCGGAGGAGCCTTGCTCCCCGGCTTCGGGGAAGGCGGGATCGTCCGCGAAAGACAGCCGGTGCCGGCAATGCAGTGGATCACCGGCATCAAGTCACTGGAGGACGGGAAGCTGCTTGCCGCCGGAACCACCGACGTCGGCGTCGACGAGTCGGCGGTCCTCGTCCGCTACGCCGCCGACGGCAGTCTCGACCGCTCCTTCGGCGCCGGAGCCGGCTTCGTGGTCGTTGACAAGGCGCGGCATGCCAACGGCCTAGCGGTCGACTCCGAGCGGGTGCTGACCAGCACCTACGCCTACCCGCGCAGCAAACTGCTCGAGCTGCGGCTCGCCGACGGCGCGCCGGAGCCCTCTTTCGGCGCCGGCGGCGTGGTCCTGCTGCCCAAGCGCGTATCGGTGGAGGCTGTCGCCTTCGCGCCCGACGGCGGTGCCATCGTCGTCGGAACCCGTCGCGACGTCAGGGAAGGCGAACCGGGCGTGGTTCTGCGCTATCGCCCGAACGGGGAACTCGACCGGGGTTTCGGGAATAACGGCAGGGTCGGCCTGCGAACTCCCGGGGGCAAGGAAGTTAGTGCGAAAGCGCTTGCCGTCGGTCGCGGAGGGCGGATACTCGTCGGCGGCGTCTCCGAAGGGCGGTTCGCCGTCACCAGGCTGCTCGCCGACGGCAGCCCGGACCCTCGCTTCGGCGCCCGCGGTTGGGCGCTGACGTTTGCCGGTGGCTGGGCGCTGACGAGCCCGAACGGCTTCGTCAGGTCGCTGGCGCTGGTCCGCTCCGGCTCGCGCGTCTACCTCGCCGGCGTCGTCCGCAACGGCGGGGTCCGCGTCGTCCTCCTGCGCTTCACCGCAAACGGTCGGCTCGACCCCGGCTTCGGTCGCGGCGGACGCCGCACGGCCTCGATCTCAGAGGCGGCCGAGCCGAAGGCGATCGTGCCGCGGCGGGGTGGAGGGGTGGTGGTGCTCAACGGGGGACCGAAGCCGCTGCTCTTCTTCGGCCGCGGCAAGGTGCGGCAGCGGTCGGTCGGTCTCCCCTCGCCGTACGTCAGCAACGTCCGGGCGACCGTCTCCCGCGGCCAGTTGGTCTTCGGCTGGAACGGGTTCGTGCCGGAGATTCACCGCAGCCTCCCCCACCTCGGCAGGCGTCCGCTCAGCGGACGGTAGTAGTGCCCGGGGCGGGACTCGAACCCGCAAGCCCCCGTGGGGGCGGCGGCTTTTAAGGCCGCTGCTTTTGCCAGTTTCGCCACCCGGGCCTGGCGATGGTAACCCGAGGAGCATTCACAGCCAATAGGCTGGCGCGATGGCTGAGCACGGCGGCAGGCTGGTTGCGAAGGCGCTGAAGTCCCGCGGGGTCGAGCACCTCTTCACGCTCTCCGGTGGGCACCTCTTCTCGATCTACGACGGCTGCAAAGAGGAGGGGATCGCGCTCGTCGACGTCCGCCACGAGCAGACCGCCGCCTTTGCCGCCGAGGGGATCGCCAAGGCGACCCGCAACGTCGGCGTGGCGGCGTTGACCGCCGGGCCCGGCGTCACCAACGGGATCAGCGCGATCGCCGGCGCCCAGGCCAACAACTCGCCGATCTGCGTCCTCGGCGGCCGCGCTCCCGAGCTGCGCTGGGGGTCGGGGTCGCTGCAGGAGATCGATCATCTGCCCTTCGTCTCGCCCCTGGTCAAGTCGGCCGAGACGGTCAAGGACCCAGCCCAGATCGCGGCGGTGACCGCGGCCGCGCTCGACCGCGCCGCGGCGGCGCCGAGCGGGCCGACCTTTGTCGACTATCCCCTCGACGTCGTCTTCACCGAGGCCGAGGTGGACATCCCGGGCGCGCCCACCGCGGGAGCGGCGGAGCCCGCGGCCGGGCTCGAGGAGGCGGCGGCGCTGCTGGCGGCGGCGGAGCGTCCCGCGATCATGGCCGGCTCCGGTCTCTACTGGGGGCGTGGGGAGGAGGAGCTGCGGGCACTGGCCGAGGCGCTCGGCGTACCGGTCTTCCTCAACGGGCTCGGCCGCGGCTGCCTGCCCGCCGACCACGAGCTTGCTTTTAGCCGCGCCCGCGGCACGGCCCTGCAGGGCGCCGACGTCGCCCTCGTCGTCGGCGTGCCGATGGACTTCCGGCTCGGCTTCGGCGGCAGCTTCGGCGAGGAGACCAAGATCGTCCGCCTCGACGTCGCCCCCAACCGCTTGCTGAAGAACCGGGCGCCCGCGGTCGACCTGGTCGGCGACGTGCGGGCGACGCTGGCGGCCCTGCGCGAGGCGGCGGGCGATGGGCAGCGGACGAAGCCGTGGCTGGAGCAGCTGCGCAACGTCGAGAGCGAGAAGCGGGCGGCCGAGCAGGAGGAGCTGAACGACAGCCGCTCGCCGCTGCACCCGGTTCGCATTTACAAGGAGCTCGGCGAAGTCCTCGACCGCGACGCTGTCGTGATCGGCGACGGCGGCGACTTCGTCTCCTACGCCGGTCGCTACATCGAAACCTTCGAGCCGGGCTGCTGGATGGACCCCGGCCCCTTCGGTTGCCTCGGCGCCGGCCCGGGCCAGGCGATCGGCGCCAAGGTCGCCCATCCCGACCGCCAGGTCTGCCTGCTGCTGGGCGACGGCGCCTTCGGTTTCGCCGGCCTCGAGTTTGACACCATGTCGCGTCACGGTTTGGGCGTCGTCGGGGTGATGGGGAACAACGGCATCTGGGGACTGGAGCACCACCCGATGCAGTTCCTCTACGGCTACTCGGTGGCGGCGGAGCTGCGGCCCGAGACCCGGTACGACGAACTGGTCGAATCGCTCGGCTGCGACGGGATCCTGGTCCGCGAGCCGGGGGAGCTGAAGCCGGCGCTCGAGCGCGCCTTCGCCTCCGGTCGGCCGACGCTGGTCAACGTCCTCACCGATCCTGAGGTCGCCTACCCGCGCAAGTCGAATCTGGCTTGAACAGCTAGAAAAAGAATCGGCCGTCAAGATTGACGGCCGATTCAATTCGGCCCCTCAGGACGGGCAGGGGTACGTCTTCAGGGACCTTTATTCAGTGGGCCCAGACGGCGGGAGGCGCCATGATGCGGCAATCGCCCAAGCCCTATATGCCGAGGGTGCAAGGTGAAGCTACGCCCCATCTCGTCCCCGGTCCTTCCAGTATGTACCCGCTCGTTCCTGAGGTCTACCCATCAGACCATTGATTTACCGGATAGTGAGTAGACAGACGTACCGAGTTATCGCACTTCCGAAGAGCGACTGACCGTTCTGTCCTTTTCGGACAAGACACCCTGTCCACATAGTACGGCGAGGGTTTCTGACTCGTGGAGAGACGCCTAGTTGCGGTTTGCGGCGGCGATCGCGGTGCCGTAGAGGATGTCGTGCTCGGAGACGGTGATCTCCTCCAGCCCGAAGGCGCGCATCGCCTCGACGAGGATGACGACGCCGGCGACGATCGTCGGCGCCCGGTCGGGGTGGAGGCCGGCAATCTCGACCCGCTCCGCCAGGGGGACGGAGGCGAGCTGGGAGAGCATCCGCTGGATCGAGGGGAGGGCGAGGGTGTGGCCGTGGACGCGGGAGGGGTCGTAGGGCTCGAGGCCGAGCTCGACCGCGGCGAGGGAGGTGGGGGTGCCGGCGACGGCGATGCCCTGGCGTGCTTCGATCCCGGCGCCGACCGAGTCCTCGATCAGGCCGCGGACGTCGGTGGCGAGCGCTTCCAGCTCGCTGGCTTCCGGCGGGTCGCCGGTGATGTAGCGCTCGCTGTGGCGGACGACGCCGGCCTGCAGGGAGTCGTGGAAGGAGATCTCGCTGCCGCGGCCGACGATCAGCTCGGTCGAGCCGCCGCCGATGTCGATCACCAGGGTCGGCTCGCTCGGCAGCGACTCCGAAGTGGCGCCCAGGTAGGTGAGCCGCGCCTCCTCCTCGCCGTCGAGGACCCGGGGCGAGAGCGCGAACCGCTCCCGCAGCTCGGCGACGAAGGCGCTGCCGTTGTCGGCGTCGCGGACGGCGCTGGTCGCGATCACGTCGACCGACTCGGCGCCGAGCTCCCGCAGGATGCCGACGTAGCCCCCGACCGCCTCGCAGACGTCCTCGATCGCCTCGCTCGCCAGGTGCCCGGAGAGATCGACGCCCCGCCCCAACCGCGTCACCGTGCTCACTCGTTCCACCGGCGAGACCCGCCCCCCGGCGACGTCAGCCACCAGCAACCGAGTCGAGTTCGTCCCCACGTCCACGACCGCAACCCGCTTTTCCCCGTCAGGCATCCGGCCACTCTAGAGCCCGCTCCCACCAAGAAGACCCCTGCGCAAACCCAACCCACAAGCCCAAACGCCGCCCACCACCGCCCCTACATTGCTACCATCACCAGTCCGCCGCGGGGTGGAGCAGCCAGGTAGCTCGTCGGGCTCATAACCCGAAGGTCGCGGGTTCGAATCCCGCCCCCGCTATAGAGAAAGGCCCCGCAATTGGGGCCTTTTTTCTGCTCCAGGCGGCGAGAGTAGAGTGCTGAGCGGGTACAAAATTGGGTACCAATTTTGATGCCCAGCGCGTCGGTCCGGCCGGGTGCAACAGGCTGTCAGGCACATTAACGAGCGTCCTGCGCCCTATCTCGTCGAACCTTCGGGTTCTGAACCCCGAAGGTCGGATTGGCTGACCTGGAGCTGGGATTGTCCAGGCCGCAAGGGCTACTTCGTCTTAACTCCAAGCGGCTCGCTCGTGCGAGTGCCAGGCCCTTGTGGTCTCTCGACGCTCTGCCTTCACGTTGGCGGTCAGCTTCTGCGGCTTGCAGAGGGGACAGCCATTGCGTCGGTGCTTCGGTCGCCCTCAGTCGGTTTTCGCGGTCCCAGGCTCCTTTTCGTCCTCGACCTCCTCGGCAATCATCCGCCACTTGCCCTTTCGCGCCGGCACGCGCCTGCTGGTGATGAAGTAGTCGGCGCCGCCCTCGGGCTCCTTGGCATCCTCCGGTAGCGACTCGGCCTCGGCTATTCGTCGTTTGACTTCCTCGAGCTTCGCTTGCTCCGAGCCCTTGTCCCGTGGCTTGCCGAGTTCGGCTTCTCGCTCTCTCGCCACCGCGCGCCAATCTCGACGCATGTGCTCATCCCAGAGTCGGGTGATGACATTCTCGATCTCCGGTGGGGGATAGGAGGCAAAAGCAAGTACCCCGAGGTCCTTAACCTCGTCGGGGAGGGCGTCGAAGTGAGCGTCCAGCTCCCGCAGCGCCGTCTTCAGCTCATCGGCCGGTAGATAGCTCTGTCCCTCACCGAGGAATAGGGGCGCGGTTCGGCGGTGGAGTTTGTCGTTCGACGTGAATACAGCGGCAAACGGTAGGTAGTAGAGATAGGCCATATCGGCCTTGTTGCTGGCGCGCTCTCCGGAGATCAGGCTGCGCTCGATGCCCAGGTAGTAAATGAGGTCGACCTTGAAGACGTGACAGGTGTATGGGAAAAGGCGATCGAAGCTCGGAGAGCTGGCCCGCTCCCAGCGTTGGTGGCCAAGCTTGCGATGGTGCTCGTCGACTCCGAGTATCTCCAGCGCCAGCGCGAGCACTTGTGGATCCTCCCTCGCGCAGAACTCATCGACGAATTGCTTCAGTTGGTCGAGATCGGTAATGCCAGAGTCGGCCGGCAGCACATTTCTGACAATCCCGGTTAAGCGCTCGGGGTCGTGTGAGGCGAGGTCGGCTCGCCACTCCCGGGCCAGGTCTCGCTCCACCGCGCCAAAGTCGTGCTCCTGCCAACGCAGCAGGGCCACCTGCTCGGGGAACTCCTCGATGTGGACGCCGACGCTGCCGTCAGCTGCCCGTTTCAGGTCGCCGGTTGAGATCACTGGCCTGCCGTCCATCGCAATCTCATGGCCGGCAAGCTCCGCTGCAACCAAGGTGCCGTGATGAACGTTCGGATAGGCGTTCGAAGGGGTCTTTGCCGCCAGCATCCCGACCAGATCCTCGGCACTCCTTCCCTCGGCCACGTCCTTCTCGAGATCGGCGAGCGTCTCGATGTAGAACACGGGGACTACGTTGACGCCAAAGAAGGCGTCAAACCAGACCGCTTCATCCATGCGGAGCGCCTGTAGCGCCGACTTGTCAAAGATAGTCATTGGGCCCATCGGCGAATCCTGCCATGCCATCTAAATGGCAACCGAGCACCAAGGCGAGCGTCTAACCCGGTGCGGCTACTACCTCCGCGATCTGTGAGGCGATTTCCTCGATCGTGGCCTCCGAGGACTTCAGTGCCAGCTTGTCGGCCAGAGAGGGGCTGTAGCTGACCACTTCATCGCGGGACACGTTGTGCCAGATCGGCAGGATGATCTGCTCGGTGCCGGTCATCTCCCTGGTGACCATTCCGTCGAGCTCGTATTGGGTCCAGTTCTTGGCAAAGAAGTTGGGCGAGAGCACCACCACGCCGAACCGTGAGGTGGAGAGCCCGGCGTCGATCTTCCGGTGCAGGCTGTCGCCGACCCGAAGCGCGAACTCGTCATACCAGACCTCAAGACCCCGACGTCGTAGCGCATTGGCGAGATCACGCACGAACTCGTCCTTGTCATCGGAGGCATGGGAGATGAAGACGTCATAGGTCTTGCGCTCGGGAGGCGCGATGGCATCGACATTTTCGACGATCCGCCCGAGCGCACTCTCGCTCCGAGGCGAGGGGCGGATTGGCGGCAGCGGGCCGGGTTCGGGGGGTTCGACTGAGACACTTGAGCGGACGCTGCCGGCGAGGCCCAGCATGTCGACGACGAGATGCCAGCGGCCGCCGGAGGGAACCGCGAGGCGAACGGGGGACTGGTTGGCAAGGCCTCCGATGTAGCGGTGCTGGCCACCCCGACGAAAGCTCGCAAAGTTCGAGCTGTCAAGGAGCCGCACGTTTGCGGCGTTGCCCGAGAGGGTGACGACGACGACGCTGTCCCTCTGCAGCTGCCCCAAGTCGTAGTGGGTGAAATCCGGGCTCACCGAGGAAAGACTATGGCGTCGCCTTGATGCGGCGGGCGGGTGAAGTAGAACTGCTGGCGTTGCGGTGACGAGCTCGCACGGTCAGTCGATGTAGCCGATTGCGCGACCGTAGTTCCGCAGCTTGCCGAGAACGTAATTGGCGATCTCCGCGCGGCTCGTCTTGTTTCGCCACATGATCTCGAGCCGAATCGGCTCGCCGCCCCTGTCGAGCAGCAGGTCGCTCGCAAAGGTGAGCTCGGTACCGAGATCGACCTCGGCACCGAAGGCGTCGATTAGGCCGGAGTGCCTGAGGCCCTCGCCGATCGCGCAGTTGATGGCGCCATCGTCCCTGCTCGCGATCAGCGCGAGGGACCCGAAGGCGTCTTTAGTGCTACCTCCCGGTCGCTTGCCGCGCCGGCGGGGCCCGAGCGAGTCGGCGGCGAGGAGGAGCCCGAGCTCGCTCGCCTTCAGCCTCGAAGCAGCCGAAACCTGACCCGAGCTGGTGGTCACCATCTTCCTCGCGCGCATTTGCTCGTGCAGGGACTCGCCTCCGAACTCTCTGGCGATCGCCAGAGCGGTGACCATGTCCATGTGGAGGATGCGGGCGTCGAGGTTGGTGGCCAGCAGACCGGCCTTCTCCGGGGAGGCCTTCAGTTCCTTGACGACGTTCGCTTTGGTCGCCGAGAGCAGGCGGTCGATGTCCGCGTAGCCATGACTGCCGCGGGTGAGCGCCGCAACATCGTTTTCGGGTTCGTTGCCGGCGACCACGAGCGTCCAGAGCCGGTAGCGCTCGACTCGCAAGAGGCCCCTTACCATGCCTTCGTTGGAGAGAAGGGCCTGCCTCACCAGCCCCAGGTAGCCGCCGATCGTGCTTGCATCCGCCGCCATCTGGGCGGCCTGGTCAGCGGAGACGCCCAAGGCCGCCAGCGAGGCCCCGCTGTTGAGCGTCTGCACGGTCCGTTCGGCGATCTCGGCGAACGCCTCCTCGGGCGGGCCCTCGAAACGCTCGACCGGGTCGCCGACGCCGAACAGGGCCTCTGCCCCGATCTTGCCGCCGAGCTCGGCCAGCAGCGCGGTGAGGTCGTCGGTGTTGGTCGGCCAGACGACGAGGGTCTCGGCTCCCGCGGGGGAACGCAGGAACTCGTTGACGACATGCAGGGCGGCCTCGATGTCGACGGCGGACTCGCCGCCGAGCGCCTCGCGGCCCTCGAGAACGACGATCCTCGGCCCATCGGCGGCGCCCAGCGCCTCTAGCATCGTTGGCACCTCGGCATTCCTCGGCACCCGCTCAGTGACGACGCCCTCCCAGAAGAACCCGGCGGTATCGAGGAAGGTCGACTTGCCCGCCCCGCTATCGCCACGCAGGATCATCAGTGCGCCGCGCCGGGCCGCACGCATCTCCGAAAAGCGCCGGTCGAGGGCCTGTAGAGACCCGGTTACCGGATGGATGATCGCGCGCAGGTTCTCGCCGCTGGCACCGCGAAGGGCCTCGTATCGGTCCGGAAGATTGAGATCCTCTCGATCCAGAGCCGCCGCCAGGTTCGGCCCTTCCTGCCCTTGCGCCTCCACATCCTGAGTGTATGCAGCAATCGCCTCCACATTGGCAAGAATGGCGCTTATGCTTCCCGAGGTCTCCGCGCCTGACTATCTGCCTGAGCAGGCGGTCGCTTGGGCGAGAGTCAACCAGGATCTCCTCGAGCGCCTGGTCGACGAGCTGCTCGCGACAGGCTCGTGGCCGGCCCTAAAAGCGATGACCCGCAAGCTCGCCCGCGAAGGGAAGCCAATCGCGCTCGAGAGGGTCCTAAACGACATGCCCCGTCCGCTGGGCTTCTTGGATACGGGTCCCGATAGCCGCATCGTTTTGCTGCTCCACGGTCTCCGAATGACGCACACGGGCCGCAAGCTGCTTGCTGGTTTCACCAGCGCTCTGCTCGTTGCCAAAGAGCGCTACGCCGCTGAGAGCGATGACGATCCTTTCATCGGTCGTGTCGACATTTCTCAGGCAAAGGAGAAGGACGACCCCTACGTCAACGCCCTCGGAGAGATCCTTCTCCGAGAGGCTCCCTTCTTGGGCGGAGGCTCCGGCCTGGCTCATGAGGAATGGACCAGGGAGGTAACGGCAAACATAGTTCCGTACTGGGATGCTGCCGATGCTGATGCCTATCTACGCATACGCGCCGCAGAGCTGAGCCCCCACCCACAATTCGGTTGGGGGTTGCCTGGGCTCGATACTCATCCCGGTGCTGGGGGAATCATCTTTGGGCGGTCCGTGGCTCACTCTGAGATCGAGTTAGTCCCGGCTGCCGGCTCTCCGGCCGAGGACTATTCGCACGACGTCTTCATTTCGCACGCAAGCGAGGACAAGGATGCCGTCGCGCGCCCTCTTGTCGACGCCTTGGGGGACCGCGGTTGGTCCGCGTGGCTTGACGAGTTGGAGATCACCGTCGGCGACAGCCTCACCAGGCGGATTGATCAGGCGCTCGTCAGCAGTCGCTTCGGAGTGGTCATTCTCAGTCCTTCCTTCTTCGCAAAGGAGTGGCCCCAGCGCGAGCTCGCAGGCTTGGCAGCCCGCGAGATAGCCATGGGCTCCAAGGTGATCTTGCCGGTCTGGCACGAGGTGAACCACGAATACATCGCTCAACACTCACCCCTGCTCGCCGACCGTTTCGGAGCTCTTACCAGCACCGGGATAGACAGCGTCGTCGAGGAGATCGCCTCGGCGCTGGAGGCTTCGGGAATGCACCCTGGACAGAGGCCGGCTATGAACCCTGTCGTGCGCGCTGTCGACTCCGACGAGGACCCAGCAGAACCCTCGCTCTTCAGAATTCCAATGACCGCCGTGGAACAAGCGCAGCTCCTCGCCGACCAGCCTGAGTGGTGGGAGTTCAGGCTCTACGCGGGGGTCCTCATGGAGGGTCGAATAGACCTCGAAGATAAGTGGCGCGACCACGAGCTCCGCCTGCCCAACGGCAGTCGTCGGGAACCCGACCCGACCTCGTTAATGGAGTTCCTCAGCAGCGAGATTGGCTGGCTGACTCGACAAGTTGAGGCGCTAGATCGCCTCTTCGCACCCAGCGTCATGGACGAGGCATTCGGCAAGCCCGGAGAGCCTGGAAATAAAGAGCGAATCATCCACACGGCACAGCGTGTAATCCAGACCTACGAGGCGATGATGGATTGGGCTGCGGGCCTGCGTAACACCCTCGTGCCCTCCGAATGCGTGAACTTGCTCGAGCTGAACGCCCGCATGGCAGAGGGACCGATCCGGCAGATCCGCGACTTCGTTCAGACCGTGTCAGATCAGATTGCCCGGATTCCGGCGCTCATAAAACTGGCAGCTGAACAAGGCGCTAGTAAGCAGGATCCAATGATTGTGGAGCTGACTCTCAATCTCTCCCTCGATAAAGCGAACCAGGAAGAGCTCTTCGCCGAGATCGCGAGACTGCGGTAGCCGTCGGTTCTTCGCCTGCTGTCGACTGGATCCTGCGGGACTGCATTAGCGAAGTACGCGGGAACGTTGTCGCGTTCGCTGCTCATGCTGGAGGAATTCCCGCGAGCCGGGAAGCAGCTCGCTGGTGTTTGGCGAGATTGCAGAGCCCTAATCGGTCCATGGGGCTGGCTGGTCGGCTATATCCACATTGAGTCCGAAGATCGAGTTGTCGTCATCGCTTTCCATGACGCTCGGACATCTGATGCCGCGACCGCCCGCTCTTGAAGGCCGCTTAGGCCGTCTCGGCGGGTCCATTCGGGTACCAATTTGAGCGGAACTCAGTCCAACCCGGATCAAGTCAGACCGCCTGAACAAGCCAAAAACCAGCCTGTCAAGCAGCACTAGAGACCTCATAACCCGAAGGTCGCAGGTTTGAACCCTGCCCCCGTTATAGGACGAAAGCCCCGCCACGGCGGGGTTTTGTATTTCTGGGGAACGTAGACAATAGACCTCGAAACTGGCTCTTGCTGGATCGACCTTTCAGACCTCGTGTTGCCCCCTGAAATGGGTGCATCGCGCCGGTAGGAAAGGCAGTTTCCGGCCCACCGCCTGAGTTCGACGGCTGGAGGTCCGGAAGAACGCGACGAAAAAGTTCCTGTCAGGAAGCGATTCCTAAGTGCTGGCGAACAGCGCCCAGCCCGGCCGCCGCTTCTTCGGCGAACGGATCCAACGAGCGAACCGGATCGCCGTCAGCATGCTCAACCCTGCGAGAGTCAACGCGCTCACCTGCCGTCGGGAGGGCTCACGCGTCCCGACCTGGAGGGGGGCGTCCAGGCAATTGCGGAGCGCCGTATAGAAGGCGATGAGACTGGCGATTAGCCCGAGCTGGACGATCAGCGAGCCGATGATCACATACATGGGCGCGGCTCCGGCCCAGGGGACGATCGAGACTCCAACTATCGCCCAAGTGGCCGAGACCTGGATTCCCAAAACGAGGATCTCCGCCTCTAGGTTCGTAAGGAAGTTCCTCAGCGCCCCTTTGCAACGCTCGACCGTGCGTCCCTCGGCCGCCAAGCAGTCGAAGTAGTCCTGCGCTGCGGCGCCGGCGGACACGAGGCCCGCGACAGCCGCCGTGCCGAGAACGGCCGAGGCCACGACGAGAGGCGGTGACGCGCCGACGCCAAAAAACGAGTTGTTGGCCAGCGCCGCTGCCCCCAGGGTTCCTATCGAGCCGGTTAGCGCTACGCCTGAGGCGGTAAGCGATGCAACTACACGGGTGTCGTCGCAGGCCATGAAGATCCTCTAGGGAAGGGAGTGGTGAACGGATGAAAAGAATAAAACGATTGAAAGTTCTTTTCAAGAACACCGTGGTACACATGCCGGCGGGTGCGTGCAAAAGCTGAAGGATCTCGGCCCGGACCTGCCGTCGCCGTATGGAGTCGTTGAAGGGCGCCTGCGACGATGTTTCCGCTGTGGCAGCTGCAAGGAATTCGGGGACGGGCCCTCGAAAGGGACTCCGTGCTGACCCGAGGGGCCCTGCTCGCATCAATTGCGTTGGTCTTTGTCGCCGTTGTCGCGTCCGCGCAGGCGGCTTTTCCAGGTTCGAATGGGCAGATCGCCTATCAGCGTCTGGCATTCCTCGAAAGTGGCCCGGCCGGAGGACTGTTCGCCCATGCGCCGACTCGAGGCGGCGCACAGCGAGTGCTCTCTGGCGACGCCAGCGCCGAGGCGCCCGCTTACTCTCCCGACGGGCGCCTGGTCGTTTTCGCCGCCGACCTCGACTCTGTCGCGGCTACTCGTCCGCGGATCTATCTGATGAGGGCCGACGGCAGCGGCGTACGGCAGCTGACTGCCGGTGCCCAGCGAGATGGTCACCCATCCTTTTCTCCGGACGGGAGGAGCGTCGTGTTCGACCGCACCACGACCGGGGTCGATCACTACTCGCACATCTTCCTCGTCAAGGTCGACGCTAGCGGCCTACGACAACTGACCCACGGAGCCGAGGTCCGAGACACCGATCCGACCTTTGCGCCGAACGGCAAGACGATCGCCTTCGTCAGCGAACGCGCCGACGACGGGACCGGCGATCGCTTCGACATCTTCTCGATGAGGTCTGACGGGAGGCGTCTGAAACCGCTCATCGACGGGCCGTTGAAGGACTTGGAGCCCGACTTTTCTCCGGATGGCCGCTCGATCGCCTTCACCAGCAACCTGCACGACGGCCCTAATGTCTTTGTCGCTCGAGCAGACGGCCGCCGCGTGCGCCAGCTGACCAAGGGTCGCGGCGGTTGCTTTCGCGGCCGTTGCTACCTGAGCCCTTCCTGGGCACCGGACGGCAAGCACATCGCCTTCGTTGCTCAGGCTGGTGAAAGCTCGAACTTGGCGGTGATGCGGCCCGACGGCTCCGGGCTGAAGGTGATCGCGGAAGGCAGCGAAGGAGAAGAGGGCCCCGGCGGCCCGATTGTCGCCCCCGCCTGGGCCCGGCTTCGCGCTAGCCCAAACGAGATCGCTCAGTCGAGCGCAGCGGTACCGTGGGGGCATGCCGGAGTTCGATGGCCCGCAAGGCCTTGTTTTCAACACGGAGCCGATCGCGGACCCAGAGGGGTTTGCCCGCGAGGCCGGGGCGGCGTCGTGGCTCTACCTCTGCGGCGAGGAGTTCGCCTCGATGGAGGGCGGGATGTCTTATGAGCAGGTGGAGGGGGCGGTGCTGGAGTCGGCGAACGTTGTTTCCGATCCGCCTCGGGAGATGACGATGGACTTGGCGCGGCGGCAGGTGGCAGCGCTCGAGGGTCTGCCGCGGCCGACGCTGGTCACCTGCCGGAAAGGGCCCCGGTCCTCGGCCCTCACCTACCTCTATGCCGGTCTCGAGGCAGGGGCGAGCGCCGAGGATGTGCTGGGGCGGGCGGAGGCCGATGGTGCGCCCTTCGTCGCCGACGAGGGCCTGCGGGACTGGGTCGCGCAGGGCCTCCGCGAGCTCGCCTGACGTTACGCCCGCGCGGCGCCGAGGAGGGGGTCGACGCGGTTGACGGTTTCGGTCATGCCCTGCTCGAACCCCATCTCGATCGTCTGTTCCATCGAGGCGCGGTCGGCGAAGTGGGTCTCGATTGCCATCGTCGCGGTGCCGTCGGCCTCGGCGATCGTCACCGTCATCCCGGTCGGGCCTCCGTCCTCGGGCTTGCCGTCGTCACCGACGATGTCGTCGGTCATGTGCAGCCGGTGGGGCGGGTCGACCTCCTCGATGCGCCAGCGGCCGTGGTGCTTCTCGCCGTCTGGGCCGGTCATGAAGTAGGAGGTGCGCGCACCGACGGTCAGCTCGTGCTCGACGAAGGTCGAGGGATGGGACGGCGGGCCCCACCAGCGCTCCAGCTGGCGCGGATCGGCCCACAGCTCCCAGAGGCGCTCGGCGTCGGCCTCGAACTCGGCCGTGATCGTCAGGGTCAGGGCGTCGACGTCCTTCTCTACGTCGGTGACGGGCATCAGTTGTCTCCTTTGTCGGTTTCGAGGATCTGGTCCATCCGCTCGATCCGGCCGCGCCATTCCGCCTCGAGACGATCGAGCGCGGCGTGGGCGCGGGCGAGGGCGTCGGCCTTGGTCTGGACGATCGACTCGCGGCCGACCCGGTGCTTGCTCACCAGTTCGGCCCGCTCGAGCACGGCGACGTGCTTCTGCATCGCCGTGACGCTGATCGGGTGTTCGCGGGCCAGGGCCGAGACCGAGAGCCGGCCCTCGTGGGCGCGGCGGAGGATGTCGCGGCGGATCGGATCGGCCAGCGCCCGGAACAGCAGGTCGGTGGACTTCTCCTCGTCGCGGATCGGTTTCTTACCTACAACCATCTGGTTGTAGGTTAGCACTCGGGGCTAGTCAGCCCACCAGTCGCGTTCGCCCTCCACGTCGCCGCGGGGATCGTCGCCGAGGTTGGGGGCGCCGATGACGAGGATCTCGAGGCCCTCGGGCCCAGCCTCGTAGCCGCGCCAGGTACCGGGGGCGACGCGGACCACGTCCCATTCCTCGAGCTCGACGATCTCCTCGTCGAGCTTCATCCGGCCGCTCCCGCGCAGGACCACGTACAGCTCCTCCTGCGTCTTGTGGGTGTGGCCGTAGGGGAAGCGGTACCCCGCCGGGATGCGCTGGTAGCCGAGGCCAGAGTTCTCCAGCTCCAGCGCCTTGGTCGCGAGGCGGAACTCCAGGTCCGGGGCGCCGTCGAAGTTGGAGCCGACGTCATCGAGGTCCTGCTTGATGTTCCTCTGGGTAAACGGCACGTCGCGATCCTAGGGCAGCCCCGGCTCGGGCTCCGCTGACGGTCCCGGTGCCGCGGGAAGGTTGCGGATGTCGGGGACGCTGACGAGCACGAGGGTCATCAGGGCCGCGAGGCCGAAGCTGAGCCAGAGTGAGACGCTGACCCCGATCGCGGCCGCGATCGGTCCCCAGATGGCCAGACCCAGGGGGTAGAAGGCGAGCGAGCCGAACCAGTCGTAGGAGCTGACCCGCGAGAGCGACTCGCCCGGGACGTGGCGCTGGAGGGTCGACTCCCAGAGCGAGATCGTCATCGCCATGCCGCCGCCGGCGAGGAAGGCGCCGCAGGCGATCAGCGGCACCGACGGGGCGGCCGCCAGGAAGGCCAATGGCAGGGCGAAGAGGCTGTCGGTGAAGGCGGCCAGGAACAGCGGTCGGCTCGGCTTCAGGCGCGCCGCGAAGAGGCTGCCGACCAGCGCTCCGACGCCCATCGCCGCCAGGATCGTCCCCCAGGCGGCGGCGCCCCCGAGGTCGCGCTCGGCGACGATCGGACCGAGGGCGCCCCAGGCGCCCCAGAGCAGGTTCACGATCGCGAAGTAGGAGACGAAGATCAGGGCCCAGCGGCGCGAGCGGAAGGCGACCCAGCCTTCGTGGAGGTCGGTGAGGAAGGAGCCCTGCGGTTCCGGAACGCGCGGTGAGATTCGCAGCGCCGTCAGGCAGAGGGCGCTGATCACGAAGGTGCCGGCGTCGGCGGCGACCGCCCATCCCGCGCCGGCGGCGGCGACCAGCACGCCGGCGACGATCGGGCCGAAGATTTCGCCCGCCGAGACGGCGCTCGCGCGTAGGGCGTTGGCCGGCTGCAGCTGCTCGGCGAGGACGACTTCGGGCAGGAGGCCGGTCGAGGCGGGGCCGAAGAACCCGGTGGTCGCGCCGGAGACGGCTGCCAGCAGCGCCAGCATCCACACCTCCGCCACCCCCGCGATCAGCAGCACGGCCATCGCGCCCTGGCCGGCGACCCGGACCAGGTCGGCGGCCACCATCACGGCGCGGCGCGAGACCCGGTCGGCGACCACGCCCCCGACCAGCACGGTCGCGAGCAAGGGGAACGTCCCCGCCGCCAGCACCAGCCCGACGTCGGAGACCGAACCGCCGACCTCCAGCACCGCGAAGGCGAGCGCCACCGCGACCATGCGATCGCCGAGCACCGAGACCGCCTGCCCGGCGAAGAGGAGCCGGAAGTCCCGCGTGCGGAGGACGTCGAGGCTTTCGGGCGGAGGCCTCATCCGGTCAGGAAGCGGCGCAGCACGATCCCGCGTCTTTCGCCTACCTGGCCAACCAGCAGCGGCCGGCCCGCCTGCACCGCGCCGGCGACGAGGGAGTGTTCGGGCTTGCGGTCAGGGCCGAACGGAACCGATCCGCGAAAGGCGCCGCGGCGCGAGAAGGCGAGGATGGAGGGCGAGAGGAGGACGATGCCGTCTCGAGTGAGGAGGATCTGGCGCGGCGCGAGGATCGCATCGCGCCTGGAGAAGGAAGGAACGGTGGCCAGCATTCTCCTGGCGAAGCGGCGGTCGAGCCTCCCCTTGCGGTTGAAGCGCAGGAGAAGCGGCCGCCTCTTCGGCCCGCTGATCTCCAGTCTGCCGCCGAGCAGGACGGAGCCGTCGCCGAGGATGGCGAGGCTCAAACCCACCCCTTCGGTCCGCAGGCTGACCTTGGCGACCCCCCGCCGGCCGAAGGCGGGATCGGGTGAGCCATCGGGCAGCACCTGGAAGAGCGCCGGCCGCCGGCCGTGTTCACCTTTTTCGCGGACCCGGCCGGCGATGACGATGCGGCCGTCGCGCCGCAGCTCGAGCTGGGCCATGTTGCACTCCCGCGTGCGTCCGAGGCCGAGGATCGCGAGGCCGCGCTTGCCGAAGGAGCGGTCGAGGCCGCCGCGCTGGTTGAGGCGGGTGAGGACGATTCGCGTTTCCGTGCCGTTGCCGCCTTCGCCGCCGACCAGGACCCTCCCGTCGGGGAGGACGGCGATCGAGCGCGGGTCGAATTCGCGGCCGTGCCGCTTGCCGTCGCGGCGGACCGGGGGCAGCTCCGGGAGCTGGGCGACGCCGTCGATCCCGAAGCGGCGGTCGATGGCGCCTTTGGGACTGAGGTGGACGACGAGGTTCGGCGCGAACTCGCCAGAGAGGACGAAGGCGTCGCCGTTCTGCCCGAGGGCGATGTCGCGGGTGTTGCCCGGCACGCGGACGTAGCCGTCGCCGTCACCGTAGCTGCGGTCGAGCCGGCCGTCGGGACCGAAGCGGAAGATCGTGCCGCTTTCGCGGCTGTAGAGGGCGCCGGCGGTGGTGCTGCCGGCGACGAGGATGCGGCGCCGGCTGTCGATCGCGACCGCGTGGGCGCGGGTTTCGGCCGCGTCGGCGGCACGCTCGATCAAGAGCCCGCCGCTGCCGAAGCCGGGGACGAGCGCGCCGCCACCGTCGAGCTTGGCGATGAAGCCGACGGTCCCCGAGCCACCGCCGGCGAGGACGCCGCCGTCGGGCAGCGCCGCCAGGACTTTGACCCCACGACCCTCGTCCGGTTCGACGTACGGTTCGGTCAGAGCGGTGAGCCTGACCCTGCCGCCCTCGCCGAAGCCGGGGTCGGGGGCGCCATTCGCGAGGAGGCGGATGAGGACAGGCGTTTCGCGGCAGAAGCCTTCGTAGCGGAGGCAGTTCGGGTCGGCCAACTCGGTGCTCGAGCCGCCGACGAGGATCGAGCCGTCGGCCGCCGCCAGCACGGCGCCGCCGAAGTCGACGCCGCCGAAGTCGATCGTGGCGATGCCGTCGCCGTCGAAGTCCCCGTCGTAGCGGCCCGCCGGCGTCAGCCGGGCGACATAGACGTCGCTGGTGCGGACTCCTTCGCGGCGGACTTCCCCTCCCCAGCTGTTGCCGGCGAGCGCGAGGCCGCCGTCGGGAAGCGACGCGAAGGCCTCGACGGAAGCGGTCGAGTGGACGGCGCCGCCCTCGCCGAAGCCGGGCTCCGGCCGGCCGTCGGCTGCCAGGGCCACGACCGCGGAGCCGCCGGGCGTCTCCCTGTCCCTGCTGTAGGACCGGGCGGCTGCCTCGTCGACCACGAGGACGATCCCTTCCTCGCCGCGGGGCGCGACCCCGACCAGCCTTTCGCCGCCGACGCCGGCGTCCTCACGCAGTTTCACGAAGCCGTCGCCGCCGAAGCTGGGGTCGAAGCGGCCCTGGGAATCGAGCCGGACGACGAAGATCTGGTCGACCTTCTCTTCGCGTTCGTCGTGGCTCAGGTCCGAGCCGATGACGAAGAGCTTGTCTCCCGCGGTGATCAGCAGCTTTTCGAGCCTGAAGTTGAGAATCTCGCTGAAGGGCCGGCCGTTGGTCGGGTCGGTCCCGTAGCTGGTGTCGCGGCTGCCGTCGGCGTTGTAGCGCTCGATCGAGTTGGAGTTGGCGCGCAGGACCTTGCCGTTGCTGTCGACCGCCTCGATCGGGGGATAGGCGCCTTTGGTCTCGAAGCTCGGGTCGGGGTGGCCGGCCGAGTCGTAGCGGTCATAGGCGAGGAAGTTGTTTCCCCAGCTGCCCTTCTGGCGGGCGCTGAGGATCGCGCCGTCGGGCTGGACGCTGAGGGCGAGGAAGGTGACGGAGTTGTATTCCGGCGGCAGGTCCGGTTCGGCGACACCGCGCTTGCCGAAGTCCGGGTCCAGCCGCAGCGGCGGCGCCGCGGAGGCGGAGGCGACGGTCGCCAGGAGCGCAAGCAGGGTGGCGGCGATCGCAAGGGTGTGGCGACGGATGGGCATCGAATAGATAACCCCGATCTTCGCCGATCTATTCTCTCTGCCGTCGGCGACCACGACCACGGAGACGAGATGGAGATGAGCAACGAGGCCTCAGAGAAGATCGACGAGCGGATCGAGGAGTTGGGCGACTGGCGGGGCGAGACGCTGGCGCGCGTCCGCGGCCTGATCCACGAGGCCGACCCCGAGGTCGAAGAGACGTGGAAATGGAAAGGGACGCCGGTCTGGGAGCACAGCGGGATCATCTGCACCGGCGAGACCTACAAGAAGGTGGTGAAGCTGACCTTCGCCAAGGGCGCCTCCCTCGGCGACCCGGCCGGCCTCTTCAACTCCAGCCTCGACGGCAACGTCCGCCGCGCGATCGACATCCACGAGGGCGAGGAGATCGACGGCGAGGCGCTGAAGGCGCTGGTCGGCGAAGCGATCGCGCTGAACGAGTCCCGCTAGTTGCGCGGGGCGCCGGCGGGGTCGAGCGCGCCGGCCAGGAGCTCGACCGAGCGCAGGCGGTTCGGGACCGAGTCGGAGTAGTGGACGGTGATCAGCTCGTCGGCTTCGGTCTCGGCAGCGAAGTTCTGCAGGTAGGCGGCGGCCTCATTGGCGAGTCCGACGGCAGTGTAGGCGAGCATCTCGTCGACGGCCGCGGCCTGCGGCGAGGCGAGCAGGGCGGTGATGTCGTCCTCGCTGAGCTTGCGGCCGCGGCCGAAGAGGGCGCGGGCGCGGATGCGGCGGGCCGCCTCGTGCTGGGCGGCGGCGCTCTCATCGGTCTCGGCGGCGATGACGCCGACGCCGGCGATCACGTAGGGCTCCCGCAGCTGCTGGGAGGGCTTGAACTGCTCGCGGTAAACGGTGATCGCTTCGTGCAGGAAGCGCGGGGCGAAGTGGGAGGCGAAGGCGTAGGGGAGGCCGAGCTCGGCCGCGAGTTCGGCGCCGAAGAGGGAGGAGCCGAGGATGTAGAGCGGGACGTTGGTCCCCTTGCCGGGGATCGCGCGCATCCCCGGCACCGGCTCCTCGTCGGCGAGGAACCGCTGCAGCTCGACGACGTCCTGGGGGAAGCGGTCGCTGGCGGCGGGGTCGCGCCGCAGCGCCATCCAGGTCCGCTGGTCGGTTCCCGGCGCCCGCCCGAGCCCGAGGTCGATCCGGCCCGGGTGCAGCGTCTCCAGCGTCCCGAACTGCTCGGCGATCACCAGCGGCGAGTGGTTCGGCAGCATCACCCCGCCGGCGCCGAGCCGGATCGTCTCCGTGCGGGCGGCGATGTGGGCGATCAGGACGGCCGTCGCCGAGGAGGCGATCGAGGAGATGTTGTGGTGCTCGGCGTACCAGATGCGCTTGTAGCCGCCGCGCTCGGCCACCCGCGCCAGCTCGACGCTGCCGGCGAAGCTCTCGGCGATCGTCTCCTCGCGGCCGACGGCGGCGAGGTCGAGGATCGAGAGCGGGACGGAGGAGGCAGCCATCAGCTCTTCCGGGAGACGGGGCGGGCTGGGGAGCCGAAGGCGGTTGCCCCCGCTTCGACGTCGCGGGTGACGACCGAGCCGGCGCCGACGACGGCGCCGCGGCCGATCTTCACTCCCGGCAGCAGGGTCGAGTTGGCGCCGATCTTCGCTTCGTCCTCGATCGTCGCGCCGGCAGTCTTCTCCTCGACCCAGCCGTCGGCGCCGAGAGCGTTGTCGTTGGTGGTCGAGACCCCCGGGGCGATGAAGACGTCCTTGCCGACCTCCGACTTCGAAGCGATGACGCCGGTGAACATGATCACCGTCCGGTCCCCGATCCGGACCTCGCGGTCGACGACGGTGGCGCGGCCGATGACGCAGCCGCTGCCGATCCGCGCTCCCTCGCGAATCGAGGCGTGGTCTCCGATCAAGGTGTCGGCGCCGACCTCGATCCCGTAATAGAGGACGGCGTTGACGCCGATCGCGCAGCCGTCGCCGATCAGCAGTCGTTCCTCGAAGACCGGTGCACGGGCGATGACGCCGGCGGCGCGGGGGCGGCGGCCGAGCAGGGCCCGCGCCTGGACCTCGGTCCCGGCCCCGATCTCGACGCCGGAGTCGACGATCGCGTGCGGCAGGATCGCGACGCCGTCACCGATCACAGCTCCCGGGCGGATGACGCAGAACTCGCCGATCGAGACGCCGGTCCCGATCGACTCGGTCTCGACGACGGCGCTTGAGTGGATTCCTGGCATGCGGTGGATGAACGGACTGTCCAGCGAAGGGTGCCGATCGTAACGGTCCTCTAGGGTCGGTCTCCGGATGGAAATCGACGATCTGAAGACGATCGAGCTGCCGGTGGTGCCGGACCGGCAGGGGGATCTGGCGTACGCCGAGAGCGAGCACCACGTCCCGTTCCCGATCGCCCGCGTCTTCTACGTCTACGACGTCCCGGCCGAGGCGGCTCGCGGCGGCCACGCCCACCGGACCCTCGAGCAAGCCGTCTTCTGCGTTGCGGGGCGGATGCAGCTGGTGGTCGACGACGGTCGGCGACGGCGCTCCGTCGTCCTCGACGACCCGCGCCGGGGGATCTACCTGCCGCCGATGGTCTGGCATGACATCGGCGGTTTCGCGCCCGGCACCGTCTACCTGGCGCTCGCCTCCGCCGCCTTCGACGAGGGCGACTACATCCGCGACCGCGGGGAGTTCCTGCGGGCGGTCCAGGCTGCCGTCTGAGTCGAATCTTTCCCGGTCACTCGGCGACCGGAACCTCACCCTGCTGCCACTCGGCGGCTGAGCGCCGCCGGGTCTCGTTCTTGTCGACGACGATCGTCTCGATCATCCCGAACCGGACTCCTGCCCGGATCATCCGCCTGCACTTGGACCAGTCGCTCGGCTCCTCGTAGATCGCGTCGGAGAGCTCGGCTTCGAAGAAGCGCAATCCAGAGTGGTAGATCGCGGCCTGCATTCCCCAGTGGCCAATTCGGGGCGGGAAGTCCCCCAGGAGCAGCGGCTCTCCTTCGGGGAAATTGACCTGTTGCAGGCCGTAGCAGTGCTCATGGCGATGCTCTTGCGCTGCCGCGAGCAGGTCGCGGGTGTGGGTCGGACGGACCGCATCGTCGTCGCCCAGCGTCGCGATCCAGCGCCCGCGGGCGATCGCGAGGGCGTCGTTGACAGGCGGGCCGCCGATCCCGAACCACCGTTTCGCCGGGTCCTCGGGGTAGGGGCCGCGGATCGTGCGGTTGAGGTAGACGAGGCGGGGGTCGTCGAAGGAAGCCACCGCCGCAGCGGTCTCCGGTGGCGCGGAGTCGCCGGAGACGATCACCTCGAGGTTCGAGTAGTCCTGGCCGAGGATTGAGGGGATGGCGACGTCGCGCAGGGTCTCGAACGAACGGTAGGTGGGGACGATGAAGGTGACCAGCGGCTCACTTTCGGTGAAGGCGAACTCGTACTCCTCGCTGCGCCGCAGCTCGTGCAGCCGGCGCCTGTTCGCCGGCTCTTCGTCGTAGGTGTGGCGGGCGATCTCGACGCCGCGCTTCACCTCGCCCTCGAGCCGGTCGAGGCGGCCGTTGAGGTCGACGAAGGCGGTATGCAGCCCGAGCACCCGCTCCTGCAGGGTGGTCAGCGAGGAGTGCAGGCCGTCCAGCCGGCCGTGCAGGTCGGAGTGCAGCTTCAGCCGCAGGTCGCGGAGGCCCATCGGCCGATCCTACGGCGAAGCCGCCGGGCGCACGGCCGCGAGCACCGCCTCCGCCACCCGCTCGCAGGCGCTCACTTCTAACTGCGGGTAGAGCGGCAGGCTCAGGGTCGAGGCGGCGAGCGCTTCGGCGACCGGGAAGGCTCCCGGCGCCCAGCGGTCGCGGTAGGGAGGGGTCTGGTGGGGGAGCTGGGGGTAGTGGACCAGGGTGCCGATGCCGCGCTCGGCAAGCGCGCCGGCCACCGCGTCGCGATCGCTGTGGTTGATCGCGAACAGATGCCAGACCGGGTCCGCCCAGGCGGGCGGCGCCGGCATCGAGATCGACTCTTGCTCCGCGAAGGCCTCGGTGTAGAGGGCTGCGAGGGAGGCTCGTCTTTGGTTCCACTCGTAGAGGTGGGGCAGCAGCAGGCGCAGGACCGCGGCCTGGATCTCCGCCAGGCGGCTGTTCACGCCCGCCGACTCGATCTCGTAGCGGTTGCGCATGCCGTAGTTGCGGAGCAGACGCACCCGCTCGGCCAGCTCGTCGTCGTCGGTGGTGACCGCGCCGCCGTCGCCGAGGCAGCCGAGGTTCTTGGTCGGGTAGAAGGAGAAGGCGCCGGCGTCGCCGATGCTGCCGACGCGGCAGCCTTGGCAGCGCGCCCCGTGCGCCTGCGCCGCGTCCTCGATCACGAGCAGGTCGGCCTCGGCGGCAATCGCCGCTACCGCCTTCATCTCGGCGGGCTCGCCGCGCAGGTGGACGGGGACGATCGCGGCGGTACGCTCGTTGATCGCCGGGGCGATCAGGTCCGGGTCGATGTTGTAGGTCTCGGCGACGGCGTCGACCGGCACCGGGGTGGCGCCGGTCCGGCTGACCGCGAGCCAGGTCGCGATCCAGGTGTAGGCGGGGACGATCACCTCGTCGCCGGGGCCGATCCCGGCGGCGAGCAGGGCGAGCTCGATCGCGCTCATGCCGCTGGCGACGCCGACGCAGTGCCGGGTGCCGCAGTAGGCGGCGAACTCGCGCTCGAACTCCTCCAGCTCGGGCCCGAGCAGGTACCAGCCCGAGGCGGCGACCCGCGCCACCGTCCGCTCCAGCTCTCCATCCAGCTCCCGCGGCACGGCGCTGAGGTCGAGGTAGGGGATCGGCTCGCTCAAGCGGCCGACGATATTCGCTTGGCAGCGGCCGCTTCCGCGTCTATGGTCAGGATCAACTGATCATAGGGTGGGGGATGGAGGCGTCAAATGAAGTGGAGTCGAATCGCAGCCCTGCTCTGCGTGGTTGCACTCTTTGCGGTGTTCGCCGCGGCCGCGTCGGCGACGAAGTACGTGGCCCTTGGGGACTCGTACTCGTCGGGGACGGGGACCCGGACCTTCTACGAAACGACCTGCCAGAGGTCGGTCTACGCGTACCCCTACCTGCTGCACAACCTGCATCCCGAATGGACCTTCGTCAACGCGACCTGCTCTGGGGCGAAGACGGGGGACGTCCTCAACACCCAGGTCAACAGCGTCACCTCGGACACCAACTGGGTGACCTACACGATCGGCGGCAACGACGCCGGCTTCTCCAGCGTCATCACCACCTGTGCCCAGCCCTCGTGGGCATCCAACTGCGACGGGGCGATCAACACCGCCCAGTCCTACATAACCAACACGCTGCCGGGCCGTCTCGACCTCGTCAACAACGCGATCAAGTCGCGGGCGCCGAGCGCGAAAGTGATCGTCCTCGACTACCCGAAGCTGTTCAACGGCGAAGACTGCAACGCCTTCACCTGGTTCAGCCCCAGCGAGGAGACGCGGCTCAACCAGACGGCGGAAATGCTGCGGACCGTGGTCAGCGCCGCGGCCTCACGGGCGGGAGCGAACTTCGTCTTCCGTGACGTGATCCCGCCCTTCGTCGGCCATGCGGTCTGCGACGGCGGCGGTGGCTCTTCGACCGAGTGGATCAACGGCCTCTCCAACCCGACGGGCGAAAGCTACCACCCGAAGGTCACCGGTCACGCGAGTGGTTACTACCCCGTGGTGAAAGGCGTCACGGGCTGAGTTCTGCTGGTTTCCCGGGCGATTGAAACCGCCGCCTC
>DASTYZ010000075.1:0-16479 GCA_035764545.1 Solirubrobacterales bacterium | reverse complement strand
CCAGGCCGCGGTCGGCCTCTCCGGCGAGGACGGGACCCTGTTCGAGGTCTCGCCGGTCGCCAACGCCGAGCAGGTCGGGTTCGTCGGCTCGATCGACCGGGTCGACGTCGACGTCCTCGCCCACATCGCCGCCGACTACATACCGGTGATCGCCTCTTCGGCGGCCGACCGCGAGGGCAACTCCTACAACGTCAACGCCGACGAGGCCGCGGGCAAGGTCGCCGCCGCATTAGGCGCGCACAAGGCGATCTTCCTCACCGACGTCGTCGGCTGGCTCGAGGATCCGAGCGACGAAAGCTCGCGGATATCGCAGGCCACCGTGGCTGAAGTCGACGAGAAGCTGCCGAGCCTGGAAGGGGGGATGCGGCCGAAGCTGCAGGCCTGCGCCGATGCGATCCGCGGCGGCGCCCAGTCGGCCCACATCATCGACGGCCGCGTCCGCCACAGCCTCCTGCTCGAGCTCTTCACTGACGCCGGCATCGGCACCATGGTCACCCCGTGAGCGACGTCGCCGAAGGGATCGGCCTGGAGCAGACCCAGGCGCTCGACGAGCGCTACCTGATGCGGACCTACAAACGGGCGCCGGTCGACTTCGTCCGCGGCGAGGGGGCGTTGCTGTGGGATGCCGAGGGCAAGCGCTACCTCGACTTCCTCACCGGGATCTCGGTCTGCTCGGTCGGCCACTGCCACCCCGACGTCGTCAAGGCCGTGCGGGATCAGACCCACCGCCTGATGCATGTCTCCAACCTCTTCTACACCGAGCCGATGGCGCGGCTGGCCGAGCGGCTCTCGGAGTCGAGCCTCGGCGGCCGGGTCTTCTTCTCCAACTCGGGGACCGAGGCAAACGAGTGCGCGATCAAGATCGCCCGCAAGCACGCCCACGGCCGCGGCATCACCGCGCCGGAGATCGTCAGCTTCGAGAGCGACTTCCACGGCCGCACCTACGGCGCCCTCGCCGCCACTCCCGGCCTCGCGACCAACGAGGCGCTGGGGCCGATGCTGCCGGGCTTCCGCGCCGTGCCCCGCAACGACGCCGCTGCTCTCCGGGAGGCGGTGGGTGAGAACACCGCCGCCGTCCTGATCGAGCCGATCCAGGGTGAGGCCGGCGTCTTCCCGATCGAGACCGAGGCGCTGCTGGCGGCGCGGCAGGCCTGCGACGAGGCGGGCGCGCTTCTGATCTTCGACGAGATCCAGACCGGGATGGGCCGCACCGGCTCGCTCTGGGCCTACGAGCAGACGCCCGTCCGTCCCGACGTTCTCACCAGCGCCAAGGCGCTCGGCGGCGGCTTCCCGATCGGCGCCTGCATCACCGCGCCGAGCGCCGCCGACGTGCTCGAGCCCGGTGACCACGGCTCCACCTTCGCCGCCGGCCCCGTCGCCACCGCCGCCGCGTCGGCGGTGTTGGCGATCGTCGACGACCCGGTGCTGTTGCGGCACGTGCGCGAGCTTGGTGCCTACCTCTGCGAGCGCCTCGATGGGCTGCAGGGAGTGCGCGAGACCCGCGGCCGCGGCCTCATGGTCGGGGTCGGGCTGGAGGAGGGGATCGACTCCGCCGCCGTCGTCGCCGATCTGCTCGAGCGCGGGCTCGTCGCCAACGCTCCGCGGCCGGACACGATCCGCCTGTTGCCGCCGCTGGTGATCGATTCCGACCACGTCGACCGCGCCGTCGACCTGATCGGTGAATCGCTTCTAGGCTTCGCCTCGCGATGAGCCGCCGCGGCAAGCCCAGCGACATCTCGAAAAAGCAGCGCAGCCTGCGCACCGACACCGCCGAGCGTTTGGAGGCGATCGTCGAGGCGGCCGAGCGCGCCGCCGAGGGGGTCATCGACGACGCCGAAGCGCAGGCGCGGCGCTACCTCGCCCAGGCTCGGGCGGAGGCCGATCGGGCGAGCGCGGGGCAGATCGGCGAGCTCTCGGAGCTGGTCGACACCCTGCTCGGCCAGGCGATCTCGCTGCGGCGGGAGGCCGAGCGCTTGCAGCAGACCTTGGAGGCGGCGCGATCGCGGATCGACGGGGAGGAGCCGCCCGCGCCGACGCCGGAGCCACCACGCCAGGCGCCAGAGCTGCGGACCGAGGAGGTCTCCGAGGCCCCGCGGCTGCGGGCGGTCTCCGCACCGGAGGCCCCCACCGAGGTCCCCGCCCCCGACGCCCCCCGCAGCGACCCTGCCGGCGCTCGTCTTCTCGCCACCCAGCTCGCCGTTTCCGGCAGCAGCAGAGAGGAGATCGCCGAGCGACTGCGAAACGGATTCGAGATCGACGACGCCGACGGGATCCTCGACGCGATCCTGGGACCGGAGGACTAGACCATGCACGAGGACCCGACGCGCCTGATGGGACCCGAAGACCGCGGCCCCGGCGGCCGTGGGCCCGACGGCGAGCGCCCCCACGGCAACATGCGGCTGCTGGTCGCCGGCCTGGTCGCGGTGATCGTCGGCCTCCTGATCGCGGTGATCGTGATCGCCAACGGCGACGACAGCGACAGCGGCGAAACCACCACCTCCAGCATCGAAACGACTTCGACGACGCCCTCGACGACCGAAAGCTCGACCACGACGACGACGGAATCGACGACGACCACGACCGAAGAAGAACCGACGGTCGAAGAAGACGAAGAAGCTCCCGAAGAAGAAGAACCCGAAGAAGTGCCGCCGCCCGAAGAAGAAGAAGGCGGTGCCGGAGGCATCGAAGCTCCCTAGAAGTCCCGATCGCGGGCGTCGTGCGAGACTTCCGGCCCCGTGACTCCTGAGCCGCAGCCGACCGCCACCTACGAGGCGGACCCCGCCAACGTCCATCGCGTCCTCCTGCTCTACTCGGGCGGGCTCGACACGAGCGTGATGCTGAAGTGGATCCAGGACCACTACGAAGCCGAAGTCGTCTGCCTCACCGTCAACCTCGGCCAGCCCGGCGAGGACTACGAGGTGATCGAACAGAAGGCCCTACAGCTGGGGGCGGTCGAGTGCCACGTCGTCGACGCCCGCGAGCGCTTCGCCGTCGATTTCGTCGCCCCCGCGATCAAGGCCAACGCCATCTACGGCAACGGCTACCCGCTCTTCACGGCCCTGGGCCGGCCGCTGATCGCCCAGCTCGCGGTCGAGTACGCGCGCCAGTCGAGCTGCGACACGATCGCCCACGGCTGCACCGGCAAGGGCAACGACCAGGTGCGGATCGAGGCGACGGTGGCGACGCTGGCGCCGGAGCTGAAGACGATCGCGCCGGTGCGGACCTGGGCGATGGGCCGCGACGAGGAGATCGCCTACGCGCGCGAGAACGGGATTCCGGTCAAGGGCGGCACCGAGGTCGCGCCGTATTCAATTGACGACAATCTCTGGGGGCGCTCGTCGGAGGGGCGCTGGATCGAGGACCTCGAGCGCGCCCCCGAAGACGACGTCTTCCAGCTGGTGACCCGCCCCGAGGAGGCCCCCGACGAGGCGGAGACGATCACCGTCGGCTTCGAGCAGGGCCTACCGGTCTCGCTTAATGGCGAGCGCCTCGGCCTCGTCGACCTGCTGGAAAAGGTGGCCGAGATCGGCTGCCGCCACGGGGTCGGCATCGTCGACCACATCGAGGACCGGATCGTCGGCCTCAAGGTCCGCGACATCTACGAGGTGCCGGCGGCGGCGATCATCCTCAGCGCCCACGAGGAGCTGGAGCGCCTGGTCGGGACGATCCACCAGAACCAGTTCAAGCCGGCGCTGGACCAGAAGTGGGGCTACCTCGTCTACGCCGGCCTCTGGTGGGAGCCGCTGCGCAGCGATCTCGACGCCTACATGGACGCGGTCAACTCCCAGGTCACCGGCGAGATCGGCCTGCGCCTCTACAAAGGCAGCGCCCGCGTCGTCACCCGTTCCTCGCCGAACGCCGTCTACGATGCCAGCCTCGCCAGCTTCGCCGAGTCCGGCGGCCTCTTCAAGCAGACCGCCTCGCCCGGCTTCATCGAGCTCTGGTCGCTGCAGTCGCGGATGGCGCACCACCTTCGCGAGCGGAAGGAGGGCTGATGTACAACCGTCTCGGCAAGGCCTCGATCAAGTTCGCCTTCCGCTACATGCGCCGCCGCTACCGCCGCGAGACGCGGATCGGCCTCGGGGTTGCGGGAGTGGCCGCAGCGGCGCTGCTCGCCTATTTCGCCACCCGCGACGCCCCCGAAGGCTGAGCCGCAAGTTCGCTTGCGGGTTATCGGCAACTTGCAGGGATAACAGGGGCGCCTCGCTAGCCTCGGCCGTCCTCGTGCGGTCGCTTCAGCTCAGAAAGGATCTCCTCGGGATCTGCGCCGCGGCGCTGCTCTGCGCGCTGTCAGTCGGCCTTGCCGTTGCCGTTGGCAATGCCGGTGCGACCGAAGCGGAGCAACTCGAAGCGAAGCTCGCCTCGGCGCGCGATGAGGCGAGCTCGCTCTCGGCCCAGCTGCAGTCGACGACGGCGGAACTGGCCGGCGCCGAAGCCGAATCCAAGGACGCTGCCGCCGAAGAGAAGGAACTGACGGCGCTGCTGGCGGAAGGCCGCGAGCGCGCCGCCCAGCTCGAGCGCAAGCTGAAGGCGACCCAGCACCGGCTGGCGCTCGAGAAGGCGCGGCTGCGGCGCTCCCGCCAGGTCCTGGCCGAGCGCCTAGTCGCGATCTACGAGAGCGGTACCCCGAGCACCGCCGATCTCTTCTTCGGCTCCGGCGACTACGGCGACTTCGTCGCCCAGAGCGACTACCTGCGGGCGATCTCCGAAGCCGACAGCGCCCTCGCCGACCGCGTCGCCGCCGTGCGCGCGGCGGTCCACGGCGAGGTGCTGCGGGTCGCCGAGCTGCGGGCCGAAGCCGTCGCCTACGACGAACGGCTCGAAACCGCCCGGGCTGAAATCGCCGACGTCCGCGCCGCCGCCGAGGCCGCGGCGGCCCGCCTGGCGTCGCTCAGCGCCAGCCGCGAAGCCTCGCTGGCGACGCTGAAATCCGACATCGCCGAGTGGGTGGACGAGATCCAGGAAGCCCGCCTCGCCGAATCGGAAGCCGAGGCCGAAGAAGAAGTCGGCCGCTGGCTCGGCGGCCCCTACTCGATCCCGACCTACATCGTGATGTGCGAGTCGGGGGGCAACTACAGCGCCCTGAACCCCTCCAGCGGGGCCGGCGGCGCCTACCAAATCCTCCCTTCGACCTGGGAACTCTACGGCGGCCAGGGCGAACCGCAGAACGCCCCGAAAGCCGAACAGGACCGGATCGCCGCTGAAATCTGGGCAGACTCCGGAGGAAGCGCCTGGGTCTGCGCTTGAGCGTCACCAGATCAGCACGGAAGTAGCGCGAAAGCGTCAACGAAACCAGCGGTTTCGTCGGACCGATTTGCCATGCTCGACAGCGTCCGTGAGCAACCCCTCTGCCGTCCATCTGCATGCCCACAGCGAGTACTCGCTGCTCGATGGCGCCTGCAAGATCGACGCGATGGCGGCGCGGGCGGCGGAGCTCGGCCAGCCAGCCCTCGGCCTCACCGACCACGGCGTCATGAACGGCGCCGTCGACCTTTACAAGGCCTGTAAGAAGCACGGGATCAAACCGATCGTCGGCCTCGAGGCCTACCTCGTCGAGGATCGCCGCGCGATCAAGGAACAGACGCGGTACGAGCGCAACCACCTGACCCTGCTGGCCGAGTCCGACCAGGGCTTCTCGAACCTGGTCAAGCTCACCTCCGCCGGCTTCCTCGAGGGCTTCTCGCGCGGCAAGGCCAACGTCGACATGGAGCTGCTGGCCCAGCACAGCGAGGGCGTCATCGTCCTCACCGGCTGCCTGCAGTCCCGCTTCTGCCGCCGCCTGATCGAAGAGCGCAACGACGACGCCCGCGCTCATCTCGACGATCTGATCCAGGCCTTCGGCCCCGAGCAGGTCTACTTCGAGGTGCAGAAGAACGGGATCGAAGAGCAGGACAAGGCCAACGAGGGGATCGTCCGCTTCGCCCGCGAGCTGAACCGGCCGCTGGTCGGCACCGCTGATGTCCACTACCTGCGCCGCGAGGACTTCGATAACCACGCGGCGCTGCTCTGCGTGCAGACGAAGTCGACGCTGCAGATGCCGAAGATGAGCTTCGACACGAACGAGTTCTACATCAAGGACAACGCCGAAATGGCCGAGTCCTTCGCCGAGTGGCCGGAGGCGGTGCCGACGACGCTGGAGATCGCCGAGCGCTGCGAAATCGAGATCGAGCTCGGCAAGCTGCTGCTGCCGCGTTACCCGACCCCCGACGGCGAGGAGCCCGGGGCGATGCTGCGCCGGATCGCGATGGACGGGCTGCGCGCTCGCTACGGCGACCCGCCGCCGGCCGATGCGGTCGAGCGGCTCGAGTTCGAGCTCGGGGTGATCGAGGAGATGGGCTTCGAGTCCTACTTCCTGATCGTCTGGGACTTCGTCAGCTACGCGAAGGAGAACGGGATCGCCGTCGGGCCGGGCCGCGGTTCCGCTGCCGGTTCGATCGTCTCCTACTGCCTGCGGATCACCGACCTCGACCCGCTCGCCGAAGGGCTCATGTTCGAGCGCTTCCTCAACCCCGGCCGCAAGTCGATGCCGGACATCGACATCGACTTCTCGGTCCGCGGCCGCGAGCGGATGATCCGCTACGTCGGCGACAAATACGGCCGCGAGTCGGTCGCCCAGATCATCACCTTCGGCAAGATGGCGCCGCGCGCCGCCACCCGCGACGCCGCCCGCGTGCTCGGCTTTGACTACGCCACCGGCGACCGGCTGGCGAAGCAGATCCCGGAGCCGATCATGGGCCGCAGCCCCTCCTTCGAGGAATGCCTGAAGCCCGGCCAGGAGCTGCGCAAGACCTACGACTCCGAGCCCGACGCGAAGAAGATCATCGACGTCGCCCAGGGCCTTGAGGGGATCATCCGCAACAACTCGATCCACGCCGCCGCCGTCGTCATCGCCGACCGGCCGCTGCACGAGATCGTCCCCCTGCAGCTGGCCGAGGACAAGAGCGCCCCGGCGACGCCGCCCGCCAACGGCAACGGCAACGGCAACGGGACCGGCAAACCCGAGCGCCAGTACAAGATCGTCACCCAGTACTCGATGAACCCGATCGAGGAAATGGGCCTGCTGAAGATGGACTTCCTCGGCCTCCGCAACCTCGACGTGATCGAGGACGCGATCGACATCATCGAGCGCTCGCGCGGCGAGCGGGTCGACATGGAGCAGATCCCGATCGACGACGCCAAGACCTACGAGATGCTCGCCCGCGGCGACTCCACCGGCGTCTTCCAGTTCGAGTCGGAGGGGATGCGGGACGCCCTGCGGCGGGTCAAACCGACCGAGTTCGCCGACATCGTCGCCCTCGGCGCGCTCTACCGGCCCGGCGCGATGGCCTACATCCCCACCTATGCGAAGGGGAAGAAAGACCCCTCGACGGTCCGCTACCCGGACCCGCGCCTGCAGGCGATCACCCAGGAGACCCACGGCTGCGTCATCTACCAGGAGCAGTTGATGCAGATCGCCCGCCAGATGGCCGACTTCTCGGGCGCCGAGGCGGACGACCTGCGCAAGGCGATCGGCAAGAAGAAGCGCGACCTGATGGCGACGATGAAGGACAAATTCATGGAAGGCCTGGCCAAGTCCGGGACCGACCAGAAAGTCGCCCAGGATCTCTGGAAGCTGAACGAAGCCGCCGCCGACTACTCCTTCAACAAGTCCCACGCCGCCTGCTACGGGCTGATCTCCTACCGCACCGCCTACCTCAAGGCCAACTACCCGGCCGAGTACATGGCGGCGGTGATCTCCTCGGTGATGAACACCAAAGACAAGGTCCCGTTCTTCGTCAACCGCTGCTCGGAGATGGGGATCGAAGTGCTGCCGCCCGACGTCAACTCCTCCGGCCACAGCTTCGTCGTCTCCGAGAACGCGATCCGCTTCGGCCTCGACGCGGTCAAGAACGTCGGCCACGCGGCGGTGGAGGCGATCCTCCGTGCCCGCGAGGAGAAACCGATCGAGTCGATCTGGGACTTCTGCGAGCGGGTCGACAGCCGCGCCGTGAACAAACGGGCGATCGAATGCCTGGTCAAGTGCGGCGCCCTCGACTCGACCGGCGACAGCCGCAAAGGGATGCTGGAAACGCTGCCGCAGGCGCAGTCGGCGGGCCAGAAGGCGCAGAGCGACGCGCAGCTCGGCCAGGGCTCGATCTTCGACTTCGGCGAAGAGGCTGGGGGCGGGGGAGCGCATTCGCAGGCCCACCACCGGCCGCCGATCCCCGGCGCCGAGTTCGATCGCGCCGAGATGCTCTCGATGGAGAAGGAGACGCTCGGCACTTACCTCTCTTCGCACCCGCTGACCGAAGTCGGGCCGGCGCTGCGGGCGCGGGTCGACTGCGGCATCGCCCAGCTGGCGAGCAAACCCGATGGCGCCTGGGTGACGGTCGGCGGCATCGTCGTCGACTGCAAGAAGATCCGCACCAAGAGCGGCAACCAGATGATGTTCGCGACGCTCGACGACGTCGAGGGGCAGGTCGAGATGCTCGTCTTCAAGGCCGACCAGGCCGAGAGCGCCTCGATCATCGAGCCCGACGCGATCGTCCTCGTCCGCGGCCGCCTCGACCACAAGGACCGCGGCGAGACGAAGCTGGTGGTCCAGGAGGCGCAGCGCTTCGAACCCGACGAGGCGGAGATCGCGAAGGCGGCGAAGCTCGCTCCCGCCGCGAAGGCAGCGCCGGCCGGCCCGTTCGAGGTGCCGATCGACCTGGCCCGCTGGAGCGAGGAGCTCTGTGAGGAACTGAAGGCGGTCCTCGAGCACCACAAGGGCGACTCCGAGGTCTACCTCGTCGTCGGCGAACGGCGCTTCCGGGTGGGAGAGGGCTACCGGGTGAAGCCGTCCGGGATGCTGCGCACCGAGATCGACCATGTCTTGGGCGCGACGGCGATCGCTGCGTGAGCGCAAACCGCTTGGTTCCGCGGTCCCGCATCCCTAAGCTTTTCGAATGACTGCCACGCGCACCACGGTCGGCGAGTGCCGCCAGTGCCGCTCCTTCTGCGACAAGATGGTCGAGCCGCGCGGCTGCGTCGAACTCGGGTGCCGCTACCTCTACAGCTACGTCGACCGCCTCAGCGGCGAGCAGTACGTCGGCTGCATGCAGGAGGTCTACGGGGCCGAGGTGGAGCTCTCCGCCGTGCTGGAGAAGGGTGGCTTCGGCGGCGTCAAGATGACGGGCGACCCGCTGCCACACTGCCAGTTCTCGGTCGAGCGTGCCTACGAAGGCGAAGGCGGCTCCTACGGCTGCGTCAACAGGCGCTTCTTCGACTGCAGCGACGAGGGCGCCGAGGGTCTGCGCGCCTTCGACTTGCGCGATATCTGAGCCGTTCCCAGACCAGACGTGGCGATCTCGTCGCCTTTTCGTGACACGACATCGTTCTATGTAGAATTCGCCGCCATGGCTGATTCCTCCGTCGCCGACGTCGACGCGCAAGCACTACTCGACGAGGCCAACTCCACGTCCGACGGGCAAGGCGAGGCGAAGTTCTCGCTCGAGCTCAACCAAGACCAGAAGGACATCCGCGAGTGGGTGCACGGCTTCGCCGAGGGCGTCGTCCGGCCCGCCGCCGAGGAGTGGGACGAGCGCGAGGAAACGCCGTGGCCGGTGATCCAGGAGGCCGCCAAGATCGGCCTCTACAGCTTTGAAGCGGTCGGCCAGTTCTGGGCCGACGAGACCGGCCTGACGCTGCCGATCGCCAACGAGGAGCTCTTCTGGGGCGACGCCGGCATCGGCATGGCGATCATGGGCACGACCCTCGCGGTCGCAGCGATCTTCGGGCAGGGAACCCCGGAGCAGATGGGGGAGTGGATCCCCCAGTGCTACGGCGACGCGGACGACGTCAAGCTCGGCGCCTTCTGCGCCTCGGAGCCCGACGCGGGGTCCGACGTCTCCGGCATCCGCACCAGCGCCAAATACGACGAGGCGAAGGACGAATGGGTGCTGAACGGCCAAAAGGCCTGGGCGACCAACGGCGGCATCGCCAACGTCCACGTCGTGATCGCCTCGGTCGACCGCGAGCTCGGCTCGCGCGGCCACGCCGCCTTCGTCATCCCGCCGAACACGCCGGGCTGCGAGCAGGGCGCGAAGGTGAAGAAGCACGGTCTCCGTGCTTCCCACACCGCCGACGTCCACCTCGACGACTGCCGCGTCCCAGGCTCCTGCCTGCTCGGCGGCAAAGAGAAGCTGGACGAACGGCTCGCCCGCGTCCGCGAGGGCAAAAAAGCCAAATCGCAGGCGGCGATGCAGACCTTCGAGGCGAGCCGGCCGACCGTCGGCGCGCAGGCGCTCGGAATCGCCCGGGCCGCCTACGAGTACGCCCTCGACTACGCCAAAGAGCGCGAACAGTTCGGCCGCAAGATCGTCGAGAACCAGTCGATCGCCTTCGACCTGGCGAACATGAAGCTCGAGATCGACGCTGCCCGCCTGCTCGTCTGGCGCGCCGCCTGGATGGGCCGCCAGGGCCACAAATTTGAAAACGCCGAGGGCTCGATGTCGAAGCTCAAGGCCGGCGAGGTCGCCGGCTGGGTGACCGAGCGGGCAATCCAGATCCTCGGCGGCAACGGCTACACCCGCGAGTTCCCAGTCGAGCGGATGCACCGCGATTCGAAGATCTACACGATCTTCGAGGGAACCTCCGAGATCCAGCAGCTCGTGATCTCACGAGCGATCTCGGGCTTCCACATCAAATAAAGACTTACGGCGGGAGATAGCGAGGGCCGGGCAGGGGTGCGCGGCCCTCGTCGCCTGCTTGAAAGCCCCTCCGCGACAGCTTCTGAGATGCGCTTTTCATCGAGTCCGCGAAAACCCTTGTATAGCGACGGTTTTCGCGGACTCGCGCTATTTGGCGCGACGTTTGAGGCCTTCGCGTCGCAAGCGCTTTGCCAACGTCACTTCGGCTTTCGAGGAGCCTTTCTTTTCTGGGCCGGGGGTCTCGAGAGTTGCTGGGAGGCCCTCGAAGCGGGGCTCGGAGAGGAAGGCGGAGAGGCCTCTTTTGCCCATCTCGCCTTTGCCGATGTTGGCGTGGCGGTCTAGGCAGGCTCCTAGGGGGACGGCGGCGTCGTTTACGTGGACGGCGCCGAGTCGCTCGATTCCGACCTTGGCGTCGGCTTCGTCGAGGACGGCGCCGAGGTGGGCCTCATCGGTGATGTCGTAGCCCTGGACGAAGAGGTGGCAGGAGTCGAGGCAGAGGCCGAGGCGGGGGCCGCTACCGGCGAGCTCGATCAGCTCGGCGGTCTGGTCGAAGTCACGGGCGAGGAGACCTTTGTGGCCTGCCGTCTGCTCGATCAGCAGCGGGCAGGAGTCGGTCTCCTTCAGCGCCTCGGCGATGACTTTGGAGGCTCGTTTCAGCGACGGTTTGAGGGGGTCGGTTTTCTGCGAGCCCGGATGGAGGACGACCCCCCTGGCGCCGATCGCGTCGCCGATCCGCAGCGCGTGGGTGAGTGAGGTCAGGGACTTCTTCCGCAGCTCTTTGTCTTTGGTCGCGCAGTTGATCAGGTAGACCGCGTGGATGATCACGGCTTCCACCTTGGAGGCGTCCATCGCCTCGCGGAAGGCGGCGAAGTCCTCCTCACCGAAGTTCGTCGGCCGCCACATCCGCGGGCTCTGGTTGAAGATCTGGATAGATTCGCAACCGCGCTCCTCGCCGCGCTCGATCGCGTTGGCGAGACCGCCGGCAGTGGAAACGTGCGCTCCTACGAACATGAAAAGCGATAACTCCCGTCTCAGGTTTGCCCCCTCGCCGACCGGCGCGCTGCACATCGGCGGAGCGAGGACGGCACTCTACAACTGGCTCGCCGCCCGCCACGACGGCGGTGAGCTTGTGCTGCGGATCGAGGACACCGACCGCGAGCGCTCGACCGAGGAGAACGTCGAGCAGATCCTCGACGCGATGCGCTGGCTGGAGCTGGACTGGGACATCGGCCCGGTCTCCCAGGCCGGCCGCGCCGACTCCCACGCCGAGGCGCTGGGGAAGCTGCTCGAGTCCGGGCACGCTTACCGCGACCACGCCACCGCCAAGGAGGTCGAGGCCTGGAAGGCCGAGCACGGCGCCGGCCGCGGCTACCGGGGGACGCCGACCGACGACGCCACCGCGGCGATCCGGCTCCGCGTCCCCGACAAGGGCGAGACCGTCGTCCACGACCTGATCCGCGGCCCCGTCGCCTTCCCCAACGCCAGCTACGACGACTTCGTCATCGCTCGCGCCGATGGCTCGGTCCTCTACAACTTCGCGGTCGCCGTCGACGACGCCGAGATGGGGATCACCGAGGTGGTCCGCGGCGACGATCACCTCTCGAACACGCCGAAGCAGCTGCTCGTCCTCGCGGCGCTCGGGCAGGAGCCGCCCCGCTACGCCCACCTGCCGCTCCTGCACGGGCCCGACGGCAAGAAGCTCTCCAAGCGCCACGGCGCCGCCTCGGTGCAGGAGCTGCGCGAGGGCGGCTACCTGCCGGCTGCGGTGCGCAACTACCTGGCGCTGCTGGGCTGGGGGACCGACGACGACACGACCCTGATGTCGACCGAGGAGCTGGTCCGCCGCTTCCGCGTCGAGGACGTCGGCAAATCGGCGGCGATCTTCGACGAGAAGAAGCTGCGCTGGCTGAACGGGCGCTTCATGCGCGAGCTGCCGCTCGACCGCTACACCGCCGCCGTCGCCCAGCATCTCGGCCGCGAGGCAGACGAGCGCCTGCGCGCGGCCTGCGAGATCGCCCAGGAGAAAGCGCAAACGCTGGAGGAGGTCTGGCCGTTGATCCGCTTCCTCTTCGAGCCGCCGATCGCCGACGAGAAGTCTTGGAACAAGGTGATGAAAGAGGGGACGGGGGAGGTGCTGGAGGCGGTCGCGGCGGCACTCGAGGACGTCGAGCCGTTCGAGCCCGAGCCGGTCGAGGCGGCGCTGGCGCCTCTGCTCGAGCGCTTCGACCTGAAGCCGGGCCGGCTCTACCAGCCGATCCGGGTCGCGATCACCGGCACTTCGGTCTCGCCGGGAATCTTCGAGTCCCTGGCGGTGCTGGGCCGCGAGCGCTCGCTGGAGCGCATCCGCAGCGCTGCCGCCCGCCTCTCCGGGCGCTGATTCCGCCCTATTTGCTCCACATTTTTGGGGTCGGAAAGACTCTCTGAGCTAAACCCCAGGGCGTTTGCTGCCGATGTGTTGTGCCAATGAGCGTCTCTGCTGCGCAAAGCAACGGCAAGGTTCCCCTGCACGAGAGCCCCAAAGCCGGGTCCCGGGCCGCTGCGCCGGGAAGCCGGTTGGCGGAGGCATTCGAGGCTGTGGAGAGCTTCCCCGTCCTGATCGAGTCCCGCGAGCGCGTAATCACCGCGGCCACGGCAGAGACCGCCCGCGTCGGCGAGATCATCGAAGCCGTGGAGAGCGACGTCGCGCTGACTATCGCCGTTCTGCGCCAAGCGAACCGCGGCGGCCTCGTCGCCGGCGGCATCGCCAGCGTTCCCGCTGCGCTCGACGTCCTCAAGCCGGCCGGGGTCCTCGCCCTGGCCGGAACCTCGCCGAGCTTCGACTTCTTCGACTCCAACGGCGGCTGGGAGCTGAAGCCCGAGCGCTTCCGCGTCCACGCCCTCGCCACCCAGCGCGCGGCTGATCACATCGGCCGCTCCGTCGGCTGGATCGAACGCGACGAGCTTGCCGTCGCCGCCCTCCTCCATGACATCGGCCGCCTCGTGATCTCCCGCCTGCACCCCGGCTACAAGGTCTACTTCGACGCGATCGCGCGCACCCCCGAGCAGCGCCTGCGCGAGGAACGCGAGCAGCTGGGGATCGACCACGCGCTCGTCGGCGGCGTCCTCGCCCGCCGCTGGAACCTGCCCTCGCGGATCGCGATCGCGATCGAGCGCCACCACTCCGAAGATGCCGAAGGACTGGCGGCGATGGTCGCCACCGCGGACATGGTCGCCCACTACTGCCAGGGCGAGGCGATCGCTCCCGAGCGCCTCCGCGCCAGCGCCGAGCGCTGCGGTCTCAGCCCCGAAGCGCTGCGCGACCTCCTTTACGAGTTGCCGCTGCCCACCCATGACGCGACCCGGATCAGCGAGCCGTGCCCGCTCTCGGGCCGCGAGCTCGACGTCCTCCGCCATCTTTCCGAGGGGATGGTCTACAAGCAGATCGCCAGCGAAATGCACCTCTCGGTCTCGACCATCCGCACCCACCTTCACAACGTCTACGGCAAGATCGGTGCCGTCGACCGCGCCCAGGCCGTCCTCATGGCCCGCGACCGAGGCTGGATCTAGTCATGGCTCAAAAGCCGGCGACGGCCTCCGCCGCTGCCGCTCCCAAGGCTCAGGCCCCGGTCGCCTGGCGTCGCCGCTCTTTGGTTCGGGTCCGTCGCCCCAGTTGGGCCGCGGCCGAGCAGCAGCGCCCAGTCAGTCGATAAGGCACTCGCGCAGGGCGATCGCGACCGCGTGGGTGCGGTTTTTGGCGCCGAGGCGGACGAGCATGTGCTTGGTGTGCGTCTTCACGGTCTCCTCGCTGAGGTCGAGCTCGCGGGCGGCGACCGTGGTCGACTCGCCGTTGGCGAGGAGCTGCAGGATCTGGCGTTGGCGCCGAGTCAGCTTGCCGCGGCTGCCTTTTGGCGGCACCGCGGGGTCGAGGAAGCGCTCTTGGGTGACGGCGGCGTCGACGGCCCGGCGCAGGTCCTCGGGACCGGCGGTGCGGGCCACGTAGGACGTTGCTCCGGCCTGCATCGCGGCGCTCACCAGGTGCCGTTCGGGCAGCTCGCCGTGGGCGACGATTCCGAGGGCCGGGCTGGAGCGGTGCAGCATCCGGATCGCCTCCGGGCCCGTCAGCGAGCTGCCGCTGCCGTTGCCGCGCCAGCGCATGTCGACGATCGCGACGTCGAAGTCGCCGACATCGCGGACGAGGTCGAGCCCCTCCTCGCGGGTCGGCGTCTCGTGGACCACAAACCCGTCCTCGAGGGCGCCTCGAATGCCCAGACGGACGAGGGGGTGGCCGTCGATGACCAGGCAATGTGGGTGCTCGCTCAGGGCTACTTCCGATCGGGGTGGGTTGAGTTCGCGGGCGCTGATGGCCGGGCAGCTCCTCGCGGGCCGATCCTACCCAGCCGAAGGGTGCGGTAGAAAGTCCCTGTGATCTCAATTACCTCAAAGTCGAGGTATGCCGTAGTCGCTTTGGCGGAGTTGGCGCGCGCGGGCGAGCGCCCGGTGCCGATCAAAGAGCTCGCCGAGCGCCGCGACATCCCCGAGCAGTTCCTCGAGCAGCTCTTCTCGACCCTGCGCCGCAACGGTCTCCTCACCAGCCACCGCGGCATGCGCGGCGGCTACACCCTGGCCCGTCCGGCGGAAGAGATCACCGTCCTCGACGTTGTCCAAGCGCTCGACGGCAAAGTCGGCGACGAGGCCGACGAGGCCGGCGGCATCTGGGCCGAGGGAGTCGCCGCCCTGCGCAAAGTCTTCGGCCAGACGACGATCGCCGAAGTCGCCCGCCGCGAGGCCGAAGAGGCGGGCAGCGGCATGTACTTCATCTAGCGCTCCAGTCTGGGCGCCGAACTAGACTCGCCGGATGCGCATCGGTGCTGAGGCCTCGGCCGTCGTCGGCAACACGCCGCTGGTCCTGCTCGACCGGCTCTCGGAGGGGCTGCCCGGCGACGTCTGCGCGAAGCTGGAGTACCTCAACCCCGGTGGCTCGGTCAAGGACCGGATCGGGGTGGCGATGATCGACGCGGCCGAAGCGGAGGGCCAGATCAAGCCGGGGAAGTCGGTCGTCGTCGAGCCGACGAGCGGCAACACGGGTATCGCGCTGGCGATGGTCTGCGCCGCCCGCGGCTACGAGCTGATCCTGACCCTGCCGGAGGGGATGAGCCGCGAGCGCGGCAAGCTTCTGCGCGCCTACGGCGCCGAGGTGCGGGAGACGCCGTCGCTCGGCGGCATGAACGAGGCGGTGGCCCTGGCCGAGGAGATCCGCGAGCAGCGCAAGGGCTTCATGCCGATGCAGTTCTCCAACCCGGCCAACCCGGAGGTGCACCGCCGCACCACGGCGGAGGAGATCTGGAGCGACACCGATGGCGAGGTCGGGGCCTTCGTCTCCGGGGTCGGCACCGGCGGCACGATCACCGGCGTCGGCCAGATGCTGCGGGAACGGGCGCCAGAGGCGCTGATCGTCGCGGTCGAGCCGCAGAGCTCGCCCGTTCTATCCGGCGGCCGTCCCGGGCCGCACAAGATCCAGGGCATCGGCGCCGGCTTCGTGCCGGCGATCCTCGACCGCAGCGTGATGACCGAGCTGCGCACCGTCGACGACCGCGACGCGTGGCTCTCCGCCAAGGACCTCGCCCGCAAGGAGGGCCTGCTGGTCGGCATCTCGGCGGGCGCCAACGTCTTCATCGCCGGCGAGATCGCCCGCGAGCTGGGCCCCGGCAAGCGCGTCGTGATGATCGCCCCCGACTCCGGCGCCCGCTACCTCTCGACCACGCTGTTCGAGCCGCCGCTCCCGGAGACGATGCCGTAGCTGGCGAGGGAGGAGGGAGGGGGGAGGAGGGAG
>DASTYZ010000074.1:0-4510 GCA_035764545.1 Solirubrobacterales bacterium | reverse complement strand
CACCCCCTGATCGCCACTTAGCACGAGGCGGGCCAGTAACCATGGGGCGACAGCGGTTGCGGGTTCTCCCGCCAAGCTGCGGCGAGCAGGGGGTGCCCCGCCCGCTCCTACCTAAGACGCTTCTCTAGAACCCAGCGGGGTGACGCGCGTCGAAGCCGACGTTGTCGCGCAGGTCTTCGTGCCAACGGGGCCCCGTTTCGCCACCGTTGTTCCCCGAGGTGTCCCAGCGGAAGCCGGCGATCACGGCGTAGGCGTGGCCGCCGTTGGCGTAGACGGTGATCCAGCGGCCTTCGCCTTCTTCGGCCCAGCTCATCATCGGGCCGGAGGGGAGGGGGCTTTCGAGGAATTTGCCGCCGTGGAGGGCGTAGCTGACGGCGCCGGAGCAGTCGTAGCCCTTGTCCCACCAGCGGGCGTGGCCGCCGCCCCAGATGTAGGGCTTGCTGCGAATCTTGTTGGCGGCCGCGATTACGCGCTTGACGCGGGCGGGGGCGCTTTTCGGCGGGATCAGCATCCCGTTGTCCAGCAGCTTCGCCTTCGCGGTCGGCGTGCAGACATCGACTTCAGCCGGGGACATGCCGCCGGTGGTGCAACCGGCAGAGGCGCCGGCCGGGGCAAACAAAGCGGTTGCAACGAGGGCGACGACGAACGCAAGCCCAGCCAACCTGAAGTTGTGACGCAAACCGATTCTCCTTCGTCGGCCTACGGGGTTAGCTGTCGGGCTAGCGCGAAAGGAGCCTGCGCTCCCACCTTCAACTTGGTGGGTTAGCCCCGAAAACGTGGTTCCCCCGCTCCCTGAACGCTCTTTGCGCCAGGGACTCGGCGTTTCGGTTACTGACCGGCGGCAGTGTAGACGATCGCGCGGCGGCGCGCTCACAAAACGCAAATATTTCCTCGAACTTGCCGCTCCCATGGAAGTTCTGTTCGACGCGTTCGCTGGTAGCTTGCGGCCTGGGATGAACCTTTCGGGCCGAAAAACGCTGCTCACGGGGGCCACGGGCGGCCTCGGCAGGGCGATCGCGCAGGCGATGGCCGAGCGCGGCGCGGTGCTGGCGCTGAGCGCCCGCAACCGCGAGGCGCTGGAGGCGATGGCCGCCGAGCTGCCCGGCAGCGGCCACTCCGTCCTGCCCGCCGACCTGGCCGAGCCCGACGCTGCCGAGCGGCTCGCCGCCGAGGCCGCCGGCACCGAAGTCCTCGTCGCCAACGCCGGCCTGCCCGCCGCCGGCCGGCTCGCCGACTTCAGCCCCGAGCAGGTGCAGCGGGCGCTGCGGGTCAACCTGGAGGCGCCGATGCTGCTCGCCCAGGCGCTCTACCCGCAGATGGTCGAGGCGGGGTCGGGCCACCTCCTCTTCGTCGCCTCGCTCTCCGGCAAGGCAGCCAGCCCCCGCTCCTCCATCTACAACGCGACCAAGTTCGGCCTCCGCGGCTTCGCCCTCGGCCTCCGCGCCGACCTGGTGCCGCATGGGGTCGGCGTCTCGTTGCTGACCCCGGGCTTCATCCGCGAAGCGGGGATGTTCGCCGACGCCGGCGCCAAGCCGCCGCCGGGAATGGGAACCGCCACCCCCGAGCAGGTGGGGGAGGGCGCCGTCAAGGCAATCGAGCGAGACAAGGTCGAGGTGACGGTGGCGCCGCTGCAGCAACGCGCCGGTGCCCACCTGGCCGCGATCAGCCCCGCCCTCAGCGTCAAGGTCCAGAGTGGCTCCGCCGGCCAGAAGGCCGCCGACGAGATCGCCAAAGGCCACCCGGCCGACAAGCGCTGACGCCCCCACGGCCGACGCCGGGTTTTCCTTAGACTCGGACTCGTGAGCAGCGATTCCTTCGGCGCCCGTTCAAGCCTCCAGGTCGGTGGCCGCGAGTTCGAGATCTTCCGCCTCGATGCTCTGCAGGAGCGCTTCGACGTCGCCCGTCTGCCGTACTCGATCAAGGTCCTGCTCGAGAATGTGCTGCGGCTCGAGGACGGGACCTCGGTCAGCGCCGCCGACGTCGAGGCGATCGCCTCCTGGGACGCGGCGGCCGAGCCCAGCGTCGAGATTCCCTTCCAGCCGGCCCGCGTCCTCATGCAGGACTTCACCGGCGTCCCCGCCGTCGTCGACCTGGCGGCGATGCGCGACGCGATGGAGGAGATCGGCGGCGACCCGGCGGCGATCAACCCGCTGGTCGACGTCGACCTCGTGATCGACCATTCGGTCCAGGTCGACGCCTTCGGCAACGAGCGCGCCTTCGCCGTCAACGCCGAGCACGACTTCGAGCGCAACCTCGAGCGCTACTCGTTCCTCAAATGGGGGCAGAAGTCGTTCGACAACTTCCGCGTCGTCCCGCCGGCCACCGGCATCTGCCACCAGGTCAACCTCGAGTACCTCGCCCAGGTCGTCTACAGCCGCGAGTGCGACGGCGCCCTCCAGGCCTACCCCGACACCCTCGTCGGCACCGACTCGCACACGACGATGGTCAACGGCCTCGGCGTCCTCGGCTGGGGTGTCGGCGGGATCGAGGCCGAGGCGGCAATGCTGGGCCAGCCGATCTCGATGCTGCTGCCGCAGGTCGTCGGCTTCAAGCTCTCCGGCGAGCTGCCGGAGGGGGCGACCGCGACCGACCTCGTCCTCACTGTCACCGAGATGCTGCGCGAGCGCGGCGTCGTCTCCAAGTTCGTCGAGTTCTTCGGCCCCGGCCTGCCGACCCTCGGGCTCGCCGACCGCGCCACCCTAGGCAACATGTCGCCGGAGTTCGGCTCGACCTGCGCGATCTTCCCGGTCGACGCCGAGACGCTGCGCTACCTCGACCTCACCGGCCGCCCGACCGAGACGATCGAGCTGGTCGACGCCTACGCGCGGGAGCAGGGCATGTTCCACGACTCCTCCACTCCGGACCCGGTCTTCTCCGACCTGCTCGAGCTCGACCTCGGCGACGTCGTCCCCAGCCTCGCCGGCCCGAAACGGCCGCAGGACCGGGTGCCGCTGGCGCAGGCGAAGGAGGCCTTCCTCGAGGCGATGGGCGAGTTCGACCCCGAGGCCGCCGAGCAGATGGGCAACGGCCGCGACGAGGCGATCGAAGAGTCCTTCCCCGCCTCCGACCCGCCAGCGGAGGACCACGACGACGCCCGCGGCAAGCCTCGGCCGGCGGTCGGCGCATCGGCGACCGCGGCGCCGAAGCGGACGGGCGACGCGATCGAGGTCACCCTCGAGGACGGGACCGAGGTCGAGCTCGACCACGGGCGCGTCGTCATCGCCGCGATCACCAGCTGCACCAACACCTCCAACCCGAGCGTGATGGTCGGCGCCGGCCTGCTCGCCCGCAACGCGCTGCGGCGCGGCCTCACCCGCAAGCCGTGGGTGAAGACCTCGCTGGCGCCCGGCTCGACGGTCGTCACCGACTACCTCGAGCAGGCGGGCCTGACCGAGTACCTCGACGCCCTCCAGTTCAACCTCGTCGGCTACGGCTGCACCACCTGCATCGGCAACTCCGGCCCGCTGCCGGCGGAGATATCGGCGGCGGTGGCTGAGAAGGACCTCGCCGTCTGCGCGGTCCTCTCCGGCAACCGCAACTTCGAGGGGCGGATCAACCAGGACGTGAAGGCGAACTACCTCGCCAGCCCGCCGCTGGTCGTCGCCTACGCCCTCGCCGGCCGCATGGACATCGACCTGGTCAACGAGCCGCTGGGAGAGGGCAGCGACGGCGAGCCCGTCTTCCTCCGCGACATCTGGCCGAGCGCTGAGGAGATCAAGCAGGTGGTGGGAGCCTCGGTCGCCTCGGAGATGTTCAAGCGCAACTACGCCGACGTCTTCAGCGGTGACGAGATGTGGAACGCGGTCGAGGTCCCCTCCGGCGACCGCTACACCTGGCCCGACTCCACCTACGTCCGCCGCCCCAGCTTCTTCGAGCAGATGCCGGCCGAGGCGCCCGGCGTCGAGCCGATCGCCGGCGCCCGCGCCCTCGCCGTCCTCGGCGACTCGGTCACGACCGACCACATCTCCCCGGCCGGAGCGATCAAACGCGACAGCCCGGCCGGCAGCTGGCTGATGGAAAACGGGGTCGAGGTCAAGGACTTCAACTCCTACGGCGCTCGCCGCGGCAACCATGAGGTGATGATCCGTGGCACCTTCGCCAACATCCGCCTCCGCAACCAGCTGGTCGAGCGAGCCGGCGGCTACACCCGCCGCTTCCCCGGTGGCGAGGAGACGACGATCTACGAGGCGGCGATGAGCTACGCCGCCGAAGGCGTCCCGCTGGTGGTCCTCGCGGGCAAGGAGTACGGCTCCGGCTCCTCCCGCGACTGGGCGGCGAAGGGAACCAAACTGCTCGGGGTCCGCGCGGTGATCGCCGAGAGCTACGAGCGCATCCACCGCTCGAACCTGATCGGGATGGGTGTCGTGCCGCTGCAGTTCCCCCCCGGTGAGAACGCGTCGTCCCTCGGGCTGGACGGGACCGAGACGTTCGACATCTCAGGCCTGACCGAGCTCAACGAGGGGACGACGCCGCGCACCGTGCGGGTGACGGCGTCCAAGGAGGGCTCGGC
>DASTYZ010000073.1:0-5032 GCA_035764545.1 Solirubrobacterales bacterium | reverse complement strand
AGGCGACGATCGGGAGGCGGGAGTTGTTGTCCTTGACCCATTCGGCGAGCTGAGCCTCCATGCGGCCGCCGGGCTCGGTGTAGATGACGATCGCCTCGGTCTGCTCGTCGGCCTCGAAGTAGGGCATCAGCTCGGCGTAGGCGGAGCCGATGATCGCGTCGCCGCCGATCGAGACGGCGGTGGAGACGCCGAGGCCGGCTTGGGTCAGCGAGGAGGAGATCTCGGTGGTCATCCCGCCCGAGCGGCTCATCACGCCGACGCGACCCGGTTGGTAGGCCTTCGCCGCGTCTTTGGCGGGGCCGCCGATGCCGCCCATCTTGCAGACCTCGGGGACGATCAGGCCGAGGCAGTTGGGGCCGATGATGCGGGCGCCCCGCATCTCGGCCAGCTCGACCATCTGGGCGACGTCGCCGCGCGGGACGCGCTCGGTGACGATGACGATCAGCTTGATCCCGTTCTCGATCGCCTCGAGGACGGCGTCCTTGGTGAAGGCGGGGGGGACGGTGACGACGGAGCCGTCGATCGGGCCGCCGTGGTGCTCGACCGCCTGGGCGACGGTGTCGAAGACCGGGACGCCGTGGACCTCGCGGCCCTTGCGGCCGGGGGTGACGCCGCCGACGACCTTGGAGCCGTAGTCGAGGCACTCCTTGGTCAGGTTGACCGCCTCGCGGCCGGTGATCCCCTGGACGATGAAGGTCGTGTCCTTGCTGAGCAGGATGCTCATGCGGGCGCTCCCTGAATCTTGGCGACGGCGCGGCCGGCGGCCTCCCACATCGAGACCGAGCGGTCGCAGTACTCGACCCCGTACTTCTCGAGGATCTTGAAGCCCTCGTCCTCCCAGGCGCCTGGGATGCGGAAGATCGCGATCGTCTCGCCGGGGTCCTTGCCGAGCTCGAGGCAGGCCTTGATGACACCGCGGGCGACGATGTCGACGCGGGTGTTGGAGACGATCGACATCATCACCGCGATCTTCTCGACGCCGTCCTTTTCGAGGACCTCCTTGGCGAGGCCGCAGGCCTTGGCGACCGACGGGTTGCCGCCGATCTCCGAGTAGTTGGCGGGCTGGCCGCCCTGGTTGCGGACCGCGTCGGTCAGGGTCAGCGAGCCGCCGCCGGCGCCGATCACGAGGCCGAGGTTGCCGGTGAAGCCGTGGTCCTTGCCCTGGATGACCCCGCGGTGATCAGCGGCATCAATCGCACTGACATTTTTCTCGAAGTCGGAAGGCTCATAGGTCTCGCGGGTGTCGTCCTCGGCGATCTGGAGCTCCTTGCGGAGAAGCTTCTTCTGCCGGCCGACCGCCTCGTTCTCCATCTCCATGTGGGCGTCGAGGGCGACGAACTTGCCGTCGGTGAGCTCGGCCAGCGGGTTGATCTCGGCCAGGGTCATGTCGTTCTCGAGGAAGAGACGGGCGAGGCGGGCGAGGACCGGGGTGGCGCGGTTCAGCTGCGAGCCGGTAACGCCGGTCGCGGCGACGACCTGCTTGGCCTCGAAGTCGCCGACGGGGAGGAGGTTGGAGACGTGGCCTTTGCCGACGTGGTCGGGATGGGTCTCGGCCACCTCCTCGATGTCGATCCCGCCCATGTCGCTGAACAGCATCAGCGGCTTCTTCGCGGTCCCGTCCCAGACGACGCTGGCGTAGTACTCCTGCTTGACCTCGGCTTTGGGGTCGACGAGAACGCCGCGCGGCATGTGGCCGTTGATCTCCAGCTTGAGGATCACCTCGGCGTGCTGGGCAGCCTCATCGGGCGTGTCGGCGAACTTGACGCCGCCGGCCTTCATCCGGCCGCCGGTCAGCACCTGGGACTTGATCACGACAGGGCCACCGATTTCCTCGGCGACCTTGCGCGCTTCCTCAGCGCTCGTGCAGAAGCCGTACTTGGTGACGGGTATCCCCGCCAGCTCGACGATCTTCCTTGCCTCGTACTCGTAGAACCGCATCGCGGCGCGGAACCCTATCCAACGCGGTCGGAAGTCTGTAGCCCCACCCGCGTTCCGTGGTTCCTTAGTCGTCCCACCCACGACTAAAGAACCACAGAACTCCGCCTTCCCCAAACGCGGCCCGGGTGGGCGGTATCGGTGGGGGTCCCTGGGCACTTGGCACGGAGCCGCGCCAGGGCGCCCGGGGCTCCAGCCAATCCCCGACCCGCGCGGCGGAGGTGCGCCCAGGGACCCCCACCGATACCGCCCCCAAAACCCCCACCGCGTCATCCAGCCCTGCTTTACTGCAGCCGGTGTTTCCCGCCCCTCAGGGGCCGAAATCCCCATTCGGCTCCCGGTTTTTGGCTGTTTTTGCCCTGCTCGCGACGCTTGTGGCGCTCTACGGATGCGGCACCGTCGTTGACAAGGTGAAGCTCCAAGACACGATCCAAGCCAGCCTTGAAGACTCGATCCGTGAAAAGATTCAGAAGGTCGAATGCCCTTCCGATCAGTCCGTTGACCCGGGCGCGACCTTCAGCTGCGTCGTGGTTTTTGCCGATGACAGGCGGGAAGTAGCGACCTTGGAAATCCGCAACAAGGATGCCGACATCTCGATGATCGACATCAAACCCGAGAAATAGAGAGGCGACCAAGAGGCGAATGAGTGACCTGACCACTGCCCCCGACGAGCTGACGACCAATTCGAAGTTGCTTGCTTGGGTCGATGAAATCGCCTCGCTTACTGAACCGGACACCGTCTACTGGTGCGACGGCTCGGCGGAGGAGTACGACCGCCTCGCTCAGGTTCTGATCGACGCCGGCACCTTCGAGCGCCTCGACGAAGCCAAGCGCCCCAACTCTTACCTCGCCCTTTCCGATCCCGGCGATGTCGCCCGCGTCGAAGACCGCACCTTTATCTGCTCCGAGCAGGAGGAGGACGCCGGACCGACTAATAATTGGCGCGACCCGGCGGAGATGCGCGCCACCCTGAACGAGCTCTTCAAGGGCTCGATGAAGGGCCGGACGATGTACGTCGTCCCCTTCTCGATGGGCCCGCTCGGCTCCGACATCTCCGAGATCGGCGTCCAGTTGACCGACTCCGCCTACGTCGCGGTCTCGATGCGGATCATGACCCGGATGGGCGAGGGCGCCCTCGATGCGATGGGCTCCGACGGCGACTTCGTCCCCTGTGTCCATTCGGTCGGGATGCCTCTCGCCGAGGGACAAGAAGACGTCTCCTGGCCTTGTAACGAGGCCAACAAGTACATCGTCCACTACCCCGACTCCCGCGAAATCTGGTCCTTCGGCTCGGGCTACGGCGGCAACGCCCTGCTTGGCAAGAAGTGCTTCGCGCTGCGGATCGCCTCGGCGATGGCGCGCGACGAGGGCTGGCTCGCCGAGCACATGCTGATCCTCAAACTGACCTCGCCTGAGGGCAAGGTCAAGTACGTGACGGGCGCCTTCCCCTCGGCCTGCGGCAAGACCAACCTGGCGATGCTGGTCCCGACCCTGCCCGACTGGAAGGTCGAGACCGTCGGCGACGACATCGCCTGGATGAAATTCGGCGAGGACGGCAAGCTCTACGCCGTCAACCCCGAGGCCGGTTTCTTCGGCGTGGCTCCCAACACCAGCCACAAGACGAACCCGAACGCGATGGACACGATCGAGCGGAACACGATCTTCACCAACTGCGCCAAGACCGACGACGGCGACATCTGGTGGGAGGGGATGACCGGCGAGCCGCCGGCGCACGCGATCGACTGGCACGGCAACGACTGGACTCCGGAGTCCGAGAAGCCCGCCGCCCACCCGAACGCGCGCTTCACCACCCCCGCATCCCAGTGTCCCTCGATCGCGCCCGAGTGGGAGGACCCCGCCGGCGTCCCGATCGACGCCTTCCTCTTCGGCGGCCGTCGCGCCACCGTGGTGCCGCTGGTCCAGGAAGCCTACGACTGGGAGCACGCCGTTTTCATGGGGGCGACGATGTCCTCGGAGACGACCGCGGCAGCCGCCGGCGCCGTCGGCCAGCTCCGCTTCGACCCGATGGCGATGCTGCCTTTCTGCGGCTACAACATGGCCGACTACTTCGCCCACTGGCTGAAGGTCGGCCAGCGCGAGGGTGCGCAGCTGCCGCGCGTCTTCTACGTCAACTGGTTCCGCAAAGACGCCGACGGCAAGTTCCTCTGGCCCGGCTTCGGCGAGAACAGCCGCGTCCTCGAGTGGGTCTTCCGCCGCTGCGAGGGCGAAGGCGAGGCGGTCGAGACCCCGGTCGGGCTGCTGCCGGCCGAAGGTGAGATCAACACCGAGGGGCTCGACATCTCCGAGGAGTCGATGAAGGAGCTTCTCACCGTCGATCTCGACCTGGTCAAGGCCCAGCTGCCGCAGGTCAAAGAGCACCTGGCCAAGTTCGGCGACAAGCTGCCGGCCGAGGTCAGCGGCCAGCTAGAGGCGCTCGAACAGCGCCTCGCCTGAGAACGTGGCGGACCGGGGCGTCTTTGGCGCCCCGGCCGTGCCCGTGCAGGGCTACGGCATCCGCGAGCGAAAGCCGACCGTAAACTTTGATGGTGCAGGCTAAGCTCGAATCGCTACCCGTAATCACGCTGCTCGCGGCGGTCGGGCTCTTCCTCTGTTCGCTGGCTAATGCCCTCTCGCGGGCGACGCTGGCGCCCTCGCCGCTGATCTACTGGCTCGGGCTCCTGATCATCGCCCTGCCGGTCTTCTTCCGGCTCAGCTCGACCAAGCCGACCTACCGCGAGCGGCTGGGGCTGATCCTGCTGCTCGGCCTCGCGCTCTACTGCGTCAAGGTCGTCCACGACGGCGCCTTCTACACCTTCTCCGACGAGTACGTCCACGCCTTCAACGCCGAGAACATCGACCGCTACAACCACCTCTACCACTTCAACCCATCGATCCCGACGACGCCGTACTACCCCGGCCTCGAGGGCGCCACCTCCTCGCTGATGATGCTGACCGGGATGTCGAGCTTCGGCGCCGGCATCATCCTCGTCGGCGCCGCCCGCCTCACCTTCATGGCGGCGCTGTTCTTCCTCTTCGCCCGCCTCAGCGGCTCGGCCCGCGGCGCCGGCCTCGGGGTGGCGATCTACACCGGCACCTC
>DASTYZ010000072.1:0-11931 GCA_035764545.1 Solirubrobacterales bacterium | reverse complement strand
GGCCGGCAGGCGCGATTTGAGGCGCTTGCCGAAGGCGACCGGGCCGCCTTCGAAGTTGCCGCCGATGTGCGGGATGTAGGCAGGCATCGCGCGGCCGCCGACTTTCAGCGAGGCGCCGTAGAAGCCGATGTTGGCGATGTGGTGCTGGCTGCAGCCGTTCGGGCAGCCGCTCATTTTGATGTGGATCTGCTTGGTCAGCTCGTCCGTGATCTGCATCGAGGTGACCCGCTCCTTGATCGCCCGGTTGAGGCCCATCGAGGAGGTGATCCCGAGTTTGCAGCTATCGGTGCCGGGGCAGCTCACCGTGTCGGTGATCTCGCGGGCGCCGGCCTCGCCGAGGCCGAGTGCCTCGAGCCGCTCCCAGACGTCGTAGAGCGCCTCGTCGCGGACCCAGCGGAGGACGAAGTTCTGCTGCACGGTGCTGCGGGCGGAGCCGCCGGTGTACTCGCGCATGATCTGGGCGAGGCCGCGGAACTGCTCCGGGGTGAGGTCGCCGCGGGTGACCTTGACCTCGACGCTCGAGAAGCCCTCCTGGCGCTGCGGCTGGACGTTGCCGGCGAGGAAGCGCTCGAACTCGGTGCGGTCGCCGTTGGGCGAGGACGGGGCGAGCGGCGCCTCGGGGGCGTTGGCCTCCTCGTCGACGGCGAAGCTGAGGCGCTCGACCAGCTCGCGGCCGAATTCGCGCTCGTTCACCCAGTCGCCCTGCAGCTCCTCATCGACGAGCTCGCGGAAGGCGTCCATGCCGATCTTGTCGACGAGGACCTTGATCCGGGCGCGGGCGCGGTTGACGCGTAGCCAGTCCTGGCGGTCGAAGATGCGGAAGACGGCCTCGGCGACCTTGAGGTAGTCGCCGTTGTCGGCCTCGACGAACTCGTAGAGGGTCGGGGCGACGCGAGCCATGATCGAGGTGCCGCCGCCGACCTGAACCTCGAATCCCTTGACCCCGTCCCTTTCGCGGGCGAGGAAGGCGATGTCGTGGATTTCGGTGATCGAGCGATTGGAGTCGGAGCCGTCGAAGGCGGTCTTGATCTTGCGCGGCATCAGCTGCGTCGTCGGGTGGCGGACGAAGTAGCGGACGTAGGCAGTGCCGTAGGCGGTGGGATCGAAGATCTCGTCGGCGGCGACGCCGGCCCAGGGGTCGCCGGTGACGTTGCGGACGGTGTTGCCGCAGCCCTCGCGCGAGGAGAGACCGGCTTCGGCGATCTCGCGGATCAGCAGCTCGGTGTCGCGCAGCGGCACGTGGTGGATCTGGATGTTCTGGCGGGTCGTGATGTGGCCCTTGTTCAGCGGCGCGTACTTCTCGACGACGCTGGCGAAGGTGTCCATCTGCTCAGGCGTGACCCCGCCGAACGGAAGCTTGATCCGGATCATTTGGACGTCGGGCTGGCGCTGCCCGTAGACGCCCTGTTTGAGGCGGAAGCCGATGAACTGGTTCTCTTCGAGCTGGCCGGAGAGGAACTGCTCGGCTTCGTTGTCGAAGTCGTCGAACTCGTGCTCGATGATCGGGATGACGTGGCCGGGGACGTTCTCGTAGGTCTCCGGGTTGGTCAGGGTCCCGACCCGGCCCTTGCCCCGCTGCTCCTTGTTCTCTGCGACGGCTACCTCCATATTCAGAAAGGTAGCAAACCCGGTCGGGATTCAGGTATTTAATTTCTTGAGCAAAGAAACTCAGGTGTGAGACGGTTTTTTCTGCGCCTGCAGAATTGCCGAAGCCTCGCCGGAATCGGCGACATATCCGCCCTCCGGCTCTAGCGGCAGGTCCTCGCCGCTCCAACCGACGATTCCCTCGCTCAGCTTGACGGCGTCGTAGCCGGCGTCGGTTAGGGCCTCGGTCGCCATCGAGGAGCGGTTGCCGCCGCGGCAGTAGAGGACGACGGGGCGGTCCTTGTCGATCTCGCCGAGGCGCTGCGGCAGCTCTGGGAGCGGCAGGTGGGTGGCGCCGGCGATCCGTCCCACCTCCCACTCGTGGTCGGCGCGGACGTCGATCAACTGGGCGCCGTCCTCGACCAGCTTCCGCGCCTCCTCGCGACCTACCTCGCGCGGCTCGTTCTGCGCGTCGGCCATCAGTCGACCTCCGTCCCCTCGATCAGGAAGGCGACGCGGACGTGGGCGCGGTACTCGTCGAGGTTCTCGCCGCGAATTCCGGTGGAGACGATGTCGACGGCGCGGATGTTGCGCAGCGACCCCTGCGCCTGCTGCAGAGCCTGTTTGGCGGCGTCATCGGTGGACGTCTTCGAGCTACCGACGAGCTCGATGATTTTCACGACAGCCATGCGGATCCTCCTCGTAGGTCCTCGATCGTCTCCTTGGCGCTGACGCCCTCGAGCAGGGCGGCGCGCTGCCAGGCGGGCGCTTGCGGCCGCTCGGGCGCGGGGGCGGCGGCGAACTCCGCCTCGAACTGGGCGATCGCGGCGGCTACGGCCGCGGCCTCGTCCCCTTTGGCGGTCTTTCGTGCCACGGGTCAAGCCTAATCCAACCGGAATCCATCCTTGCCCTCGGCTTCGGAAACTTGACAGTCCGTTCTCTGTACTTAAGAGTTTCTGATAACTAGGCCGAATTTGGGAGGTGTGCGGAGTGCTGACGTGGATGACAAGGCGAGGGTCGATGCCGCGGCAACCTGCGGTTCCTTGCGCCGACGGCGAGGAGCCCAATCCGCCGACCGACCCGGAAGCAGAGAAGCGCATCTGCCAGGCGCGCCTCGAGCGGGTGAGGTGCGAACTGGAGGTGGAACGGCTTCTGCGCGAAGAGAAGGAACGCGCCGAAGCCAAGCCGGCCCGCGAACGCACCGTCGAGCGTTGGCGCCAAGAAGAAGCCCAGCGGCGAAGGGAACGACACGATCGGCGGGCTGCCTTCTGGGAGAAGCGGCGCGAACGACAGGATGCCGTGGGAGGGGTCTCGGGCACGCTCAACGTCCTCTTGACGCTGGGCCTGCCACCCCTCGTCGCCCTGCTCGTCTACGCCATCGCCTCCTCGGGCAAGACCGGGGAAATCCTTGCCGTCGGCTCTTTGACCGCGGCCTCCGCCTTCGCCGTCGGCGCGCTCCTCGGCTTCCTCTTCGGGATCCCGCGCACCGTCGCCGCGGCGTCCGGTGCCACGACGGGCCAGGCCGGAACCGGAAGCGCCCCGGCTAACACCGCCGACGCCCACCGCTTTGCCGCCAACACCAACCTCGAGCAGATCTCTGACTGGCTGACGAAAATTCTCGTTGGCGTCGGCCTCGTCCAGATTCACGCGGTCAGTGGCGCGGTCGAGGATCTCGCCGACGGGCTCGCCCCGGGCCTTGGCTCCCAGGGGTTCAGCGTCGCCGTAGCCCTGTTGGTCTCCTTCTCGATTACCGGCTTCGTCAGCGCCTATCTGTTCACCCGGCTGCGCCTCCAGGGGGCTTTCGAGGTCGCCGGGGCGCTGAAGCAGGTGGCGAAGGCCCACGACGAGAACGCGGCAATCGCGCTGGTTCAGCAGCAGTTGACGCCGGGGCCCGACAAGCCGACCCTCAGCGCCCTGACGAAAGCTCTGGAAAAGGCGCCGGTCGAGATCCGCACGCAGGCGTTCTTCATGGCGCGCCGGCAGCGATTGGAAAACTGGTCAGGCGAAGGAAGCGAAGCCGAAGAGCGGGAATTCGGCGGCCTCAGTATCCCCGTCTTCGAAGCTCTGGTCGCCTGCGACACCGAGCGGGAGTACTACCGCTCCCGCGCCGAGCTGGGATACGCGTTGCTCGAACAATCACCGCCCCAGGCCACGGCAGCCAAAGCCAGGCTCGACGAAGCGATCGAGCTGCGGCCCCCCACCTTGATCAACCGCACTCCTCTCTATGAGCTCAACCGGGCGTATGCCGAAATCGTGCGGGACCCTGCCTCGCCGGCTGGGCGACCCGCATCCCCTGAAGTCGCGGACGCAGTGAGAAAAGACCTCGCGGCTGTGGTCGAGTGGCTGGGCCCGGTCGAGCGGAGCAAATACGCGGTGATTGACAAATGGTTGGCGGTGAATTCCGCCGGTACCGACCCCGAGAACCTCGCTGCCCAGGAACTCCGGAAGCGATTCCAGGAGAACGCTAGGCCGAGCTAGCCGTGGAGGCCGGGGACGGGGGTGCCGTATTTGACGAATTCGCAGTTGTACGGCTCTGGGTCGAAGGAGTCGGTGATGGCTCGGCCCGATGGTTTTCCGGTGCCGGGGGTTTCCTTCGTTTCGGTTTTACCGCCTTTGCGCTTGACGGTCTTCTTCTCCGGCGGGTCGCCGGTGCCGCACTGGATCGAGAAGTCTTTGACGCCGTCGCGGGCGTCGATGATGTCGTCGCCGCCCATCCCGTAGAAGCGGTCCTCGCCGGGCTGGCCGAGCATCGCGTTGGGGCCGCCGTCGCCGATCAGGACGTCCCAGTCGAAGGAGCCCTCCATGTCCTCGTTGGTCGGCGAGAGGTGGACCGAGTCGCAGTTCTTTTCCTCGTCGACCCAGGCCTCGTGTTTGAGGAAGGAGATGATCAGGAGCCCGGGGTGCTCCTGGGTCTCGGCGAAGGAAGCATCGTCGCGGCCGGGACCGCCGACGATCGCGCCCCCGGCGCAGCCGCCCCCTGCCGCCAGTAGGTCTCCGTCGCCTTCCCCATATAGGTAGGTCGGCCCGGGCAGACCGCCGACGAGGCCGTCGGCGCCGTCGCCGCCGTAGAGCTTGTCCGCCCCCGGGCCGGCCTCGACCAGATCGTCCTCGGGGCCGGCTTTGATCGTGTCGTTGCCGTAGCCGCCGGCGAAGCGGACGCTGCCGATCGACTCCAGCGTCCCTTCGACCCGGAGGCTGTCGTTGCCGGGGCCGAGGTCGGCCATCAGCCAGCGGCCGGGGCCGTTCGCCGGGCAGGCGATCGTCAGCGGGCTCGCAGCCGGGCGTGCGCAGCCGGGCCCGATCGCGACGCCTTTTTTCGCGGTGACGAAGAAGACGTCGGCCGCTTCGTCGTAGGCGACGACGAACTGGTCGCGGCCACCGCCGCCGATGATCTGCAGGCCGGCGCCGCCGCCGGGCGTCGGGTTCAGCTGCACGTAGGCGGTGGCTTTCGGCGCCTTTTCCTTGCCGCAGGAGCTGGTGCGGCCTTTCGCGCCCTCGCAGCCGTCGCTCCCCTGGGCGCCTTCGATCACGTCGATTCCGCCGCCGCCGATGAGGTGGTCGTCGCCGGTGCCGCCGTCGATCACGTTCGCCTGCGGACTGCCGATCAGCGTGTCGCGGAAGGCGGAGCCTTCGATGCTCTCGAAGCCGAAGAGCTTGTCGTGGCCGTCACCGTAGGCCCGGTGCGCTTTCAGCGAGACCCAGACGCCGCTGCCTTTGCCGCCGGCGCGCGCCGTCGCGAAGGAGGCGATGTCGCCGGGCCCGGCGCCGCCGGACATGCGGTCGTAGCCGTAGTCGCCGTGGACGAGGTCTTCGTCGCCGGGACCGCCGTTGACGATGTCGATCCCGAGATCGCCGGCGACCTCGTCGCGGTCGCCCTTGCCGCCGAGGATCTTGTCGTCGCCGAGGTTGCCGTTGACCTGGTCCTCGTCGCCGGCGTCGCCGAAGACCTCGTCGTTGCCGCGACCGCCGTGCATCTCGTCGGTGCCGGGCCCGCCGCAGATCAAGTCGTTGCCGAGGCTGCCGAAGACGATGTCGTCACCGTTGCCCGCCCAGATCACGTCGCGCTCCGGGGTTCCCCGCAGGTCATCGTCGCCGTCGGTGCCGACGATCTCCGCCTGGCGACCGTGACAACGGGGGACGTCATCGCCCTCGTTGTCGGCCGCGCTGGCGATCGCCGCGAAGACGACAAGCGCCAGCAGCGCAGCAGCGATGACCCCCCAGGAACGTCGGCTCACGAGGCGAGGATCGTATCCGTCAGGTCAGGCGATACCTGTCAGGCGCTGCGGATCAGCTTCTTGTTGACGAACTCATCCGCGCCGTAGCGGCCGAGCTCGCGGCCGAAGCCTGAGCGCTTGAAGCCGCCGAACGGCAGCTCCGGGCTGTCCGCCCCGACCAGGTTGACGTAGACCATCCCCGCTTCGATCCGGTCGGCGACGCGCTCGGCCTGCTCCTTGTCGGTGCTCATCACATAAGAGCCAAGCCCGAACGGAGTCTGGTTGGCGAGCTCGATCGCCTCCTCCTCAGAGCCAACTTTGTAGACCTGCGCGACCGGGCCGAAGAACTCTTCCTGGGAGGCCTCGTCGCCCGGCTTGATCCCGGTGAGGATCGTCGGTTCGAAGAAGTTGCCGTCGCGCTTGCCGCCGACCACGACCTCGGCGCCATTGTCGATCGCCCGCTTGACCTGGTCCTCGAGCCGGTCGGCCGCGGTCTGGGAGGAGAGCGGTCCGACGGCGGTGTCCTCGGCAGTCGGGTCCCCTGGCTTCGCCCCGCTCAGCTGCTCTTTGAACTTCTCGAGGAAGTCGTCGTAGAGCTCGTCGACGACGATGAAGCGCTTGGCCGCGTTGCAGGACTGGCCGGTGTTGTCGAGCCGCGCTTCGGTGGCCGCCGTAACCGCCTCGTCGAGGTCGTCGGTGCCGAGCAGGATGAAGGGGTCCGAACCGCCCATCTCGAGCACGACCTTCTTCAGGTTGCGGCCGGCGATCTCGGCGACGGCGGCGCCGGCACGCTCGGAACCGGTGACGGAGACGCCGTGCACGCGCGGGTCGGCGATCACCCACTCGATCTGCTCGTTGGTCGCGTAGATGTTCTCGTAGGCGCCCTCGGGAACCCCCGCGTCGTCGAAGATCTTCTGCATCGCCTCGGCCGATTCCGGGCACTGCGGCGCGTGCTTGAGCAGGATCGTGTTGCCGATCACCAGATTCGGGCCGGCAAAGCGGGCCACCTGGTAGTAGGGGAAGTTCCAGGGCATGATCCCGAGCAGGACGCCGAAGGGGCTGCGGCGGATCACCGCGGTGCCCTCGCCGCCGAGCAATTTGATCGGCTCGTCAGCCATCAGGTCCTCGGCGTTGTCGGCGTAGAAGCCGTAGATTTCCGCCGCGAAATCGACCTCCATCAGGGCCTGCTCGATCGGCTTGCCCATCTCGCGGACGATGATCTCGGCCAGCTCCTGGCGGCGCTCGGAATGCAGCTCGCCGACCCGGCGCACCAACGCGGCGCGGTCGGCGACGCTGGTCTCGCTGGGAAAGCTCCGGGAGGCCTGGTCGCAGCGGTCGATCGCGGCGCGAAGCTCCTCGTCGGAGATCTCCTGGTACTCCTTGACGGTCTCGCCGGTGGCTGGGTTGACAACCGCGTAGGTGCTCATCTTCAGCTCTCCCTGTGGATGATCGTTTCCAAGTTCGTCCTACCCCTTCAAGCTCTGCTCTAGCCCGAGCGCGTCCTCGACCGGGACGTAATCCATCCCCACTCCCTCGGCGACGGCCGGGTGGGTGACCTTGCCGCCGGCGACGTTGACGCCGAGCCGCAGGCCGGGGTCGCGCCGGATCGCCTCGGCGACACCGTGGTCGGCGAGCGCCAACGCGTAGGGCAGGGTCGCGTTGGTGAGGGCGTGGGTGGAGGTGATCGGGACCGCGCCGGGCATGTTGGCGACGCAGTAGTGGGTGATCCCGTCGACCTCGAAAGTCGGGTCGCGGTGGGTCGTCGGCCGCGAGGTCTCAAAGCAGCCGCCCTGGTCGATCGCGACGTCGACAAGGACCGCCCCGGGCTTCATCAGCGCCAGCTGCTCGCGGCGGATCACGTAGGGCGCCCGCGCCCCGTGGACGAGGACGGCACCGATCACGAGGTCGGCGTTCGGCAGCATCTCCTCGATCGCCAGCGTCGTCGAGTAGACGGTCGAGCAGCGGCCACCGAAGTCGACTTCGAGCTCGCGCAGGCGGTCGATCGAGCGGTCGTAGACAAAAACGTCGGCTTCCATCCCGATTGCGATAAAGGCCGCGTTCATGCCGACGACGCCGCCGCCGATCACCATCACGTTGGCGGCGGCCACCCCCGGTACCCCTCCCAGCAGAATCCCGCGCCCGCCCATCGGCTTCTCCAACATGAAGGCGCCGGCCTGGGTCGCGATCTTCCCCGCGACCTCGCTCATCGGCGCCAGCAGCGGCAGCCGCCCATGCGGGTCCTCGACCGTCTCGTAGGCGATCGCGGTGACGCCGGCGCCGCAGAGCCCGCGCGTCTGCTCGGGGTCGGGCGCCAGGTGCAGGTAGGTGAAGAGGAGCTGGCCCGGGCGCAGCATCTCGATCTCGCTCGGCTGCAGCTCCTTGACGTGGAGGATCATCTCGGCCGCCTCGAAGACCGCAGCGGCATCGGCGACGATCGTCCCCCCCTGCGCCTCGTACTCGGCGTCGGTGATCGCGCTTCCCTCGCCCGCCCCGGCCTGGACCAGCACCTCGTGGCCGTGCTCGGAGAGTTCGCGCACCCCCGCGGGGGTGACCGCGACGCGGTACTCGTCGGACTTGATCTCCGTCGGAACTCCAATCTTCATGCGACAAGCTCCCTCGCTCGCAGGGCCAACCAAAACTCGATCCGGTCATGGGCGCGGGAGAGGTCCCGGCCCGTCAGCTCTTCGACCTTGCGCATCCGGTAGCGCAGCGTGTGGCGGTGGCAGTAGACCTGGCGGGCCGCCCGCTCCCACTGGCCGTTCTGCTCGATGAAGGCCTCGAGCGAGCGCAGCAGCTCGCCGCCGTACTCCTCGTCGCCGCGCTCGATCGGGCCGAGGACGCTGTCGCAGTAGAGGTCGAGCGCGTCGTCGTCCTGGATCGAGAGCAGCAGGGTGAAGGCGCCGAGGTCGCGCCAGGAGGCGACCTCCGGGGCCGAGCCGTTGTCGAAGGCGGTCGCCTCCAGCGCGCAGCGAGCCTCGTGGAAGGAGTGGCGCAGGCGCTCCGGCGGCGCCGGCCGGCTGGCGCCGGCGCGGACCCCGCCGCGGTCCCGCGCCAGCTCGCGGCGCGCCTCGGTGGCGACGTCGATCGGGTCGCGGTCGGCGCAGTCGACGACGGCGCAGAGGAGCTCGCGGCCGCCGGTGCTGTGCGGGGCGACGACACCCGGGCAGGCTTTGGCGGCGAGGGCGGCTTCCAGGGTCGCGGCGCCCCCGGCAGGGTCGTCGAGGGAGAAGACGAGGACGGCGGCTTCCTCGCCGATCCCGAAGGGCTCGAGCCGGCGCCGCAGCTCGGTCGCGTCCATGCGGCCGCCGAGGGCCGCCGCGACGACGTCGCCCGCCAGCCGCCGCTCGGTCTCCTGGGCGACCCGGCGCCGCATCAGCTCCAGCGCCACCACCGCAACCGCCTGCTGCAGGATCAGCCGCTCGAAATCGCCAAGCCCGCCGGAGTCGCGGACGATCACCACCCAGGCCTGTGGGGGACCGCCGCCGGGGGAGATGACGGGGTGGGCCAGTGCCCTCCCGGCGACGGTGGGGTGGCTGGGGACGAAAGGGTGGCCATCGCCGACGTGGCCGAGAGCTTCTTTGCGGATCGCGGTGATCGCCTCGGCCGAGAGCTGGCGCCGGAAGCCCTTGCCGGCGAGCCGCTCGCCGCGCCCGTCGAGGACCGCGACGGTGCCGCCGACGGCGGAGGCGACGGTGGCGGCGATTTCCTCCAGACCGCGCTCCTCGAGCACCAACCGCTCGAGCCGGCGCTGGACCGCGATCCCCCGCTGCAGCACCTCGTACTGCTCGTTGACCAGCCGCGCGAACGCTTTCTCGGTGATCGCGATGAACGGCGTCGAGTAGGGGACCTCGAAGAGCGGGAAGTCCCGCTTCTCGGCCTCGTCGACCAGCGCCTTCGGCAGCGATTTGTGGTTGAAGCCGGTGCCGAAGCCAAGCCCGGCGAGGTTGCGGTCGGCGAGCAGGCGGATGAAGGCGCGCTGTTTGGCGGCGCCGTCGAGCGGAATCCCCGTCGTCAGCATCAGCTCGCCGCCGGAGAGCCAGGGCGTCGGGTCCTCGAGCTCGGAGATGTGAACCCAGCGCACCGGCGCCGCGGCCGCGTCCGCGCCGGCCGCCAGCTCGAGGTCGAGCTCGTCAAGCAGGCTCTGGACGGTGAGCACCCCTCCTCCTAGCCGACTACCTGGTCCCAGGCCTCGGCGAGGACGCTGTGGAGGACGTCGTGGATCTCTTCGAACTGCTCGGTGTCGGCGATCAGCGGCGGCGAGAGCTGGACGACCGGGTCGCCACGATCGTCGGCGCGGCAGATCAACCCGCGCTTGTAGAGCTCGCCGGAAAGGAAGCCGCGCAGCAGCTTCTCGGACTCCTCGTCGTTGAAGCTTTCTTTCGTCTCCTTGTCTTTGACCAGCTCGACCGCGTGGAAGTAGCCGGCGCCGCGGACGTCGCCGACGATCGGCAGGTCGTGCAGGGACTCGAGCATCTGCCGGAACTCGCCCTCCTTGCGCAAGACGTGCCCGCACAAGTCCTCGCGCTCGAAGACGTCGAGGTTGGCCATCGCGATCGCGGCGGCGATCGGGTGGCCGGCGAAGGTGAAGCCGTGGGAGAAGGAGGCGTCGCCCTCCATGAACGGCTCGGCGACCTTGTCGGAGGCGATCATCCCGCCCATCGGCGCGTAGGCCGAGGTCAGCGCCTTGGCGATGGTGATGATGTCCGGGATGTAGTCGAAGCGTTCGCAGCCGAAGTAGTGGCCGAGGCGGCCCCAGGCGCAGATCACCTCGTCGGAGATCATCAGCACGTCGTACTGGTCGCAGATCTCGCGCACCCGCTGGAAGTAGCCGTCGGGCGGGACGAAGCAGCCGCCGGCGTTCTGGACCGGCTCGAGGATCACCGCGGCGACCGTGTCGGGCCCCTCGAAGACGATCCGCTCCTCGATCGCGTCGGCCGCCCAGAGCGGGTCGCGCTCCTCGGGCCAGCGGTAGATGTTGGTGTTGGGGACGTGGCAGCCGCCCGGCGTCAGCGGCTCGAACTGCGAGCGCAGCTCGGTGATCCCGGTCGCCGAGAGGGCTCCAAGGGAGGTGCCGTGGTAAGCGACCTCGCGGGCGATCACCTTGTGCTTCTGGCCTTTGCCGTGCATCCGGTGGTAGTTGCGAGCGAGCTTCAGCGCTGACTCGACCGCCTCCGAGCCGCCGGAGGTAAAGAAGACGCGGTTGAGGTCGCCGGGGGCCATCGTCGCGATCCGGGCGGCGAGTTCGATCGCCTTCGGGTGCGCATAGCTCCAGAGCGTGTAGAAGTCGAGCTCTTCGACCTGGCGCGCCGCGGCTTCGCCGTACTCGGTGCGGCCGTGGCCGGCGTTGACGCAGAAGAGGCCCGAGAGCCCGTCGAGGTAGCGGTTGCCGTGCTCGTCGTAGACGTAGCACCCCTCCGCCCTGGTGATGATCGGGATCTCGTGGTCGGGCCCGTAGCCCCCCATGCGCGAGAAGTGCATCCAGAGGTGGCGTTGGGCCATCTGCTGGAGATCGGTACCTGCTGGGGCTTGTGACGCAGTGGCCATCGCGCCCTCCTCTCCGGATTACGACGTTATGGACAAAGCTAGAGGCCCCGGACAACAATCGCAAGTGGTCTTTGGGTCAAGGACTAGAAGAGGACTTATACGTGGTGTACAAGTCATTCCTGTGCTTTTAGGACATTCGCCACTTGCGTTGCGCTCCACCGGGGCTTACCGTCGCGGGTAGGTAGTTAGGGAATCCGGGTAGCCAAACCACCGAGAAGGGGGCTGATAGACCGGAATGGAAGACCACCGAGGAGAGACCCCCAGCGTCGAGCTGCGAGGCGTGACCAAACGCTTCGGTGACTTCGTCGCGGTCGACGACCTCAGCCTCGAGCTGGAGCAAGGCGAGTTCTTCACCCTGCTGGGACCGAGCGGCTGCGGCAAGACGACGACGCTGCGGATGATCGCCGGCTTCGAGCGCCCGACCGAAGGGGAAGTCCGGATCGAGGACGAAGACGTCGCCCAGCTGCCGCCACACAAACGCCCCACCAACACCGTCTTCCAGAGCTACGCGCTCTTCCCTCACCTCAGCGTCGAGGCCAATGTCGCCTTCGGGCTGAAGCGGAAGAAGGTCGGCAAGGACGAGATCGCC
>DASTYZ010000071.1:0-31400 GCA_035764545.1 Solirubrobacterales bacterium | reverse complement strand
CCGCACCTCTCCCGCCACACGCAGTAGGGGGACGACCGAGGTGCAGCAGCTTGTTAGAAGAAACTGTTGACTCTTGAGTCGAGCTGCAGAGACCGTTCGTTTGCCGAACGGCGAGCAACCGGCGCTGACCTTGGAGGGAATCGGAATTAGCTAGGGGTAGCAGTAGTCATAGCGTTCGCAGCGTTCTTCATCTTCGATTTCGTCTTCAAGCTCTTCAAGTTCCTCGGCTTCATCCGCAGCTTCGTCTTCGAGTTCAAGCTGCGCGGATTCCGCTTCGTCTTCGAGTCGGTTTTCTTCCATTTCGAATTCATTGCTGAGTTCATCTTCGAGCTCGAACGCTTCTTCTTCGCCGACTTCAACGCCTTCTTGGTATCCAGCTTCTCGTTCTTCTTCGGCATCGGCTCGAGCGTCGAATCGTCCGGCATCTTCCCCAGCTGAATAGCCGCGTTCATAGGCAGCGTGAAGTTCTTCCTTGGAGGCTCCGGTGTCGCCGCAGCCCGCAATGAGCAGCGCTACGGCGGCTGCAAGCACAGCCCAACGCATAGCGCGAGCCTATCCGTCCAATCGGGCTCTTTGAGTGAAACGGTCTGCTCTTTGAGCCGAAACACAGAGCGCGATCACAGGAGGGTCAGCACCCCCTCTGACAAAGGCTCAGGAAGTCACGATGGCGCCCTCTGATTCGCTCAGCTGCGCGACGGTCTTTGGCAGAGGGGGTGCTGACCCTCCCCCACCTAGCCCGTCAGCCCGAAGCGCGAGCCGGCGGCGGGATCGGGCTGTTGACGATGCCGCCGAACTCGTTGGGGCGGTAGGCGCCGGGGGTGACTGCTTTGCGGAAGGCGTTCTTCTCTTTTTTGTTGCGCTCGATCGGCCAGTTGGTGCCGCGGTCGTCGACGTCGTACCAGATGACGGCGCGGATCTTGCGGTACTTGTGGCGGACCGTCGTGTACATGTCCTTGATCCAGTTGGGCTTGCTGCCGCCCTTGTCGCTGGAGGCGACCTCGGCCAGCATCATCGGCTTTTTCGGGGCGACCTTCTGGACGATGCGCTGGTAGGTGCGGTGGAAGACCTGGTTGAAGGTCTGCCAGCCCGGTGAGCCGCGGCGCTGGCCCCAGTTGAAGCCGTCGAGGGCGGTCCAGTCGACGTAGGAGTCGCCCGGGTAGAGCTTGCCGAGCGGGATCAGGCTGTTGTAGAGGTCGACGTTGGGGCACCAGACCCAGGTGACGTTGTGGGCACCGACCTCGTCGAAGATGTCGTGGACGTGGCGCCAGGCGGCGACGAACTGGCCCGAGGTGTTGCCGTTGACCCCCTCTGACCAGGGGAACCAGAAGCCGTTCATCTCCCAGTCGAAGCGGAGGAAGAAGGGGTGGCCCCAGGCCTTCGCTTTGGTCGCGAACTCGCGGATGTAGCCGTCGTAGCGGCCGCTGAGCAGGGCGCCGAGGTTGAAGTCCGGCTGGTCGATGCTGGGCGGGCTCGCGGTCGAGTTCCAGCTGAAGACGGGGATGGCGCCGTAGGCGCGGACATTTTCCAGCGGGGTGACGGGGAATTTCGTCATCGTGCAGCCGCTCTCGCCGCATTCGGCGAAGGGCGAGCTGAACTCGATCAGCGAGAGGCCCTTGCCGGCGATCTGCTCGAAACGGTGCACCGGGGTCATGTCCCAGGGCGCCGCTTCGCCGGTCATCTGGTCGCCGATCTGGGCGCCCCAGTAGAGCGAGGCGGGCGGGCGCTTCTTCGCGGTCGCGCCGGGGGCGAGAACGAGCAGGGCCAGCAGCGCGAGGCATACGAGTGCCGCCCGCGGGCCGAACCTGAAGTGTTTAGCGCTGTTCGTCATTTGATGCGGATGCGCCTTGAAACCCGCTCCGGCGCCGGATGCTTCGCCTCCCATCTTCCTGGATTACGGAGGATCGGACGGGAAAGATCAGCGCAACGGCAGGATTGGACCGCCGGTCAGTTCCCCGAACCGGTTGTTCGCGTAGATACCCCTGCGAATTCCGTGGGCAAACGCCCGGGCCGCCGGCGGCGAGCTCTCGAGCGGCCAGTCGATGCCGCGATCGACCGTGTTGAAGTAGATCAGGGCGCGCACCCGCGGGTATTTGCGCGGGAGGTTTTCGAACATCTTGCGGATCCAGGTCGACTTATGGCCGCCATAGGGACTGGTCGCGAACTCGCCCAACATCAGCGGCTTGCGCTTCGCCACTTTTTTCGTGATTTCTTTGTAGGCGGGATCGAACAGTTCCGAGAAGCTGCGCCAGGGCTTCGGGTTGACGGGGTTCCGGCCCCAGTTGTAGGCGTCGAGGCAGGTCCAGTCGACGTAGGCGTTGCCGGGGTAAAGCGGCTTTAGGGGGTTCTTTTTCAGGCGCTTTTCGGTGTCGGCGTAGGGACACCAGACCCAGGTCACGTTGGCGGCGCCGACGGCGGTGAAGACGTCGTGGATGTGGCGCCAGGCAGCGACGTACTGGCCCGGCGAGTTGCCGTTGGCCAGCTCCGACCAGGGGAACCAGTTGCCGTTCATCTCCCAGTTCGGGCGCAGGAAGAAGGGGTGGCCCCAGTCCCGCGCTTCGGTCGCGAACTGGGCGATGTAGGGGTCGTAGGTGCCGTCGCTGATGCGGGCGAGCTGGAAGGCCGACTGCTCGGCACTTGCCCGGGGGCTCGATTCGGCCCCCCAGCTGAAGACGGGGATCGAGCCGTGGCCGCGGATGTTGTCCATCGCTTCCAGCGGGAACTTGTAAAAGCGGCAGGGCTTGCGGCTGCAGTCTTCCCAGGAGGAGGAGAACTCGATCAGCGACATGCTCTTGCCGACCAGCTGCTCGAAGAAGGCGACCGGGTTCATGTCCCAGGGCGCGTCGGTGCCGGTGATCTGGTCACCGATCCAGGCCCCCCAATACATCGGCTTCGGCTTTACCTTCGGCTTCGGCGGCTTGACGGGCTCGGTCGCCGCCCCGGAAGCCGGCGCCGCAAGCAGGCAGCACGCGAGGAGCGCCAGGAGCAACGCAAGAACCGGTTGCGCCCCCCCTGGGCGCTTCAACTGAAGCCTCGAAAACAGAACGGCAAGTGTAGGGAACCGACTCACCGGCAATTCCCGGCTCAGCTTGGGGGCGGGATCGTGCCGCCGCCAAGGCCTCCGTAGCTGGCGCCGACGTAGGCGGTCTGCTGGATGCCTTCGGCGAAGGCCGAGGTGGCGGCGCCGGAGGTCTCGATCGGCCAGTCCATGTTGTCGTCGAATTTGTCGAACCAGAGGAGGGCGCGAATTTGCCGGTATTCGGTCGGGACGCGGGCGAGAGCGTCGCGAATCCAATCCGCCTTCGAGCCACCCTGCTCGCTGGAGCCGACCTCCCCGAGCATCATCGGCTTCGAGGGCGCGATGCCGCCGGCGATCTCGTGGTAGCTACGGCGGAAGAGCTGGTCGAAGCTCCGCCAGCCGCGGGGCGAGGCGGGGTTGGTGCCCCAGTTGTAGCCGTCGAGGCCGGTCCAGTCGACGTAGGCGTCGCCGGGGTAGAGCGAGCCGAGGTCGGCGAGGGAGCCGGCCGGGTCGACGAACGGGCACCAGACCCAGGAGACGTTGGTGGCGCCGGCGGCGGCGAAGATGTCGTGGACGTGGCGCCAGGCGGCGACGTACTCGCCGGCGGCGTTGCCGTTGACGCCCTCGGCCCAGGGGAACCAGTTGCCGTTCATCTCCCAGTTGAAGCGGAGGAAGAAGGGCTGTCCCCAGTCGCGCGCTTCGGCGGCGAACTCGGCGATGTACTCGTCGTAGCGCCCCGAGACCACGTCGGAGAGCTGGAAGTCGGGCTGGTTCAGGGAGGAGGGGATCGCCTGCGAGCTCCAGCTCAGGACCGGGATCGAGCCGTGGCCGCGGATGTCGTCCATCGGCTCGGTCGGGAAGGAGTAGAAGTCGCAGCCGGCGCCGCCGCACTGGGCGAAGGGCTGGAAGAACTGGACCATCGAGGCCGACTTGCCGGCCCCCGCTTCGAACTGGGCGAGGGCGTTCATGTCCCAAGGAGCCTGGTCGCCGGTCAGGTGTGAGCCGACCGTCGCGCCCCAGTAGAGCGGCTGCGCGGGGGCGGCGGCGACCGCCGGCTTACGGGCGCAGCGGCGGCGGATGCGGGTGGTGTTGACCCGCTTGGAGCGGCGCGAGACGCAGCGGTTCGGGCTGACGAGCGCACGGGCGTCACCGAGCCGGGCGTGCTTGTGGGCTCGTTTGCCGCCGTTGAACTTGCCGCCCCCCGCCGCGAGGGCGACGGCGGCGCTGAGCAGGAGGATCGCCACGGCCAGCCAGGCGATGTGGGCGGCGGAGCGGGTCGAGAAGCTTTTGGCCATACAAGGCCATCGGCGGTTCCCCCGCCTAGTTCAGCTTTCCGTCCACCACCTGGACATATGTCCAGGTGGGGTTGAAATCCAGATATCAGCTCTGGGGCAGGACCTTCGTCGCGCTGAGGCCGGAGAAGGTGTTTCCGAGGTACTTAGAGCTCTGCAGGCCTTCGGCGAAGGCGCTGGTGGCGCTGGAGGTGGTCTCCACCGGCCAGTCCATGTTGCTGTCGAATTTGTCGAACCAAAGGAGGGCGCGGATCTTCGGGTATTCGGTCGGGATCCGGGTCAGCATGTCCTTGATCCAGGTCGCCTTCGAGCCGCCGTACTCGGTCGAGGCGACCTCGCCGATCATCATCGGCTTCGAGGGCGCGATCGTTTCGACGATCTTCTGGTAGCTCGCCTTGTAGACCTCGTTGAAGGTCTTCCAGCGGTCCGGCTTGGCCGGGTTGGTCCCCCAGTTGTAGCCGTCGAGGCAGGTCCAGTCGACGTAGGAGTCGCCGGGGTAGAGCGAGGCGAGCGAGGTGCTGCCGCTGTACTCGACGTTCGGGCACCAGGTCCAGGTGGCGTTGGTGACGCCGACGGCGGTGAAGATGTCGTGGACGTGGCGCCAGGCCTTCGCCGATTCGCCCGGCAGGTTGCCGTTGACGCCCTCGTGCCAGGGGAACCAGGTGCCGTTCATCTCCCAGTTGAAGCGGAGGAAGAAGGGGTGGTTCCAGCCCTTGGCCTGGGTCGCGAATTCGCGGATGTAGTTGTCGTAGCGGCCGGAGATCACGTCAGAGAGCTGGAAGTCGGGCTCGTTCTTGGTCGAGGGGATCGACTGCGAGCTCCAGCTGAGGACCGGGATCGACCCGTGGTTCCGGATGCTTTCCATCGGCGAGGTCGGGAACTTGTAGAAGGAGCAGCCCGGGTTGCAGTTGGCGAAGGGCTGGAAGAACTGGACCATCGAGACCTTCTTGCGGGCGCCTTCCTCGAACTTGGTCACCGCGCCCATGTCCCAGGGGGCCTGGTTGCCGGTCAGGTGCGAGCCGATCGTCGCGCCCCAGAAGATCGAGCCGCCGGTGGGCTGCGGGGCCGGCGCGGGTTCAGGGGCCGGTTCCGGTTCCGGAGTTGGTTCCGGCTCGGGGGCCGGGGAGCCGTTGGCAACCGTCACGGTCACTTTCGCCGAGGCCTTCACGCCTTTGGAACCGTAAGCGGTGGCGCTGAGGGTGTGGGAGCCGTTGGTCAGCTTGGCGGTGTCGAGGCTGCCGGCGTCGGCGCCGAAGCTGTAGGGCGCGCTGGTGTCGCTCCACTTGCCGACGCCGTCGACGAGGAATTCGACCTTGCTGGGAGCACCCGCGAGGACCGAGACGCCCCAGGCGATCTTGCCGGAGACGGTCTGGCCGTTGGTCGGGGTCGAGATCGCGATCGTCAGCGTTTCCTTTTCGCTGCCGGTGTTGGTCCGCGAGGCGGAGGTGGTGACGGTGGTCGCTTCGCCGCCGCCGGCGAGCTTCTTCGCGGGGCCGATCCCTTCGGCGCCGAGGGCGCTCGGCGCGAGGGCGCCGGTGAGGCCGAGGGCGAGGACCGAGACGGTGGCGGCGAGGCGGGAGAGGATCATGCCCCGCTCATCGACTCACCCCCTCCCGGCTTCAGTCGCGCCCTATCTGGTGGACGTTTGTGCTGAAGACGAACGCCTAATTTTTGGTAGTCGAGGCGTAAAGGCCAAGAAGAGCCCCCGCGCACTCGTCCCAGGAAGTCAGGCTCGGCGAGCGCCGCGGCAGCGGCTTGCCCAGCTCCTCGACCGCGGCGGCCGCGACCTCCTCCGGGGAGGAATCGAGCGGAATCCCGCGGCCGAATCCATCCTCGGCGATCTCCTTCAGGCCGCCGGCTTCGGCGACGAGGAGGCGGCGGCGGGCGGCGGCGGCCTCGAGGGCGACCAGGGGATGGCTCTCGAACTCGCTCATCAGGACGACGAGGGAGACGCGGCCGAGCAGCGTCGCCATCCCCCCCGGGTCATCAGAGGGGACGCTGGTGATCTCGACTCGCTCGCCGAGGCCGAGTTCCTCCACCTGGCGTCGCAGCTCCTCTTCGTAGGGGCCCTTGCCGACGATCAGCAGACGCGCCTGCGGCTCGCGCTCGAGCACGTGCGGGAAGGCGGCGAGGACCCGGTGGTGGCCCTTGTAGCGCTCGAGGCGGCCGATCGAGGCGAGGGTCGGGGTCGGCGGCTCGGCGCCGGCGAGATCGGCGTCGGAGAAGCTGAGGTCGGTCCCGTTGGGGATGAAGACGAAGCGCTCCGGCGGGACGCCGAGCGCGGCGCCGTACTGCTCGACCTCGAAGCGGGCGATCGCGACCAGCCGCGCCGCCCGCCGCAGCAGCGGCCGCAGCAGCAGCATCTGCGCCCGGCGGGAGCGGTTGCGCAGCTCCGAGGAGTGGCCGCCGCCGTGGAAGGTGACGACGTAGGGAATGCCCAGCGTCAGCGCCCGCAGCATCGCCAGCGGCGCCACCAGCGTGTGGTAGCTCTGGATGTGGACGACGTCCCATTTGTCGCGTCCCATCTCGCGCCAGAGCCCCGGCGCGAAGTACCAGTCGCGGCCGCGCGGCCAGGCGCGGACGGTGCGGATGCGGACGCCGTCGCGGGTCTCCTCACGCGCCTCGTCGAGGTCGGGATCGGTGCAGAGGACCTCAACCCGGGCGCCGGCCGCCGCCATCCGCCGGCTCACCTCCATCACGTGGCGCTCGACCCCGCCCTGGGCGAGGGGGCTGCGCGGCGTCACCATCAGCACCCGCGGGGCGCCGCCGTTGGCGCTCGGGTGGGCGCCCTCGGTGCTGTCGGGCTTGGCGACGCCGGAGCGGACGCGCAGGTAGTCGACGCTGGTCGCGGCGAGGCCGAGGAAGATCATCGCCGAGCGGCCGAAGCCGCCGGGCTGGCCGCGGAAGGCGTCGCGGATGCCGTGGAGGACGCCGAGCGGCAGCGTGCGGCGAACGTAGGAGCGCTCCGAGGAGAGCCCGTCGTCGCTCCCCACCATGCCGGTCAGCACCGCCTTCGAGCGGCCCTCGGCGCGGCAGCGGTCGACGAAGTAGCGGACGGTGCCGCGCGCCGGCGGCACCACGTGTTCGACCTTGGCGTCGGGGTCATAGAGGATCTCCGCCTCGGGCCAGCGCTGGTGGACGCGGATGCTGAGGTCGGTCTCCTCGCAGCCGACCGGCAGGCTGCCGACCCGGCCGAGGTCGTGGCTGAAGCCGCCGACCTCGAGCAGCGGCGCCCGGCGGAAGGACATGTTGGCGCCGACCAGGTTGCGGACCGGCTCCAGCTCCTGCGGCATCCCCGAATGGGTGCAGCCGACGACCCAGTCGAACTCGGCGGGGAACCACTGCGGCTTGCCCTCGACCCAGCGGGGGCGGACCGTGCCGCCAGCGCCCAACACCCTCGGGTCGGCGTAGGCGTCGGCCAGGCGCGCCAGCCACTCACGGTCGGCGATCGCGTCGTCGTCGAGGAAGGCGACGACCTCGCCGCTGGCCTCGGCGACGCCGGTGTTGCGCGCCCCCGAGAGGCCCTGCTTCTCGCGGTTGGCGACGATCTTCAGGTCCGGCCAGAGCCGCCGCACCTCCTCCAGCAGCTCCGGCGCGTGGTCGATCACCAGCACGACCTCGTGCGGCGGCAGCGTCTGCGCGCGCAGGGAGTCGACCGCTTCTCCTAACACCGGCAGTCGTTCGGGAGTGAAGGCGCAGATCACCACCGAGATCGTCGGCACGGCGGTGGCGCGCTCAGCGTGGGGCTCGCTTTGCACCGGCGTGATTCTGGCAGGCCCACCGCCCCTGCCCGTGGCAGGCTGTGTGCGTGCGAGTGATGATGCTGGCCCAATCCTTTGCCCCGATCGTCGGCGGCGAAGAGCGCGTGGTCGAGGACTTAAGCCGGGAGCTGGTCGCCCGCGGGCACGACGTCTCGATCGCGACGCTGCAGCAGCCCGGGGAAGCGACACCGGGCGAGGTCGCCGGCGCCAGGGTCCACACCCTGCGCAGCACCAGCTACCGGATCACCAGCAGCCACCAGGACACCGAGCGCCGCCACGCGCCACCGGCGCCCGACCCCGAGACGGTCATCGACCTGCAGCGGGTGCTGCGGCGGGAGCGGCCGCAACTGGTCCACGCGCATAACTGGATCGTCCACTCCTACCTGCCGCTCGCCCGCGGCTCCCACAGCGCTCTCGCCCTCTCCCTGCACGACTACGGCCTCGTCTGCGCAACCAAGCGCCTGCGCCGCAAAGACCAGGTCTGCTCCGGTCCGGCACCGGTCAAGTGCCAGGTCTGCGCCAGCGAGCACTACGGGCCGACGAAAGGGCTGGTCGCCGCTTTCGGGACCCGCTCCAACGAGTCGCGGCTGCGCCGCCACGTCGACGTCTTCCTGCCGGTCAGCTCGACCGTCGAGGAGCTCTGCCGGATCGGCCCGGACGAGCCCTCGCAGGTGGTCCCGAACTTCATCGGCGATTTGCCCGAGCCCGACCTTTCGGACCCGCGCCTGCGCGAGTTGCCGGACGAGCCCTTCATCCTCTTCTTCGGCGACGCCACCGTCGACAAGGGGGCCTGGCACCTCGCCGAGGCCTACCGCAAGCTCGACGACCCCCCTCCCCTCGTCCTCGTCGGCCGCTGCTACGTCGACGAGCTGCGCGACCGTCCCAACGTCTTCCCGATGGGAGCCTGGCCGCACCAGTTGGCGATCGAGGCAGTGAGGCGGTCGCTGTTCACGGTTGCCCCTTCGCTCTGGCCGGAGCCGTTCGGGCTCGTCGCCCTCGAGGCGGCCGCCGCCGGGAAGCCGATCGTCGCCTCGGACATCGGCGGCCTGCGCGACATCGTCGTCGACGGCGAGACCGGGCTGATGGTGGCGCCGGAAGACCGGCCGGCGCTGGTCGCGGCGATGCGCCGCCTGCTCGCCGACGAGGAGCTGCGCCAGCGTCTCGGCGCCGCCGCCCGCGAGCGAGCACGGCAGTTCAGCCCGGCGACGATCGTGCCGCAGTTCGAGGCGGCATACGAGCAGGCGATCGCAAGCCGGCGGGCAAAAGCGAGCTAGCCAGTTCTAGGTCCTGAGGATCTTTGCCCTGACATAGAAGAGGCTGCTGCGTTGCCGGGGTTGAGATGGACCAGTTTGCCCGGCGCAGCCGGCTCCTCATTGCCGGCACGATCGTGCTGTTCCTGTTTCGTCTCGTTCTCTCGCTGATCCGGACGGGTCCGGTCCTCGTCGCCGACGAGATGGGCTACCTGACCAACGCCAGGGTGCTCGGCGGCGGCATCGCCGGCCAGCTCGAACAGGCGCCCTTCTACCGGGGCGGCTACTCGCTGCTGATCGCGCCGCTGCTCGAGCTCGGCTCCAGCCCGACCTTCACCTACCACCTGGTGCTGGTCCTCAACGCGGCGCTGGCGGCCTCGGTCTTCCCCTTGCTCTACCTGCTGCTGACCCGCTTCGCCGGGGTGCGGCCGGAGCTGGCGATCTGGGCGGCGCTGGCGGGCGCCGTCTACCCGGCGCTGACGGTGCTATCGCAGGTGGCGATGTCGGAGAACGCCCTCTTCCCCCTCGTCTGTCTCTGGTTGATCGCCTTCGGCGGCTTGCTGGGGGAGCACCGGGGACGGGGCGACCTCGCCTGGGCGGCGGCGCTCGGCGCCTCGACCGGGGCGCTGTGGGCGATCCACAACCGGATGATCGTCGCCATCGTCCTCGCCCTGGCGGGGCTGGTCTGGCTGACCCTGCAGCGGCGGCTGCGACCGGCGGCGCTGGCCCTCGGCGTCGCGGTGATCGCCATCTCCTTCTACGGCGTCCACCTCCTTGACAGTTACCTGATCGACCACAACTACGGCGGCTCGGCTCCCGACGAACTGAGCGAGCGGATGGACGAGATCTTCCAGCTCGGCGGCCTGCGGACGGTGCTGGCGAACCTGGTCGGGCAGACCTGGTACCTGCTCGTCGCCACCTTCGGCCTCGCCGCCGCGGCCGCCGCGGACTTCAGGCGGCGCCGCTCCCCGATCCTCGGCGTGCTGCTGGCGCTGACGGTTCTGCTGCTGCTGATCTCCGCCGCCGCCTTCCCGGAACGCGACCGTCCTGACCAGTTGATCTACGGCCGCTACGCCGAGATCGTCGCCCCGGCATTGATCGCCTTCGGCCTCGCCGCCCTGCCGGGGCTGCGGGCACGGCTGGTCTGGCCGCTGGCCGGCTTCGGGGCGCTGACCGCGCTCGTGGTCGCGATCCGGGCGACGGCCGACGATCCCGACGCTGCCAACCGCTGGAACATCTCGGCGCTGCCGTTCGTGACCATGCAGCTCGGCCCCGCGGTCCTGATCGGAGCGGCGCTGGTGGCGGTGGGCGGAGCCTGGCTGCTGATGCGCGCCCGGGAGCTGGACGCGCGGGTGCTGGGACTGGCCGCGATCGCGCTCTTCCTGCCGGTCCTCGCCTACGGCGCCTGGAACCCGGTGCGGAGCTCACAGCGAGCTGTTTATCCCTCCGGCTGGGAAAGTCCGCAGTCGGTGGTGGAGAATGCCGGGTCCACCCCCGTGGCCTATGACCTCGACCATTACGACACGATCGGCCTCTACGCGGTGCAGTGGTTCCTGCCCGATAGCGAGATGACCCTGTTCGAAGGCAAGAAAGATGCGCCACCCGCCCGCCTCCTGATCAGCAACGGCAGCTGGGACGAGGAGCATCCGCAGGCGCCGGCGCGGTTGCTCTGGAGCGACGTCGGGCGCGATCAGTCCCTCTGGCATTTGCGCGAGCCCTGCCCCGATGCCGGCTGCTGAGGGTTCGCGGCAGGGGCGCCTGCGCGCGAAGGCCTACCTCGCCCTCCACGCGGCCACCGGCAGCAGCCTCGGCCGCCACTACCGCGAGTTCCTCCGCCAGGACGAAGAGCGGTCCTATCCCGAGCGGGGAGCGCTGCTGGGGGCGACTCTGCAGCACGCGGTCGCGACCGTGCCCCACTACCGCGGCATCACGACCGCGGATGCGATCGCGGCAGACCCGTTCGCGGCCCTGACCCGGTTCCCCGTCCTCGACCGCGAGACGGTCCGCGACAGCTGGCAGCAGATGCTGAGCGAGGCCGGCGACCGCTCGAAGTGGATCGAGAACACCTCCGGCGGATCGACCGGCGAGCCGGTGCCGCTGCGCCAGGACCCCGAGCACCTGGCGCTGACGGTGGCGGTGCGGGAGGTCTACTCGACCTGGGCCGGCGGCTCCCTCGGCGACCCCGAGCTCTATATATGGGGCTCGGAGAAAGACCTCGAATCCGGGATCGGGTCCCCCCGCAACCGGCTCGCCAACGCGCTGCTGCGGCGGACCCTGCTGAATGCCTTCCTGCTCACCGACAGCTCGATCGAAGCGATCCTCGAGCGGCTGCGGAGCGGTCCGCCCCACCTCGTCCTCGCCTACGCCCAGGCCGGCTACGAAGTCGCCCGCTTCGCCTCCCGGCGCGGGATCGAGGTCCCCCCGCAGCGGGGGATGATCGCCACCGCCGGCACCCTCTACGGGTTCATGCGCGAGCAGCTGGAAGAGACCTTCGGCTGCGCCGTGCTGAACCGCTACGGCTCCCGCGAGACCGGCGACATGGCCGGCGAGTGCGAGCACCGAACCGGCCTCCACGTCCTCCCCTGGACCTGCCACCTCGAGGTCCTCGGGCCCGACCGCCGGCCGGTCGGCCCCGGCGAGGAGGGCGACGTCGCCGTCACCGGCTTCACCAACCGGGCGATGCCGCTGATCCGCTACCTGATCGGCGACCGGGCCCGTCTCCCCGAGCAGGAGATCGCCTGCCCCTGCGGGCGCCGCACCCAGATGCTGGCCGAGGTGACCGGCCGCAGCGTCGACATGTTCCTCGGCCCCGAGGGGCAGATGGTCGACGGCGAGTACTTCACCCACCTGATGTACCACCGCCCCTGGCTGCGCCAGTTCCAGGTCGTCCAGCGCGCCCCCGACGACGTCCTCTACCGGGTCGCTGTCGAGAGCGAAGTACCACCGGAGGACCGCGAGGAGATCGTCGCCAAGACGAAAGCGGTGCTCGGCGATGGCTGCGCGGTCGAGTTCGAACAGGTGTCGACGATCGAGCCGAGCGCCTCCGGCAAGCTCAGGTATACGTTGCGCGACTTCTGAGCAGGGCGCGGCCGCGCAGCACGAAGGCGAGGGCGAGGATGACGCCGACGACCTTGCCGAGCGCCCAGCCGAGGCCGGCGCCCTCCAGCCCCAGGGGTGGCAGCAGGAACCAGGTCGCGGCGATGGCGACGACCAGGGTCGCCCAGGTCGTGATCGCCGCCTCGCGCAGCTCGTGCCTCACCCGCAGCACCGCCAGCGTCAGCTGCAGAACCGAATCGAAGGCGGCGGCGGCGATCAGGATCAGCAGCAAGGTGCTGCCTTCGTCCGCGTACTCGGGGCCGAAGAAGCCGAGGATCAGTGGGCCGGCGACGAGCAGGACGAGGGCCGGCGGACCCGCCAGCATCAGCACCTGGCGGGCGGCGCGGCGGACGTCGCGGCCGAGCTTCTCGGGCTCGTGCGCACCCTCGGCGAAGAGGGCGTTGCCGATCGCGGGGGCGATGAAGAAGAGGGCGCTCGCGACCATGAACGTCGTGTAGAAGTAGGCGTTCTGCTCGGGCCCGAGGCGAGCGGAGACGAGCACCGGCAGCAGGTAGCTGGAGGCCTGGGCGCCGAGGTTGATCGACTGGTGACCGGCGATCAGGCCCTTGATCTCCCCCAGCTCGCGGCGCCAACCGGCGAGGGTCGGGCGGAAGTCGTGGCCGAGGGCGGGGAGCTCGCGGAAGATCGCGATGAAGTCGATCAGCAGGAACGAGGCGGTCCAGACGCCGAGGATCCAGGTCGTTCCCTCGACCGGGACCACCGTCGCCAGCGGGATCAGGGCAATCCGCAGCAGCGCCGCGACGGTGTTGCGGATGAACGACAGCTTCGCGTGGCGCTCGGCGATGCAGGCGTAGTCGATGACCAGCGAGCAGGCAGCGCCGGTGACGCCAAGCGGCAGGAGGAGGAAGGTGGCGTGGCTGAGCCCGCCCTTGAGGGCCGGGATCAGGGTCGGCAGCAGAACGGCGGCGATGGCGCCGCCGAGGAGGCTGGCGGCGGCGGTGAGGGCGAGGCCGGTGCTGACCGTGATCGACCAGTCGCGTCCCTCCGCCCGCGAGGCGAGCCGCGAGACCAGGACCTGGCCGAGGCCGAGGTTGGTGAAGACGGAGACGAAGAGCATCGCCGAGATCAGCGCCGCCGAGCGGCCGACTTCGGTTGCCGAGAGGGTGCGGGCCGCGACCAGCCAGAAGCCGAAGCCGAGCAACGACGTCACCGCGGTCGTGCCCATGATGTAGACGCTGTTGCGGAACAGTGACTGCTCGCCGAGACGCCTCAGCCGCTGCCACCCCTGGGCGAGGCGAGATGGATGCATGATCCGGAACGATTCTGTCAAGTAGCGCTGCTGGAACCGATGCTCTTCCTATGCTGCCCCACTTGGAGCCCACCACCCCTGCAGTAGAGACGATCCGCCTCCAGCCGACCAGCGGCTTCAGCCGGGTCCTGGCGCCGCGCGAGCTCTGGCGCTACCGCGACCTGGCCGGACAGATCGCCCTGCGCGACATCACCGTCCGCTACCGGCAGACCGCCCTCGGCGGCGCCTGGGCGGTGCTGCAGCCGATCGGCTTCATGGTCGTCTTCTCGCTGATCTTCGGCAACGTCGCCGGCCTCTCGTCCAACGGCCTCCCCTATCCCCTCTTCAGCCTCGCCGCGCTCGTCCCCTGGACCTTCTTCTCGACCGCGCTGCTGCTCGGCTCCGACAGCCTCGTCTCCAACTCCGCCCTGGTCTCGAAAATCTATTTCCCGCGGATCTTCATGCCCGCGGGGGTGATCGTCGCCGGCTTCGTCGACCTCTCGATCTCCTTCGCGATCCTGATGATCATCGTCCTCGCCTGGGGCTTCGTCCCGTCGATCGCGATCCTGACGATCCCGCTGCTGGTCGCGATCGCGGTCGCGGCGGCGCTCGGCACCACCGCGGCGCTCTCGGCGATCAACGTCCGCTACCGCGACGTCCGCTACGTCGTCCCCTTCGCGATCCAGATGTGGCTCTTCGCCACCCCGATCGTCTACCCGAGCAGCCAGATCGATGAGCCCTGGCGGACGCTGTCGGCGATCAACCCGATGGTCGGCGTGGTCGAAGGCTTCCGCTGGGCCACGCTCGGGACCGGAAACGCGCCCTGGGACCTGATCGGGATCTCGGCGCTTGCCGCCGTCGGCATTCTCCTCGCCGGCCTCGCCTACTTCGACCGCGTCGAGCGCGCCTTCGCCGATTTCGTCTGACCATGGCCGACGTCGCAATCGAGACCCACCAACTGGGCAAGCGCTACACCCTCGGCGTCAAGAGCGCCGGCTACGGGACCCTGCGCGAGGCGATCGTCGAAGCCGCCCAGCGCCCGTTCCGGCGCGGGCAGAACAAGGCGAAGCGGGAGGGCGACGAGCTCTGGGCCCTGAAAGACCTCTCGATGACGATCCGCAGCGGCGAAGTCGTCGGCCTGATCGGCCACAACGGCGCCGGCAAGAGCACGCTGCTGAAAATGCTCTCGCGGATAACCGAGCCCTCGGCCGGCTACGCCGACGTCAGCGGCCGGGTCGGCTCCCTGCTCGAGGTCGGCACCGGCTTCCATCCCGAGCTGACCGGGCGCGAGAACATCTTCTTGAACGGCGCGATCCTCGGCATGCGGCGGGCGGAGATCCGCGCCCGCTTCGACGAAATCGTCGAATTCGCCGAGATGGAGCGCTTCCTCGACACGCCGGTCAAGCGCTACTCGAGCGGGATGTCGGTGCGGCTCGCCTTCGCCGTCGCCGCCCACCTCGAGCCCGAGATCCTGCTCGTCGACGAGGTCCTCGCCGTCGGCGATGCCTCCTTCCAGCGCAAATCGCTCGGCAAGATGAACGAGGTCGCCAAAGAGGGACGGACGGTCGTCTTCGTCTCCCACAACCTGGCGATCATCCAGGCGCTCTGCCACCGCGGCATCCTGCTCGAACGCGGTCAGGTCCAGGCCGATGCGCCGATCGTCGAGGCGATCGACAGCTACCTGCGGACGCTGGAGCGCGCCGCCTCCGATGACCTTCTGGAGCGGACCGACCGCGACAGCCGCTCCTACGACGAGACGCTGGTGCGCCACCTGGAGATTCGCGACGCCAGCGGCGGCCACCCCAACGCCGTCGTCGCCGGGCGGGCGGCGACGATCGCCGTCGAAGTCACCGAGCACCTGCCGAAGATGGAGTGCCAGCTGACGATCGTCAACAGCCTCGGCCAGCCGATCTGCACCCTCGACAGCGAGATGTCGGCGCCGGTCGACGTCCGTAACTCCGACGCCGGGACGCGCCTGGAGTGCCACATCGACTCGCTGCCGCTGCTGCCGGGGCGCTACCGGATCGACGTCCTCGTCAAAGGCAAACGACACATCCAGGACGGCCTCCAGGCGGCCGCCTTCTTCGACGTCGAGCCGGGCGTCGTCGGCGACCGGCCCGTCGCCGCCGAGGCAGACGGCGACATCGCCCTCCCCCACTCCTGGCGGCTGCCGGCATGAGCGAGGAGCGGCTGCCGATCCTGGCGCCGCCGGCGCCGGCCGGGACGGAGCCGTCGAGCGAGGGACCGCGGTTCTCGGTCGTGATCGCGACCTACGAAGCCGCCGACACCGTCGCCGACTCGATCGACTCGGCGCTGCGGCAGACCTACCCCCCGCACGAGATCATCGTCGTCGACGACGGCTCCAAGGACGACGTCCGCGGCGCGCTTGAGCCCTTCGGCGACAAGATCGTCGCCATCCACAAGCCCAACGGCGGCGGCGCCTCGGCCCTCAACGCCGGCATCGCCGCCGCGACCGGGGACTTTCTCGCGATCCTCGACTCCGACGACGCCTACCACCCGCACCGACTAGAGGTGCTCGCCGATCTGGCCCGCGAGCGGCCGGACCTCGACCTGATCACCACCGACGCCAAGTTCGTCGTCAAAGACGAAGGCGTCGGCACCTTCGCGACCTACAACCCCTTCGCCGTCGCCGACCAGCGCACGGCGATCTTCGAGAGCTGCTTCGTCGGCGGCTGGCCGGCGATCCGGCTTTCGCGACTGCGGCAGATCGGCGGCTTCGACGAGAGCCTGCGGACGGGCTACGACTGGGACTGCTGGGCGCGGCTGCTGCTCGACGGCAGCCAGGCGGGGCTGGTCGAGGAGCCCTACTACGAGTACAAGCTGCACCCCGGCAGCCTCACCGGCAGCCGCGCCTCGAGCCTCTGGGACCGGGTGACGCTGCTCGAAAAAGCGGCGGCCAACCCGGGGTTACGGGCGCAGGAGCGCCCCCTCCTCAAGCGCCAGCTGCGGATGCATCGCTCCCGCGCCGTCGCCGCTGAGGCCCAGTCGGTCCTCTACGGCTCGGCCCCGAAAGGCCCGCTGCTGCGACTGGCCGCCGCCAAAGGCATCGACCTGCGGGCGCGCCTGGCAGCCGTGCTGGCCGTCGTGGCGCCGCCGCTGGCGCGCCGGCTCGTCCCCGAGGACCGGCCACCGGAAGAGCGTCTCCCCGCCGCCGCCTCGTGAGCGCCGGCGCCCCGGCTCCGTCCCAGGAGCCTCGCTTCAGCATCGTCGTCCCGACCCATCAGCGTCGTGACCGGGTGGTCCACAACGTCGAGGCGTTGGCCCGGCAGGAGCTCTCCTCCTTCGAGGTGATCGTCGTCGTCGACGGCTCCAGCGACGGCAGCGCCGACGCCCTGCGCGCGCTCCAGACCCCGTTCCCCCTGACCGTGATCGAGCAGGCCAACAGCGGCGCGGCGGCGGCTCGCAACGTCGGTGCCCGCGCCGCCGCCGGCGCGATCCTGCTCTTCCTCGACGACGACATGGAGGCGCATCCGCGGATGCTGGCCGAGCACGAGCGCTCCCACCGTGAGGGCGCCGACCTCGTCGTCGGCGACATGCCGCTGCATCCGGACTCGCCCCAGAACCTGCTCAGCTGGGGCGTCGGCTTCTGGGCCGAGTCCCGCCGCGAGCGGCTGACGAGCCCCGGTGCGGAGGTCACCTCCGACGACCTGCTGACCGGCCAGATGTCGATCTCGCGCTCGAACTTCGGCCGCCTCGGCGGCTTCGACGGATCGTTCACGCGGGAGGGGATGTTCGGTGGCGAGGACATCGACTTCGGGCTGCGGGTGGTCAAAGCCGGCCTTTTCGTCGCGTACAACCCGGAGGCAATCAGCTACCAGTACTACGACGTCGACCCGGCCGCCTACCTGCGCCGGACCCGCGAGGCGGGCCGCTCCGAGGAGGAGCTGGTCCTCAAGCACCCCGAGCAGTCCGGCCGCCTCGACGAAGGGCCCGCCTTCCACACCCGTCGCAGCCGCTGGCTGCTCGGCCCGCTGGCGGCGGCGCCGGAAGCCATCAGCTGGCCGCTGCGCGCCGCTGCCGTGGCCCTGGTCAGGAGCGGCCGGCGCGAGACCTGGGTGCGCCGGTTCTTCTTCGGGCTGCGGACGATGGAACACCAGCGCGGTGTCCGCCAGGCGCGGGAAGCGGCCGCCGGCGACGACGCCGTCGCGATCCTCGCCTACCACGCGGTCTCCGACCTCGGCGACGATCCCGTCCTCGCCGAGTACGGGATTCCGGCCGCACGCCTGGCCGAGCAGCTCGACGCCCTCGCCGCCCACGGCTGGAACTTCGTCGACCTCGACGCCGTCCTCGCCGCCTTCGAGGGGCGCGGCACCCTCCCGCGCCGGGCTGCGCTCGTCACCTTCGACGACTGCTACGTCGACCTCCTCAGCGAGGGCCTGCCGGTGTTGCGCGAGCGCGGCGTGCCGGCGCTCGCCTTCGCCGTCGCCGGCCTCACCGGCGCCGCCAACGAGTGGGACCGGCCGCTGGGCGCGCGCGAGCTGCCCCTGCTCGACGGCGACGGCCTGCGGCAGCTAGCGGAAGCCGGCATCGAGATCGGCTCCCACGCGATGACCCACCGCCCCCTGGCGCGGCTCGAACCAGAAGAGGCGACGAAGGAGGTGGCCGAGTCGGCACAGCTGCTCGAGTCGCTGGGTCTGCCGCGCCCGCGTGCCCTCTCTTATCCCCATGGCGAGACCAACGCGGCGGTGGAGACCGCGGCCGCCGAGGCCGGCTACCTGGCTGCGTTCACGGTCGATCCCGGGATCGCCGACCGCTCCCGCAACCGCCTCGCGCTGCCCCGGATCGAGGTGCTTGCGAGCGACTCCTTGCGAACCCTGCGGGTGAAACTGGCGACGGCTAGGTGGCCGGCCCGGTGGCGGGAGCTGGCCCTGCGGGCGACCCGGCTGCTGCCGTAGACGGGGGACGCTCGACCCGCATCGAGCGTTTGTAGCGCAGCGCCGGCCGCTCGACGAAGCGGTAGGACAGCACCGAGAGGGCGCCGACCACGACGCCGACGATGAGAACGTTGACCAGCAGGCCTCCCCAGCCGTTGAAGGTCAGGTCATGGGCCGTAAGCCAGACGATCACCGGTAGGTGCCAGAGGAAGATGCTGTAGGAGACGACTCCGGTCGCAACCAGAATCGGGTTCTCGAGAAAGCGAACCGCGGCCGACGACCGTGCACTCTCGGCCGCGGGGAGCACGATCGCGGCGAAGATCAGGGCCAGGCCCAACGCCTGACCGGTGTTCTGCAGCAGGTAGCTGTGCTCGCCCTGGTCCATCGTCCAGGCGCAGGGGATGAAGATCAGCAGGCCGAGGACGGCAGCCGCCGCTCGCCACCACGTCGGCAGCTTCAGCCGGCCGTCGGCGACCTCGACGTAAGCGACGGCGGCAAGCATCCCGAAGGTGAACAGGTCCGCCTGGGCGAAGAAGCTGCGCTCGACCACCGAGTGCCAGTTGTTGCCGTAGCCGGCGGTCGGGGCGGCCGGGAAGACCTGTCCGGCGATCAGCTTGCCGATCAGGCCGACGATCAGCAGCAGCAGGGGTGGCCCGAGCAGCGCCAGCACCCGACCGCGGCGGCTGCGGGCCCGACTCGCCACCAGGCCAGCGCCGATGACCAGCAGCGGCAGAACGAGGTAGAAGACCAGCTCGACCGCCAGGGACCAGGCGGGCCCGATCCCGATGCCGAGGGTGGTCGGGCGGTAGTTCTGAAAGAGCAGGCCGGTCTGCAGGAAGGCGAAGGGGTCGGTGAGACGGCCGACTTCCAGCGCCGCCCCGTTGCGCAGATAGACGGTGCCGATCAGGAGCGAGCAGACGAGGAGGATCGCCCAGTAGGCGGGGGCGATTCGCAGTGCCCGGTTGCGCAGATAGGCAAGGAACGACATCCGTTCATCACCGCGGGCGATCGCCGCGGCGAAGGGGCGGTAGAGAAGGAAAGCCGAAAGCGTGAAGAAGAGCGTCACCCCGACCGACAGAGTCGAGATCGCGTCGCCGATCCAGCGCTCAGATCCGAGCACCTCGCCGTCCGGCGAGGAAAAGCCCCAGACGTGGACGAGCACGATCGAGCTCGCGGCGATCGCGCGCATTCCCTCGATCCCCTGCAGGCGCCTGGTCGTCGAAGGCTGCAGCGGAGTGGGTGCATGGACCTCGTGCTCCACCTGCCGAGGGTAGCGGCAGAATTGCAAACCGCTCAGTTCCGGCCAACAGATGGTCGGGCTCCGTCATGATGCCGCCGAACCGCGTGAGCCAGCTTCCGGTCAACAACATCCCCGTCACCACCCGCCCCCACTTCAAGCGCCTGGCGCAGATCGTCGGCTGGCGGCTGGCGGTGCCGGCGCTGCGGTCGCGGGCGCGCCGGCGCCTCGACCGCCTGCAACCGGGCGCGGCGACGATCGTCACCGTCAACTGGAACTCCTGGCCGCACCTCGAGGTGCTGATCGACGTCGTCCGCCGGCGCAGCCCCGCCGGGACGCGGATCGTCGCTGTCGACAACGGCTCCGTCGACGGCTCGCGCGAGCGGATCCGCGAGCGCGACGACGTCGAGGGTCTGCTGCTGCCCGCCAACGTCGGCCACGAGCTGGCGATGGACCTCGGCGTTCTCAGCTGCGAGACCGAGTACGTGGTCGCCCTCGACGTCGACGCCTTCCCCCTCCACGACGACTGGCTCGACCGGCTGCTGGCGCCGCTAGGGGAAGGCGCCCAGGTCTCTGGCGCGCGCCTGAACCGCGAGTACGTCCATCCCTGCTGCTGGGCGATGCGCTTCGCCCGCTTCGTCGAGCAGCGGCACTCGTTCCGCGCCCACTACGTGCCGCGATCGGAGGGGCGCGACGCCTCCGGCGACGTCGGCGAGGAAATCTCCGCGACCGAGGCGCCGAACGTACATTTCTTCGAGGTGACTAGCCAGCGTGGCCCCGGCGACGTCGGCACCGTCTTCGGCGACCTCGTCTACCACAACTTCTACGCGACCCGGTTCAACGCGACCGCCGACGAGACCCTCGACGGGGTGGTCGCGGCAAACGACTCGGCGAAGGCCTGGGACGAGGCGCTGGAGCGCTACGTCGATTGAGCGGGCTTGCGCGCCAGCACCAGGGTGGCGCTGGGCTTCCCCCAGGTGAGGCCGAGGCGCTCGAGCCGCACCGCCGCGGCGAGGAAGGGAAAGGCGAGCAGGCGCAGAGGCAGGGGCGTGTCCTTGATCCGGTCGCGCAGCTCCTGGGCTACGGCGGCGAGGCTGCGGTAGGTCGGGCGCAGCTCGACGGGTTCGAGGCCGGCGGCGCGGACGTCGGCGGCGATCTCCTCGCGGCTGTAGCCGTGCCGCACCTCCTCGCGCCAGATGCCGCTGCTGCCGGGGAGCACCGGGCTCCAGTCCTTCTCCGGCACCTGCAACGCCAGCAGGCCACCGGGCGCCAGCGCCCCCGCCAGGCTCCGCAGCGCCGCCGCGTCGTCGGGGATCTCCTCCAGGGCCTCGAGCGAGACGACGGCGTCGAAATCGCCCTCCGGGAGTTCCTGGGTGAGGTCGGCCGACTGGAAGCGGACGTTGCCGAGCGAGCGCGCCGTCGCCCGCGCTCGGGCACCCTCCAGGAGGTCGGCGCGCAGATCGACCCCGAGCAGCGCCCAGCTCGGATGGCGCTTGGCCAGCGAGAGGGTCAGCAACCCGTCGCCGCAGCCGCCGTCCAGCACCCGCAGCGGTCCCCCCGCCGCCTCAGCAGAGAGGACTTCGTCGGCGAGCGCCAGCCGCAGGCGCCGCGACGGCGCCATCAGCGCCAGCCGCTCCTCGAGGATGGCGCGCAGCTTGCCGAGGACGCTCACCGCCGCATCATTTCCAACTGGGCGGCGGCATGAGCGAGGGCTGGTGCAGTGCCCCCTGGCGGACGCGGATGCTGCGACGGCTGCGGCTGCCGGCCGCGGCCGTGACCCCGCTCGCCCGCCGCTCCCCGCGCTGGAAGGAGCTGCGGAACGACCTCGCCCACTGGGCGCGGGTGCGGCAGGAGGCGAGCGACGAGCAGTGGCGGCGGCTGACCAGCTCCTACTCGGTCCTCGTCTACCACCGCTTTGCGGGCGAGATGAAGCCCGGTCAGGAGCGGATCGACATCGCCCCGCGGCGCTACTACCGCCAGCTGCGCCTGCTGCGCCTGCTCGGGTTCCGGCCGCTGCCGCTGACGCACCTTCTCGCCTTCCACCGCGGCGAACGCAACCACCTACCGCGACGCCGGTTCGTCGTCACCGTCGACGACGCGATCGCCGACGCCGTCGAGCCGCTGCGGCGCACGGCCCACCTCTCCCCTCAGCTCTTCGTGCCGAGCGCCGAGGTCGCGGGCGCCGCCCACTGGGTCGACGGCGAGCCCGTCGCCGGCTGGGACGAAATCCGCTCGCTGGCCGCCGCCGGCGTCGCGATCGGCTCCCACACCCGCCACCACCGCCGCCTTTCTCAACTCGGCGCGGCCGAGCGCGAGGTCGAGCTGGTCGGCTCGCTGGCCGAGCTGCGCGAGCAGGTGTCGGGGGCTGTGGCCGTCCTCGCCTACCCCAACGGCGATCACGACGACGCCGTCTGCGCGGCAACCGAGGAGGCGGGCTACGAGCTCGCCTACACGACCGAAAAGGGCCGCAACGACGCTTCCACCGACGAGTACCGCCTGCGCCGCGTCAGCGTCCACGGCGCCGACGGCGCCCTCGCCGTCCTCTGGAAGGTGCTCACCGGCGAGGCGCTGCCCTCCTGGTGGCTGCGCTTGCGGCGCTAGCCGCGGGCCAGCTCCTCCTCGACGAGGCCGAAGAAGGGCGCCTCGCGGAGCGCCTGCGGGGAGGGCTCCCCCGGCGACTCGAGCCGCAGGTGGCGATAGTCGCTGCGGCTGTGGACGACCCAGGTGAGGAGGCGGAGGCGCCGAAAGTCCTCAGCCGTGATGCCAAGGGCGTCGGTGTAGGCGCCGATCGCCTTGTTGGCGACGCGGCCGTGGGTGGTCGTCGGGTCGAGCAACTGGGCGTAGGTCTCCCGGGTGCGGCCGCTCTCGAGAGCGCCATCGAGGATGAAGGCGCAGTTGGCGAGGAAGTAGACGAGGTCGAGACCCGGCAGCCCGTTGGGCTTCGCCGACTCCCAATCGAGGAGCACCGGCTCACCCGCCGGTGTCCGCAGGATGTTCCAGGGCGAGCAGTCGCGGTGCTCGACCGCGCCCGGAACCTCCCCGAGGCCGTCGAGCAGGAGCCGGACGCAGTTGTCCCCGGTATGCGGGGACAACTGCGTCCGGCCTTCGATAAGCAGGCCGAAATGCTGCTCGAACCACTTGAGCGGCTCGGCGACGAGGCGCTTCCGGTCCTCCGCCGGGACGGCCTCCCCCGGCCTCGCCAGCTCGATCAGGAGGCGCGTCACCTGCAGCGCCACCTCCTCGAAGTTTTGCGGCCGCAGCGTCTCCAACAGGGACTTCCCCGCCACGGCCTCCTGGACCACCGCGAGCCGGCCGCTGCGGAAGCCCTGGCCGAGCAGCCGTGGCACGCCGGATAGCTCCGGCCGCTCCTCCGCCAACTGGCCCAGCACCTCGGCCTCGCACTCGAGGCCGGGCTCGGCCTCGGGGACGCGGGCGAATTTGAGCGCCTTGGTCGGCTTCCCTGCCCCCGGCTCGAAGGCGAGACCGACGGCCTTGTTGATGCTGCGGTGGCCGGTGGTGAGAAGCAGCAGCGGCCACGATGGTGAGACCGGCAGGTCTGGCCCGGGCGCCGGGCCCGGTGGCGTCCCGACGACGTAGAGGGGAGCCAGGAGGCCAGCGCTCCTGACCAGGCACCAGAGCTCACGCAGAATCCATCCGGAGAGCGAGCGCGGAGCCCGGCTCTCGAGCAGGTAGTCGACCGCCCCCTCGGTCTCGACCGGGAGCCAGAACTGGGGCAGGCGGTGCGGCAGCGGCCCGGCCCAGTAGACGCGCACGTCGGTGTACCCGGCAGCCTCGGCGCGACGACGAACCCGCCGCGCCCTGCCTGGCCGCGGCAACCGCCAGCGCACCAGCAACTCGGCCTCGGGAAGCAGGAAGCGCCAATCCTGCCGGCGCAGCAGGGGATTGCGCCGCGACTCCGGCATCCCCTCCAGGTCGAGTAGATCGGCATAGACGGCCGTCACCCGATCGGAGTTCTGCTCGCGGGTCAATCCCTGGTCAACCCGCTCGCGTGCTCTCGCGGCCAGATCCCGGCGCAGGCCCGCCTCACCGAGCACCCGTCGCAGCGCCTCTGCCAGCGCCTTCGGGTCGCCGGGTGGGACCAAGAGGCCGCTGCGCCCGTCCTCGATCAGCTCCTCGGTGCCGCCGATCGCCGAGGAGACGACCGGGATTCCCGCCGCCATCGCCTCCAGCACCGCCAACGAGGAACCCTCGTAGAGCGAGGGCAGGGCGAAGACGTCGCAGGCGGCGAGCAGTTGCGGGATGTCCTCGCGGCGACCGAGGAAGCTGACCCGCTCGCCGACCCCCAGCTCCGCCGCCCGGGCTTCCAGCGCCGCCCGCTCCGGCCCCTCGCCGGCGAGGACGAACATCGCGTCGGGCACCTCGGCCACCGCTTCCAGCAGCGTCCCGTGCCCCTTCTGCGCGTTGAGCCGCGCCGGGGTCAGGACCAGCGGCCGCGTCTCCGAGCCGCCGAGCTGCTCCCGCAGCCCCGGCGGCGCCTTCGCCTCGACCCGCTCGACGTCGACCGCGTTGTAGACGACCTCGACCTTCTCGGCCGGCCAGTCCAGCCCCTCCACCAGCTCACCGGCGATCTCACGCGAGACGGCGAGGTAGCGGTCGACCCGGCGCGCCAGCGCCCGCAGCTGCCAGTAGGCCGAGCGGTTCGGCGGCTCGTAGGCGCCGACCTGGACCGTGCCCAGCACCGCCGGCACCCGCGCCAGCACCGCCGCCAGCAAGCCCCACTTGCAGGCGACCGGCGAGCTCATGTGGGCGTGGAAGACATCGGGGGGGTCGCGCCTGAGCAGGCGGACGAGGCCCGGCACCCGGCGGGCGCCGACCAGGCCCAGCGGCAGCGGCGGGACCCGCCGCACCGGTACCCCGAGCGCCGCGGCGCGCTCGGCCAGAGGCTCGGTCCCCTCCGCGTCCTCGAGCAGCAGCGTCGGCTCCCACGCTGCCCGATCGAGCGATCCGAGCAGCATGAACATCGCGTTCTCGGCGCCGCCGAGAACGCGGCTATCGGTGTAGAAGACGACTGATCGGGCCACGCTGTAGCTCTCCGGCAAGCTTCGACAGATCCTCGCCCTCGTCTGATTCGCGCAGCGCCGCGTCCACCCCTGCCCAGAAGGCGTAATCGAGGACCGGCCGGTAGAAGAGCGGCAGGCGCCAGGCGCCCAGCCTCTCTAGCAGCGAGAAGAGCGCGAAGACGACGCCGCTCGTGCTCGGCGCTCGCCGCGTCATCCACAGCAGCGCCGCCCGCACCGCCAGCCACGGGCGCGAGCTGTCGTCGGGGCTCGCCAGGCGCAGGCTGGGAAAGACCTCGGGGTGGCTGCGGGCGAGCTGCACCGTCGTCTGGCCTTTCGCCAGCGTGTCCCGCTGCAGTCCGGTCAGGTCCTTGTCGTAGGACTGGTAAGCGAGCGCCTCGGGGTCGTAGCCCAGCTCCACCCCCGCCTTGCGCAGCCGCAGCGCCAGCTCGACGTCCTCGTTGCCGTAGATGCCGAAGGAGTCGTCGAAGCCGCCGACCTCCCGCATCACCTCGGTCCGCAGCGAGGCGTTGCCGGTGAAGAAGGACCGCGGCAGCGCCAGGTGCTCGGGGTCGGAGAGGCGAGAGAGATGGAGGTCGAACTTGTCCTTGACGTAGCGGGCCGCGTGGGTGCAGCCCGGCTCCAGCTCGACCGGCACCGCGCCGAGGACGCAGCGACGCGATCCGGCCGGGTGGTGGGAGCGGTGCCGCTCGACGAACTCGGCGACGACCCGCATGTCGTCGTCGAGGACGATCGCGATCTCCCCCCTCGCCGCCGCCACCGCGGCGTTGACCGCCCCCGCCCGCCCGCGTCCCGGCGGCGAGACCCAGCGCAACGCGTATGGCACCGAAAGCCCCTCCAGCATCTCCAGCGTGCCGTCGGTGGAGGCGTCGACCGCGACGACCACCTCGTAGGAAGCGGGCTCGACGCTCTGGCGGGAGAGCGACTCCAGCACCGTCCGCAGCGCCTCGCGGCGCTGGTGGGTGGGGATGACGACGCTGACCGCGGGCGCCTCAGCCATCAACGGCCTCGCTCCTCAGCGCTCGCGCCTCTTCGAAGACCGCCGTCTGGCGCTCGGCCCAGGCCTCTGGACTGTGGTGGCGCTCAGCGAAGGCACGCGCCCGCCCTCCCAGCCCCCGTCTCTCGGCGTCGTCGGAGAGCAGCGCCGCCGTCGCCGTCGCGATCTCGGCCTCGCTCTCGGCAACCGCCAGCGGCGGCTCCTCGCCGAAGCCGGTGTAGCCCTCGGTCCCGAGCGGCGTCGTCACCACCGCCTTGCCGGCCGCCATCGCCTGCAGGACCTTCATCCGCATCCCTCCCCCGCTCCGCACCGGCGCCATCACCACCGCCGCTTCCTCCAGGTGCGGGAGGACGCTGGGAGCGTTCGCGACCACTTCGACCTGCGGGCCGGCAAGCTCGAGCACCTCCGCAGGCGGCGCCGAGCCGACGATCCGCAGCCGCGCCCCCGGCGCCCGCTCCCGCACCGCCGGCAAGATCTCCCGCGCCAGCCAAAGCGCGGCGTCGCGGTTGGGTGGATGGTGAAAGGCGCCGACGAAGAGGATCGTCCCGGCTGCCTCCCGCCCCGGGTCAGCAGCCGGCGGCAGGACCAGACCGAAGGGGTCGATCCGGACCCGCGGAGCAACCTCCGGCGCCAGGGCGGCGATCGAGTCGGCGTCGCCCCAGCTGAAGACCTGGACCAGGTCGAAGCGCCGCCAGGCCTGGCGCTGGAAACGCTGCCAGCGACGCCGGTCGAGCTCGCCGAAGGCCCAATCCGGCCAGCGCCGCGGCCCACCCGGATGCCAATCGACCGGACGCGGCCGCAGCACCTCGTGGTGGGTGAAGACGGTCGGCACTCCGGGGGGATAGCGGAACACCGACATCGCGCTGTCCTCGATCGCGACCAGGTCGAACTCGCGCCCGGCGCACACCTCGTCGATCTTCGCCTGCAGCTCCGGCGCCGCGAACCAGACCGTGCGCCACGGCCAGCCCCCGCGAGCCCACCTCCGTGCCATCCGCAGCTGCCGCCGGCGCCGTGCCGAGCCGGGCGGCGGCCGCCTGCGGTCGGCGACGTGGACCTCGACCTGATCGCGCAGCCGCTGCACCGCCTCCTCTTCGCCCGGCTCATCGCCCACCGCGGTCACCAGAGTCACCTCGTGGCGCTGACTCAGCCCCAGCAGCTCCGCGTAGAGCAGGACCGGAATCGCCCCGCCGCCGTCGGCTTGCGGCGGCACCGGGACGACGAGCAGGATCCTCATCCGGCGGCGAGGACGTCGCGGTAGGCCTGCTCGAAGCGGGGGACCACCGCGCCCGCGGCAAAGGACCGCGCCCGCTCGCTCGCGGTCCGGCCGAAGCGCTCGCGCCGCTCGGGGTCGCCGATCAGCTCCCGCATCGCCGTCTCCAGGGCACCGACGTCGCCCTGCGGCACCAGCAGTCCGGCGTCCTCGCCGATCATGTCGATGTGGCCCCCCGGGGTGGTGCCGATCACCGGCCTGCCGCGGTTCATCGCCTCGGCCACGGTGGCGCCGAAGGGCTCCGGCCAGAGCGAGGGCATGACCCCGAACATCGCCCGGTCCCAGGCGGCCATCACGACCTTGTGAGGAACGTCGGTGAGAACCACGGCGTCGGGTGGGAAGCCGCCGGGGGAGTCCCGCTCGTAGGTGCCCATCAGGACCAGAGGCGGTGGCGACTCCAGCCGGTTGTAGGCGTCGAACAGCGTCTCCAGCCCCTTTACCTTGCGGAAGGCCCCGACGTAGAGGATGAACGGCTCCTCGGGCAGCCGCGCCAGGTAGGCGCCAACCTCACCGTCGGAGCTATCGACCGGTTCATCCGGGGAGACGTCCTGGAAGCTCGGGATCGTCACCTGGACGAGGTCGTCGGGCGCACCGCCGGGGCCGAAGAGGTAGCGGGTGGTGACATCGTGGACGAAGGTGCTGACGCTGTGCAGGCCGGTCATCTTCCGCGCCAATAGCGGCCGGCAGGCGTAGACGCCGGCGGTGGCTGCAAGGCCCTTGGGGGCGCCGCCGTAGTAGTCGGTAGCGCAGGTCGCGCACTTCAGCGGAGCCGGCCCGCTACAGGGCTCGCCTTTGCGCAGCAGCGTCCGGTTGGCGCAGAAGTAGCCGTAATCGCGAGCGGAGATCAAGAGCGGGATCCGGCGGCGGCCCAGGGCGGCGGCGACCGAGAAGGCGAGCCAGCCATAGGCGTGGATCACGTCCGGTTCGAAGCCCGAGATCAGACGGCGCAGCCCGGCGATCGTCACCGGGTCGGGGAACGGCGGCTGATGGCGCTGCTCCTCACCGCGGATCAGCGAGCGGACCACGGTCCGAACCTGGCGCAGCCGGTGGACGGTGACGTGCTCTTCCCAGTCGAGCGGGGGCAAGCCCCCGTGCCAGGTGGTGGCGACGGCGACGTCGTGCCCGCGCTGCGCCATCCCGGCGGCAAGCAGCCGCGCCTGGCGGTGGGCACCGCCGATGAACGGCGGGTAGTGGTCGGTGACGATCAGAATTCGCATGGGCGCTAGCGCTGCAATCTTCCCAGTAGCCGGTTCGCCCCGGTGCGTTTGCCGGGGAAGAGAAAGAGCTCAGCCAGGAGCCGCGCCAGGCGCCGCGGGACGACGGTCTCAAGCACGAACCAGCCGACGAGGAGGACCTTCATCGGCAGCGAGACGTCGGTGCGGCGGCGGGTCGCTCGCACGGCGTCCCGCAGGAGCGGGAGCCGGCGATCGTCGGCGCGCGGGTGGCGCTGCGGCTCCAGCCGCAGCGAGACCAGGCGATTGGCGAGGTCAGCGTAGGAGAGAACCCGTCGCGGACGCTCGAGACCGAGCTCGTCGGCGAGCGCTTCCAGCGAGCGCGTCGTCGCGCCGGCGAAGACGATCGCTTCGCGGACGTGGTCGAGGTCGATCTCGTCGGCCGCGAGCTCGTAGGCGTTGCCGCCGTGAACCCGGTAGGAGGCGCAGACCTCCTCCAGCAGCGCCGCCTCCCCCAGCAGCGCCGTCAGGTGGACGAGGTACCAGTCGGCGCCGCTGCGCGGATAGTCGGCGGCGGGGATCGGCAGGATCCGCCGCACCGCGTCCATCCTGAAGCCGGTGCCGCCACCCGGCAGCCAGGGCAGGTCGAAGGGGAAGGCGAGCTCGGCCTGGCGCTGGTCGCCGACAGGCGCCCGCAGGTGGCCGCCCGGCTTCACCTCACCGGTGGCGCTGCCGTCGGCGTCGATGATCGCCATCGGGAACTGCACCTTGGAGAGGCGCGGCCCGGCGGCAAAGGCCGCGGCGACCCGCTCGGCGGCGTGGGGACGCAGAACGTCGTCGGCATCGAGGACGAGGAGGACGTCGCCGCGACAGCGCTCGAGGCCGGCGTTCAGAGCCGAAGCCTGGCCCCCCTGCTCCTTGAGGACGACCTCGACCCGGTCCCCGTAGTTCTTCAGCACCTCGCGCGAGCCGTCCGTGGAGCCGTCGTCGACGACGACGACGTGGACGTCGGGATGGGACTGCGCGCAGGCGCTCTCGATCGCCTCCGGCAGGAAGCCCGCGTAGTTGTGGTTGGTGACGACGACGTCGACGGCGAGCGCTGCCGGTGAAGCGGTCAAGGGAAGGTCTTCTGCCTCGGCAGCCAGCTCGAGACCCGCCGGTAGGGGTGGCCGGGCCGGTCCTCGCGGTAGAGGGTGGCGACGACGTGGGTCCTACCGCTCGAGCGCGGCGGCACGTCGACTTCGTAGACCCGTTCCTCCCCCGGGTCGACCACCACCCGGCGGTTCTTCGACTCGTCCTGGCCGACCTCGACCCGGAGCCGGAACGCTTCTGAGTCCTGTTCGTTGCTGATCACGCCGACGGCGACCGCTTCTTCGCGCGAATCGGTCGGCAGCATCCAGAGCGCCGAGTAGCCGTCGGCGTCGTCGGCCGGCACCGGCCTCTGGCTGAGCGCCAGTGCCGCGACGGCGATCACGAAGGCGGCGGCGAGCATGGCCGCGCTCCCCACCGTCGGCCGCGGCAGCGAGATCGGGGCGCGCCGGTGGCGCTCCGGGCGCTCCCGCCGGATCGCCGCCCCCCGGGCGGCGGCGATGATGATGATCAGCAATAGCACCGCCCAGCTGGCGGTGGTGAGTCCGAACGACGGGATGTTGAGGAAGAAGGTGCAGAGTACGAGCACCATCAGGCTGACGCCGACGACCAGCACCATCCGCTTCGGCGGCGCCAGCTCGCGCGAGGCGAAGGCGGCCGAGACGATCGCGTAGCCGGGCAGGAAGAGGGTCAGCGGCACCGCCGCGGCGATCCGCACGATCTCCCACGGGACCAGCGCCGCGACCAGGGCGCAGACGATCGCCGCCAGGCAGACTCGCTCGAGATCCCGGTGCCCCCTCATGGCCGGTCCCTGAGGTTGAAGAGGACGAGGCGGCCGCTGTGCCAGACCCGGCCGACGGGGATCGCGGAGAACTTGTGGACGACGCCCTTCGGCCGCAGGTCGGTCCCGTACTGACCGGGCACCTGGAAGTACTGGCCGCGCAGGGTGTCCTCGGAGTTGAGCTTGCGGTCGGCGACCAGGTACGGGATGTGGTGGCTCTCCAGCAATGGCAGCTGCCACTCGGCGAGCTCGGGTTCGTCGACGATGTCCTCGATGTCCGGGCCCTGACCGCCGTAGGCGACCTGCTCGCCCGGGGTCAGCAGCACGCGGGCGTCGGCTTCAGGAGCGGCGAAGCGGCTTCCATCCAGGCGCTGGCGCGCGAAGAACGCCAGCGCCAAGGCCTCGGAGTCGATCTCCTTGTCCTTGGCGGTCGCCTGCACCGGTCGCGCCAGCTGGATGTCCCAGGGCCAGCCGGAGATCGCACCGCCGACGAGGACGATGCCCAGCGCCCCGGTGAGGATTAGGCGCCGGCGCAGCAGGTTCGGCCCGGCCCGCAGCAGCACGGCGGCGCCGTAGATGGCGACGAAGGCGAGGCCGATGAAGAGGAACCCGGCCGCCCTGTTGCCGGTCTCCCAGGCGGCGGGCGCGAAGCGCAGGGTCAGCGCCAGGAAGAAGGTGACGGCGCCGGCGCAGAAGAGCAGGACCAGGGGCTTGTCGCGCTCGCGCCTCCAGACCTGACGAAGCCCGACCAGGGTGCCGACGCCGAGCACGGCGACCGCGAGCAGCGCCACGGCGCGCGCCGGCAACGGGGTCGAGGCGACCGTTTCGGCGACCGTTGAGGCCTGGCCGAAAAGGGTGCGGGGCGCCGACTCGCCCGAGGCGGTCTTGAGAAACGCCTTGATCGCCTCCTCCAGCACCGGGAAGAGGTAGCCGGTGGTCGAGCGGGCGGCGATCAGCAGCCAGCCGATAGCGGTCCCAACCGCCAGCAGGGCGAACGGCCAGGGGTTCGGTTTGTCGACCTTCATCACCCGGTAGAGGACCGCGAGGGCGACGAAGATGAAGGCGAGCGCGTAGGAGGTGAGGTGGTGGGTGATCGCGATCGCGAGGATGCCGAGGACGATCGGGACCGCCCAGGCGCCGCGGGCCGGCGCCGGCGCCGAATCGCGTTCGACGAAAGCCATCAGGACGACGACCATCAGCGGCAGCGAGAGGGACTCGTAGGAGAACTGGGCCCCCCAGAAGAGGAAGTTGGAGGT